>JANNWU010000494.1:0-18269 GCA_031408755.1 Gemmatimonadaceae bacterium | reverse complement strand
GGATACTTTATGCCGTTGCTTCCAGCTCTCGCGGCCAGTGATTGGCAGACCTGGCGAGAAGGCGGCTGGCCCGACATTGCGCGCCAAGTTGCGGGACCCGTTGGTCCGGCGTTGGCCATCGCGATTGGCGTCGCCGCAATGTTGAGCGCCACGGCAATGTTCAATTCGCTCCTGCTCGCATACTCACGCATTCCACTCAGCGTGGCCCAGGATCGACTGCTCCCCACTTGGCTTGCTCATGTTGACGGGCGCGGTGTACCGGTGCGTTCAATACTGCTCTCGGCCACGCTGTACTCGATCATCGCCGTGCTGCCATTTGCCGAATTGATAACAGCCGACGTGCTGCTCTACGCGCTCGCGCTTGGACTTGAGTTCGCAGCGCTGGTGCGGCTTCGCGTGCGTGAGCCGACGCTGCGCGGATCGTTTCGTGTGCCGCTTGGTGTTGCAGGAATTACTGTGCTCGCTATGTGCCCAATGCTGGTGCTCATTGGCGTGACTGCGGTCGACATCGCCGCAGGTGAAGTTGGCGGCAGAGCACAGGCGATCGCGGTCTGCATCGCTGCGTCAGGATTTCTTGTGTTCAGCGCGCTGGATCGTCGACGTCGGACGTCGCGGTTGTAATCGGACGCAGTGAGGCAGTTGGTGTGGACGACGTTGTCTCCGTCACACCGCCCGAAACAATGAACGACATCAGCTCTGCGCTCCCCGCGTCAACGAGCGTCACGTGGTGCGCTGGCACCAAAACCAGCTGGCCCGTAAATGCGTAGCTATGCGGCAAATACACAGCGACGTGATCGCGCAATCCAAACATCTCGACATCTTTCCGGGTCATAAAACCCAGTGCCTTTGCTTCCGACGCGGGAAAGAGCGTGACCAGCACCGCCGTGTCGAAACGCTTTTTATTCCCGGCGAATGCTTCGAAAAAATCTTTCGCCGTGCTGTAGAGCAGTCGCACAAAGGGTAACTTCTCCAGCATGCGATCAAGCAGTCTACCCAGACTGTCGGCTAAGACATTAGAGCCGAGTGCGCCAACCAGCGTGATCAGCCCAATTGTGATTGCGAAGCCAGCGCCTGGAATGTCCACTGGAATCCAGCCGTCGATCACAGTAACAATGGTGAAGCAGACGTAGACCGTAAGCGCCAGAGGCGCCATGATGACGAGACCGCGAAGGAAGTAGCCAGCGAGACGACGCATGCGAGATTTAAGAGGTAGGGATGCGCCGTCGTGACGCTGTGCGTAGTGAAAGCTATCGATTCAGAGCGGTCACGGGTCAGGACGAGCTGAACCTCCAACACCTTGGCTGGCACGTTCGTAGATTCGGAGCACAATCGCTCAGTTCGGCCACATTACTTTTGCCCCGCCTTGTCATGCGCCGTCAGAGTCTGTCCCTCGCGATCATTGTCTCCGCCATCTGTCTCAGTGGTCCGTTGGCCGCGCAGGGCCATCGAGCAATTACGCAAGATGACTACGATCGGTGGCGAACTGCGCAGGCGCCCACGCTATCCGCTACTGGCGGGTGGGCTGCATGGACCGAAGTGCCGCAGGTTGGTGACGCCGACCTCGTTGTGCGAGAGACACGCGGTCCGCGCGAAATTCGTGTGCCGCGAGGTTTCATTGGCCGACCCATTGTAAATCTCACCGCCACCACTGATTCGCCTTTTGTTGCACCAGCACCGCTCTTCACGCACGACGCGTCGATGGTAGCGGTGCTCGGCTACGCACCAATGGCGGAGTTTGAGCGTGCGCGCAAAGCAAAGCCGCGAGCGTTACCCGTGCCGCGTGCGTCGCTCATTCTTGTTCCGCTCACAGGCGATGCTGCGCTGCAGCCAGTTGTCATTCGACGCGTTCGGAGCGTGCGAGTTCCGCGTGACTGTGGGACTTCCATTGCGTACTTAATGGAACCGGATACCGCCGCACGACCGGCACCAGACTCCGCCGCACGAAAGGCCGCTGCAGATTCGGCAGCGCGCAAGCCGCGCCCGCGTGAATACGGATCGATGCTCGTTGTGCGCAACACCACGACGGGCGTCGAAGAACGTATCGCCGACGTGACGACGTACGCATTCGACGTGAACGGCGCGAACCTCGCCTACACGATTGTTTCTCGCACGGCCGGCCGAGACGGTGCGTATCTGCGCGCCATCGGAACGGGAACGGAAACGGTGCTCGCGCAAGGTTTGGGTAACTACAAAGCGATCACCTTTGATCGGGAAGGGAAACAGGTTGCGTTCGTGTCCGACAAAGACGAATTCGCTAATGAGAAGCCGCGCTATGCCGTGTATCACACCGCAGTGTCACGCGGTGCAGCGAGACGCGTTGTCGCGCCTGACGTGTTTGGCGAACGCGCGAATCTTTCCGATCGACAAGTCAGCTTCACGCGAGATGGTAGCTCGCTGATTCTTGGTGCGGCACCGATTCTGCCTGATACGATTGCCACCGACTCTCTCGCAGAAAAATCTCAAGTCGACGTCTGGCATTACCTCGACGCACGCCTGCAGCCGCAGCAGAAGCTTGAGGCCGCGCGTGATCGTGCGCGTACGTGGCTTGCTGTGCATCGCATTGCGTCGGGTAAGACGCGATTGATTGGTCACGATTCAGTTGGTCGCGTCTCCCTTAGCGATGATGGCGCGGTTGCACTGTCACAGCGCGACACACGCTACGCCGTCTCACGCATGTGGGGCGACGACGGCGTAGATCTCGTCGTCATCGACGTGGCGACCGGCGCCACTCGCGTGATCGCGGAAAAAGTGGAGTTTGGCGCGACACTCTCGCCGGCCGGAAAGTACGTCTCGTGGTTCGACAAAGGCCGCTGGTACAGCTTCGACGTGCGCACTCAGAAAACGGTCGACATGACGGGTGCAGCACGCGGCGTTCGGTTTGATCAAGAAACCTGGGACACGCCGTCCACGCCTGCACCGTGGGGCGCGGCTGGCTGGACCACAGATGAACGCAGCGCGCTCGCGTATTCGCGCTTCGATGTCTGGGAGCTGGACCCGCAGGGCGAACGCGCACCTCGCATTCTCACCGACTCCGTTGGTACGCGTGCGCAAACGGTGTTGCGCATTGTCGATCTCGATCCAGAGAACCCCTACGCTGATCCCGCGCAGCCCGTCATGCTGTCGGCCTTCAACGAGGCCACCAAACAGTCTGGGTTTATGCGCGATCGTCTTGATGCAGTGCAAGCACCGGAAACGCTGTTGATGGAAGATGCGGCGTGGCGCATACTGGGCCAAGCGCGGAAGGGCGACGAGCTGTTGCTCACGCGAAGCACGTATCGCGATTTCCCAAACTTGCGCGTTGGAATATCGGTTGCGCAGACCACCGTCATCTCAAATGTGAATCCGCAGCAGAGCGAAGTGTCATGGGGCACCAATGAGTTGGTGCAATGGCAGTCGATGGACGGCGTTCCGTTGCAAGGAATTCTCTTCAAACCGGAAAATTTTGATCCGACAAAGAAGTATCCGCTCATCGCCTACTTCTACGAGCAGCTCAGCGACGGTTTGCATGCATACAACGCGCCGAGTGGGCGCAACGTCATCAACCCAACCGTCTACACATCGCTCGGCTACCTCGTCTTCTTTCCAGACATCGCGTATCAAAGTGGTTATCCGGGTGCGAGCGCGCTGAAGTCTATCGTACCTGGCATCCAATCGTTGATTGCGCGCGGTTTTGTCGATCCAAAACGCGTCGGAACGGCCGGCCAGAGCTGGGGCGGCTATCAGACCGCGCACATGATTACGCAGACGAACTTTTTCGCCGCTGCGTTTGCAGGCGCACCCGTCGCCAACATGACCAGCGCGTACGGTGGTATTCGTTGGGAGAGTGGCGTTGCTCGTGCATTTCAATACGAGCGCACGCAGAGCAGAATTGGCGGATCGCTGTGGGAGCAACCAATGCGTTTCATTGAGAACAGTCCACTCTTTGCGACGGATCGCATCCAGACGCCGGTGCTGATCATGTCAAATGACGCTGACGGCGCGGTGCCGTGGTATCAGGGCATCGAGTGGTTTGTTGCGCTGCGTCGGTTCGGCAAAGAGGCGTATTTGCTGAACTACAACAACGACGGCCATAATCCGCGGAAGCGTGCGAATCAGAAAGACGTTGACATGCGCATGCAACAGTTTTTCGGCCACCACCTGAAGGGCGATCCAAAGCCGGCGTGGATGCAGAGCGGCATTCCGTTCTTGGAGAAGGGCCGCGATCAGTTGACGGCGCCGAGCACCAGTGCCAGCGGTGGTCGTCAGTAGCTACGGCGAGAGCGTAACGGACCGACCGCAATCATCGCGGTCGGTCCTCGTGCGACGCGTGCCTGGGTAACGCACGGGCTACATCACGTGATCGTCGTAATCATCGTGGTGATCGCGGCAGATTGATCTGAATCTCGGCGAACCGGCACCGGTGCTGGCAGTTCGCCAAACAGCGCTTGGCTATCCAAGTTCTGTTGCAGTGCGAGCAACAGTTTGTCCAACTCCTCGCGAGATTTGCGCAGCGCACTTCGGAAACTGGCACGGTACGCAACCATCGCACCGGCTGCTCCTAACGCGGCAATGCCAGCCGCCGGTAGCGACGCCAGCGCGAGTGAGCCGAGCACCTTGAAACCAATTGGCAATGCGGCGCCAGTAAGACCGCATGACGTGCCAATTGCACACCAGATGGACCACTTCACATTCTTTCGCTGTCCGTCGCGTAAATCACCGCTCACGATCACTTCGCACTCCGGCTGCGCTGCGGTACCGCGCGCTTTCAACGTCACGTTCAGCAAGCTCATATCAATCTGCGAGAATCGATAGATCATTGCTCCGCTATTAGTGAGCGCGCCACCCGTCAACGTGCCGTCGGTCATCGCTTTGTACAGATCCGGAATGTCAAATCGCAGAATGCCACCGTCCAACGGATGCCCATTCACGGTCTCGCGAACTTTTAAGAAATACGGATGCGCCGTGAAGACTCGCCCAATCAACTGCAGCGTGACTTTAGGTGACGCGCGTATCACGCGCGACACACTAATGCTGCGTTCCGTGGTACCGAGCAGCGTCGTAATGCGTTGATCTGTCTTCGCATCAAGTGGAGCGACCGCACTCGCACCTTCCTGCGCAACAGCGCTCCGCTCGGCCACAGCAATGGCAACGAATTGACGCGAGATTCCCGCTTCCACTGCCGCGGCTTCAACATCGCCCAGCCTGTACGCATCGGGAGTCGGTGTCGTCGAGTCAGCCGTTGCAACATTGGGCGAGAGATGCACGCTACGCTCCATGCGATGCGCGGCTTCGGCCTGCAACTGCGCAGCGCGTTGCCACACGGCCATCGCGTCACGTTCGCTGAGCATCTCTGCTTGCTGTGTACCAACCGCACTCCGTTCGGCAGTCACCACTTCTTCCAGCGCCTTCCCCAACGCGTCGGCCAACGCTTCTGCATTCTCCCACCGCGCACTTGGCTCTTTCGCCAAACACTTGTCGATCACCGCCGCTATCGGCCCCGGAATATTCGGCGCGACTGTGCGTAGCAGCGGTGCCGCTGTCGTCACATGCGCAACCAACACCGCATTCGGTGATCCTTCAAACGGCAATGAATTGCTGAGCGCATGAAATCCAACCACACCCAGCGAATACACATCACTTCGCGCATCCAGTTCGCCGTCTGTGGCCTGTTCTGGGCTCATGAAGTGCACCGTACCCAACACGCTCCCGTCGGCGGTGAGACGCGCATCAACAGAACGTAGATCACGCGCGATACCAAAATCGGTGACGACGGTGCGACCGCTTTCACGATCAATCAGAATGTTGTCGGGCTTCACATCCCGATGGATCACGCCGCGAGCGTGAGCATATGCCAGAGCCCACGCCGTCTCACGGAGCACACGCACCACATCAGCAACGGGAAGTGCGCCGCGCTCACGAATACGATCGCCCAGCGACTCGCCATCAACGAAGCCCATGCTAAACCAGACTTGGCCGTCCGATTCGTCGGCGCGATGCACCGGCACAATGTGTGGATGGCTGAGCTTTGCGGCGGTGCGCGCTTCTCGCAGAAACCGGTCGCGCGTATCGTCGCTGGCGGCGCTGGTGAGCAGCACCTTGATTGCGACTAGCCGGTCCAGAATTCGGTCACGCGCCAGCCACACCGAGCCCATGCCACCCTGACCCAAGGGCCGCACGATATCAAACGCCGTGCGGACGGCGGCTGGAATGCTTTCGGGATTCGGAGTCGGCGCTAACGTCGTCATACGGAGTATTACAGATAGGACGGTTGCCACTGGCGGCGGGTTTCGAACCGGGGTCTCGCGGGAGCAATCTGTAAGATTTCGGTCGCGGATGGCACCTTGATGCGTTGCGCCAGAGGCACGGGGGAACTTTTCGCGACGGTCGCGCGTGCCTGTTCTGCGCGGTCAACGCGCTTTCTCGACTCCCTGGCCTGATCTGGTTTGCGAAGCACCCGCTGCGTGCCGAGAATGCGCGTGAGCGACGCTCCGCCCGCCTATTCAGCTGTATGCGCTAAACTCACATGTATGCACGTGCCAAAGTTTCCAACTTGTTGCGTCCAGCTACAGTGACGCGCAAGCACCTCGTGCTCGCTGGCGGCGGGCATGCGCAACTTGATCTGCTTGCGGCACTGACACACACACCGCTGCAAGAGTGGGATGTCACGTTGCTTGTACCGAATCCGATGTTCTGCTACAGCGGTATGCTGCCGGCAGTTATGGCGGGTACCGCAACCGTCGCAGACTCACAAATACCGGTCGCGCAGATCGCGATGCAGTCGGGAATTCGCGTGCGTGAAGCGGTGATCATCGCACTTTCTACGTCAACGAAAATGATCACGCTCAGCGACGGCTCCACGCTCAAATACGATCTGCTGTCGCTTGATGTGGGAAGCGCAATCAGCGGCGCGAATGTGCCGGGCGCGGCAGATCTTGCGTTTCCAATGCGCCCTTTTTTAAGGGCGATCGATCTGCTGACAACACTCGATGCACACATCACAGCGTCTCACACCAACGCATCGGTACCGATTGTTGTCGTGGGCGGTGGAGCGGCCGGCGTTGAGATTGCCTTCGCGCTGCGCGCACGGATCGAGGCGCGGCACAGACAAGCGAATGTGACAATTGTGGATGCATTCGCGCGCGACGGTCTGCCGATGCACGGATTCGCCGAAAACTCACGTCGCCTTGCCGCACGGGCACTCCGCGCTCGTGGAATTGCCGTACAATGTGGAAATGTCACGGAGGTTTCGCGCGACCACATTGTGATGAGTGGCACCGACGGCACAGTGACGCTGCCGTCGGTGGCGACCGCGTGGGTGGCGGGTCCGGCGGCACATGCTTGGCTGAAGAGCAGCGGCCTCGAATGCGACGTACGCGGCTATCCACTTGCGTCGCAAACGCTCGCACTGAACGCAGACGCCACGGTGTTTGGCGGTGGTGATTGCGTCACGTTGCGAAACGCTCCCGATACGCCAAAGGCGGGCGTCTTCGCGGTCCGCATGGCACCGGTACTGGCGCGCAATGTGATTGACGCCGCGAATGGACTGCCGCTCACCGCCACATACACGCCACAACGCGACTTCCTCGCACTCCTGAGCACCGGCGACGGACGTGCGCTGCTTCGGTGGCGCGGTGTCGCACTTGAGTCGCGGTGGGCGCAAATGCTCAAGACGCGCATCGACGTTGGCTACCTGAAACGCTACCGGGCGCTCGTGAACGGCTGAGATGCGCACCGGTCTGGTCGCGGAGCATACCCCCACCCCCTGATTTGCCCTAACTTCCGCGCATGACGACCATGCCGCTTTCGCCGACTGCCGCCCCGCGCGCGTTGGCCCCCTGGACCATCGAAGACGCTCGCACCCTCTATAACGTGGAAGGGTGGGGCGTCGGGTACTTCGACATCAATGCCAAAGGTCATGTGGTCGTGCGTCCAGATCGCGATCACCCTGAGCGCGAAGTTGACCTCTTTGATCTTGCGCAGGATCTGGAAGCGCAGGGTGTCGCGATGCCGGTGCTGCTTCGCTTCTCTGATTTGTTGCGCTCACGCGTGCACCAACTGAGCGAAGAGTTTGAAGCAGCCATCAAAGAATACGGCTACCTCGGCAAGTACACGACGGTGTTTCCAATCAAGGTCAATCAACAACGCCACGTTGTTGAAGAGATTCACGATTTTGGTCAGCCATATGGTGTTGGCCTTGAGTGTGGCTCCAAGCCCGAATTACAAGCGGTGCTCGCACTCACCGAAAAAACCGATCACCTGATTGTCTGCAACGGCTACAAAGATCACGAATTCATGCGCTTGGCACTCATCGGCCAGAAGCTTGGACATCGTGTGTTCATTGTGCTCGAGCAGTTGTCTGAACTCGATGTGCTGCTCGAAGTCGCAGATGAATTGGGCGTGATCCCGACTGTGGGTGTGCGCATCAAACTCGCCTCCGCCGGATTTGGTCGCTGGGCGCAAAGTGGCGGTGAGAAAAGCAAGTTCGGTCTGAACGTGGCGCAACTGGTGAAGCTGATCGACAAGCTCCGCGCACTGGGCCGTCTCGATATTCTGAAACTGATTCACTTTCACCTCGGCAGCCAGATTCCTGATATCCGCTATATCAAAGCGGGCTTGCAGGAAGTCGCGCGTTTCTACGTGGAAATGCGGCGCATGGGTGTCGATGTGACCTACGTAGATGTTGGCGGCGGATTAGGCGTTGACTACGACGGCACAAACTCTACCGCGGAAGCAAGCGTCAACTACACGCCGCAGGAATACGCCAACGATGTGGTGTACACCATGGCCGAGGCGTGCCGCGAGTACGATCTGCCAATGCCAAATTTGATCAGCGAAAGTGGTCGCGCGCTGACTGCGCATCACGCGATGTTGCTGGTCAAAGTTATTGACGTGGATACCAACACCGTGCCGATGCTACCGTCGCTCACCGACGATGATCACACGCTGCTGCACGAGATGCTCGAAGACTGGATTGAAGTGCACTCCGACAAAGAACTCAAGCCGCGCAAGGTTCGCGAAATTGCGCACGATGCGAGCTTCGACAAAGATCGCGCGCGTCAGTATTTCTCTGCCGATGCACTTGATCTCCGCTCGCTTGCGACGGCCGAACAGTTGCATTTAGGCATCATGAACGGATTGCAGCGCATTGTACGCGAAGATGTTGAGGAGTTTGAGGATATTGTGGCCGAAGTGGAGGCGGCGCTCACCGATCGCTATTTCTGCAATTTTTCGCTCTTCCAATCGCTGCCTGACCATTGGGCAATTGATCAGCTCTTTCCGGTGATGCCAGTGCATCGTCTCGACGAGCGCCCAGATCGCATGGGCACGCTGCAAGACGTGACCTGTGATTCGGATGGCAAGATCGATCGATTTGTTGGTGATCGCGACGGTCGCCCGAGTCTTGAATTACACGTGCCGAAGGATGATGAAGATTACATCCTCGGTATTTTTCTCACTGGCGCATATCAGGAAATTCTCGGCGATTTGCACAATCTGTTTGGTGACACGAACGCGGTGCACGTGAAGCTGGCCGAAGACGGTCGCTACGTGGTCAGTGACATTGTGCACGGAGATACGGTGACGGAAGTGCTGAACTACGTACAGTTTCATGCGCCGAATCTGCTCGCGACATTTCGGCGGAAAGTCCAGAATGCTGATGGATTGACGCGTGGCGAAGCGAATGCGTTTATCGCAGATTATGTCGCCGGTTTGGAAGGTTACACGTATCTCGAAGGCGAGGCGGCGCGATGAGCGAGCCAGTCACGCCTCCGGTGCTACCAGTCAGCGATTCGTTCCAGCCGAGTGAAGGACCCTCATCTGATGGACCGTCATCAAATTCGCCGTCGAAGTCGGCAGCGTGGGAAGACGTTCTCGATATTTTCTATTCGCCGCGCGCGGTGTTCGAACGCAACAAGGCGGGCAATTACTGGATGTTGTTGTTGATTCTCGCGGTGTTAGCCGGTGGAATCGCGTTCCTTTCGCAGCAGCTCACTAGCGCGCTCGGTGAAGCAGAGATTGCGCGAGCCGTGAAGCAGGGCGGCGTCACGCCGGAGCAAGCGGCCGCCGGCAAAAAATTCGCCGAGAAATTCGCTCAATTTGGTCCGTACGTCATGCCATTCTTCACGGCGTTTGGTGCGTGGATCAGCGGCCTGATGATTTGGCTCTTCAGCCGATTCATGGGCGGCAAGCTGGACTTCGCGCAAGGCACGACCATCGGACTGCTCGCCTCACTGCCTGAGACGCTTGAGCGCATCCTGATCGGCGCGCAGGCCATGTTTCTCGACACTGCGATGGTCCAGCATAAGTATTCGTTCAACATTGGTGCAGCACGATTCCTCGACGGCGACGCGAACAAATGGATGTTGAAACTCGCATCGCTTGCTGACCCATTCGTAATTTGGGGCTATGTGCTGATCGGAATTGGTGCGCACGTCATCGGGAAGATGGAGATGGAGAAAGCCGCCGTGTTGGCCGTGATCGTTGCGTTGGTAACAACCATTCTCTTCCGCTGATTCGCCGCGCAAGTTTGCCCACGAACGGCTCGACACGCACAAAGAAATGACTGAATAAAAAAATCCCCGCTGAGCGAATCTGCTTGGCGGGGATTTCTTGTGCGACCATCAACCAACGTGTGCGACTACTTCATCGCCTCGTTGTGCCGCTCAGTCACCTTCGCCCAATTGATCGTGTTAAACCACGCATCCAGATAATCAGGGCGACGGTTCTGATACTTCAGATAATACGCATGCTCCCACACATCCACGCCGAGTAAAATGTCGACCGGACGACGCCCCTCCATAATCGGATTGTCTTGGTTGGGTGAGCTCGTCACTGCAAGCACACCGCCTTCGTGCATCAGCCACGCCCAGCCGCTTCCAAAACGACCAACACCCTGCGCCTTGAGTGCATCACGAAATCCGCTGTAGCTGCCCCACGTCTTCGTGATCAACATCCCAAGATCACCCGTCGGCTCACCACCAGCATTCGGCGCCATGCTCTCCCAAAAATGCGAATGGTTCCAATGGCCGCCGCCGTTGTTGCGAATCGGATTGCGTACGGTGTCCGACACCTTCGATAAATCAGCCAGAATTGATTCCAGCGATTCCGACGCCTGGATCGACGTCTTCTCCAACGCGGCGTTCAGATTTGTCACGTACGCCTGATGATGCTTGCTATGATGAATGCCCATGGTCTGTGCATCAACATGCGGCTCAAGCGCATCAAGCGCGTACGGAAGTGCAGGCAGTGTAAACGCCATCATCTCTCCAAAAAGGTCTGTCAGAATGTGTGCGACGTTGGACTACCGCTGAAAGCTATCGACGCACACCGCGTGGCAATCAGCGCGCTCCTGCTCAGGTCGACTCGGGCACTTTCTTCCGGCTTTTCCACCAGCCAATGATACCGGGGCTGACGGACAACACGAGCACCGCCAAAATCACTTTCTCCACGTGCTGAGCGGCGCCGGGAATTGTCTTCCCAAGTCCATACCCAATCAGCAACATGCTCCAGATCCAGATAAAGCTGCCCGAAACGCTAAACGACAAAAATCGGGAGTACGGCATTTCGCCCACACCGGCCAGCACCGGCGTAAAGGTGCGAACAATCGGAACGAAGCGCGCAATCATGACGGTCTTACCGCCATGCTTGACGAAAAAATCCTGCGCCTTTTTCAAGTGCGCGCGCTTGAAGATGAAACCATCCTGACGCGTAAAGATTTTTGGTCCTGTAAACTTGCCGATGGTGTAGCCGGTTGTGTCGCCAACAATTGCCGCCGCCATCAGCACAAAGCCCAACGACCAGACGTGAATGCCAAACTCTGGACGCGTCGCGCCAAGTAACCCAGCCGTCACCAATAGTGAGTCGCCAGGCAGAAAGAGGCCGATGAGCAGGCCAGTCTCGGCAAAAATGATCAGCATCATGCCAACCGTGCCCGCCCAACGCACCAGCTCGGGAAGGTCGCGCAGCTTTGAGAACAGGTCCTGAAGGAGATCCATAGGAGCATAAATGTGACGAACGCGTCAGCCCGGGTGGATCCCACGTCCGGTGACGCGCCAGGAAAGCAGCATGAAAACGCGCCGACCGCGGCGCGACTGTCAAAATCGTTGGTCTGTCCAGTCTGCACAACGGCGGGCGTCGGTTTACTCTGCCGTACGCTTTCCTGGCGTGGCTCGTCCCTCCACTGCGAACGCTCTCCGCATTCAACACCGCCAACCCCGCACTCCTCGGCATGGATTCGACCGCTCCGCACACGATCATGGTGGTGTCGCACACCCATTGGGACCGGGAGTGGTATCAGCCATTGGGCGTCATGCGGCAGCGGCTCACGGCACTCATCGACGCATTGTTAGATCAACCGGATGGGTTGCCGTTCCTGCTTGACGGGCAGGCGATTGTGCTCGATGACTATCGCGCCATGCGACCAGAACGCGCGGAGTTTTTGCGCGACGCGTTGAAGTCATCGCGCATTGAGGCGGGACCGTGGTATGTGCTCGCGGATCTGTTGATGCCCAGTGGCGAGGCGCTCACGCGGAATCTGCTTGAAGGCACGCGAACCGTGCGCGATGCAGGCGGCACCGCTCCACCTGTTCTCTACTCGCCCGATGCATTCGGGCACTCAGCAGCCGGACCAGTACTCGCAGCCGGATTCGGTTTCGGCACAGCTATAGTCTGGCGCGGCTACGGTGGCGCGGCGAACAATCCCGCTGGCCGAGTCGCAAAATGGTCGCATCCGAGTGGTGCGCGGGTGCTGCTGTATCATCTGCCGCAAAGTGGTTACGAGGTTGGCGCATCGTTGCCAGTGTCCGCAGACGCTGCCGTTGTGCGTTGGCGCGCTATCCGCGACAGTGTGCTTGGCGATAATGAGGTACGTGTCACACTGCTCCCAAATGGCGCAGATCATCACGCGCGACAGACGGCGCGTCCAAGCGCGCTTGCGGCACTCGCAGCGGCCGTCTATCCGCACTCGCTCGAAGCCGCTTCGTTGACAGCTTTTGCGCAACGCCTGGAACTCGCGGCTGCGGCGATCAAGCTGCCGTCGGTGTCCGGTGAACTCCGCAATTCGTCAGGCTACACCTGGTCGCTGCAAGGCACATTCGCCACACGCGCGCATCAAAAGCGCATCAATGCGCTCATGGATCGTGCACTGATCCGCGACACTGAACCGTGGGCCGCGTTGGCGTGGTTTGTTGGTGGGTGGGCGCCAACGGCACCGCTGCGCATGGCGTGGAAAACACTGCTCGCCACGCATCCGCACGACACACTCTGCGGGTGCAGTGTTGACGATGTTGCGGCGGCGGCGGATCAACGCTGGACCGATGTTGAGTCGCAGTCGAGCGCAATTCGAGACGATGCGTTGCGAGCGCTGCTTGAGTACGACGCTGTCGAGCAACGCGAACGTGAATCGCAATGGCAACTGACACTGGTCGTTCGCAATCCGTCTGCACGCGTGCGTAGCGGTGTGCTGCACCTGAAATTGATAGATGCAGTTGTACAAGATCCCGTGGGACCGGGCAGCGCGGCGCGCTCAGGTGCGCGCATACCAACGCTTGCAACAGCCGTGTCATGGAGCGGCGATGAGCACCTTCAACTACTCGAACGCTCGCGCCAGTTTGATCGCGTTGAATCGCCAATGCATTATCCGCGCAACGCGGTCGTACGCGTGACGCATGCGTTGGCGTACGTGGGTGACGTCTCTGGGTATCGCGCTCAGCCGCTGTTGCTCGCTGACTTGTCGAGCATCGTGCAGCCAGTACCGCTGCGCGAACGCGTGCGCGCGACAGAGTCCGCATTGATCGGGCCAACATGGCGCATCGCGTCATCGATGCAGGGCGTTGTTGCAACGCATACCGACAATGGTGCCAAGTTGCAGCCGCTCGGCTGGATCGAAAGCATCACTGATGCGGGCGACACATACACGCC
Organism: Gemmatimonadaceae bacterium; assembly: GCA_031408755.1. Lineage (GTDB taxonomy): Bacteria > Gemmatimonadota > Gemmatimonadetes > Gemmatimonadales > Gemmatimonadaceae > JACMLX01. Next base: position 4,373 of record JANNWU010000494.1, on the reverse strand, counting down.
ATCGCTGCGCGGCGAGCCAATCATCGCGCACTGGGGTGCTCCGCGCGTCGAACGGAAAGGGCCCATCCGCGCGTCGTGGGGTTTTGACTCCTGCATTCAACGTCCCGTTTCGTCAGTCACCTCAGCGATCGAACCAGCCACGCGCGAGTTACCAAGTCGCGATTCTGCCCTCGTGGCGCTGCAGGCCACACTTTCCCTCGATGCGGGAGCAGATCGCATTGATCTGCACATTCGCGGCGAGAACACCGCCGGTGATCATCGACTGCGGTGGATCCTGCCGCTGCCAAAAAGTTTGCGAACGGATCGCGTGATTGCCGATGCTGCCTTTGGAGCGATCACGCGAGACGCTGCGAGCACAGACGTTCCGACATGGTCAGCAGAAGCGCAAATCTCTACTGCTCCGCTGCATCGTTGGCTGTACCTCGCAGGAGAGGGATACGGTATTGGTGTTATCAGCGACGGGTTGGCAGAGTATGAATTGTTGCCCGACGGTCAGTTGGCGATCACGCTGCTTCGCGCGGTTGGTGAACTTTCGCGGCGCGATATTCCTGAGCGGCCAGGGCACGCTGGTTGGCCACTCGCGACGCCTGCCGCGCAGTGCTTGGGCGCGTTCGAAGCGCGATTCGCGATTGTGACGCTTCCACTCGATGCCGACGAAGCGCGATCCAAACTGGATGCCGTCGCCGAGGATGTGCTCACACCACTTGTTGCTGATACATGGCGCGGCGTCGCAACCACGCTGCGTCCGTTCAATGGCCTCACGCTAGACGGTGACGGTTTGGAGTTCAGCGCAGCGAAACGCAGCGATGACGGTGCGTGGTTGGTGCTGCGCTGTATCAATCAACGTGCGACGAAGAGCAAAGGCACTTGGCATTTGCCCCGCGCCGCGCAAGAAGTTCGACTCTCTCGTTTGGATGAAACGCCGGGAGCACCGCTCAGTGGAACCGGTGCGCGGATTCATTTTGAGGCGCCGCCGTTTGGCGTCGTGACGCTGCTGGTTCGCTAACACAAAGTTCTCGATCAGCGGCGCGCTGTTCGCAACAGGAGCTACGCAACCGCCACACTTGGCGTGCGTAGTGATCGCGCCACCGCTGTCAGTCTTAACAAGAAACCCGTCGCTGCGGCCGACTGAATCAGCAGTGCCGGGACTTGCCACCCTGGAATAAGAATCAGCAGTCGGCTCACGCCGTATGCGATCGCAAATCCACGCGCGACGGCACGAGGCGGCGCCATCGCGTGTGCATGCGTGGCGGCGGTCGCGGCATCCCACACCTGTCGCAGAATTGCGAAGCTCGCCAGCGCACCAATCCCCGGAATAACCAGCACCCAGATGCCGAGTGGACTGCACATCCGCTCCGGCCCTGGAATAGCCATCGCAAGGCGACGCAGTGACACACAGAACAAGGCTTGCGCCAACACGTACGCGATCACCATCGCCAGCACCGGCGCATTAAACGTCGCGTGCCAAGGATTGAGCGAAAAGAGAAAATCGCGCGCGACGCTAATCATGTGCTGAACGCTAGCGGCCAACGCATCGCCACGCTTAATCTGTCGTCCTACCGGCCGCGCGGAGTTGCAACCAGTCACCGATAAGCGTTGCCGCAGTCACCGTGATCACCACCGCCAAGCCTGGGGCAAGCGCAATCCACGGCGCAGTAACTAAGTACTCGCGACCGCCAGCAATCATGTTGCCCCAACTGGGTGCGGGCGGCTGCACACCAAGTCCTAGAAAACTCAGTCCGCTTTCCAGCAGAATCGCGTTGCCAATTCCGAGTGTTGTGGCAACGAGCGCAGGAGCGATCGCATTCGGAATCACGTGCCGCCGCAACGTCCGGGTTTGCGTAGAACCCAGCGCGCGTGCCGATTCCACAAAGTCACGTCGCGCCAATCCTGATACCTCCGTGCGCACGAGTCGCGCGATACCCATCCAACCGGTCAACGCGAGCACCGTCACCAGCGTTTGCACTCCCGGATGCCAGAGCGCCGCGCACGCCAGCAGGAGGACTAATCGCGGAATGGCTTGCAGCGTATCTGCCGCCGCGGTAATCGTGGTATCAATCCAACCTGCGCGCCATCCGGCCAGCGCACCAAGCAGCGTTCCTAACGCACCGCTCATCGCGGCGCCCGCGACCCCCACCAGCAATGACAACCGACCGGCCACTAACAATCGCGACAGTACATCGCGACCAAATGCATCCGTGCCGAAGAGATGGAACGATCCCGTTGAATCTACTGACATCGGTGACCGAAAACGCAGCGCTAACACATCGCCAATGCTATGCGGATCACCATGCAGCAGCGTTGGTCCAAACGCACAGGCCAACACAAGAATGATCAACACACCCGTCGCAATCATCACACGAAGCGGCGCGCGCATCATGTGGAGATTGCTCGACGCGGGTCCAGCAGCGGCACCAGCAGGTCGGTGAGCAAGTTCGTCACAATCACCGCCGCAGCGTACAGCAGTGTCACGCCAAGAATCACCGGATGATCGCGCTGCGCAACCGCGCTAAGCAGCAGCTTGCCCATACCTGGCCACGCAAACACACCTTCAACAAACACTGAACCCGCCACGATTCCGGGCACCGACAGCGCCACCAACGCGACAATCGACGGCAGTGCGACGCGAACAACATGCGAACGCCAAGCCCTGCGCCGCGAGACTCCTTTCGCAACCGCGGTGCGACGAGAGTCTCCGCGCGACGCTTCAATTATTGCTGATCGTGCGTAGCGCGCGACGCCGGCCGCACCAGTCGCTGCAAGCACGAACACCGGGAGTATGGAGTGCCGCAAAACGTCCATGGGCGCCGCACCTAAATCCAACACACCCGGATCGCGCAGTCCAAATGCCGGCAGCCGCCACGCCGGCGGAATACCCAATTCTGCGGCACCCACCGTGACTGCAGCAACGCACGCCAGAGACAGCCAGAACGTTGGTGCGGCGTACAGCGTCGTGCTCAACATCGTCAACCAGGTGTCTGCCACGCTGCCAGCGCGTTTTGCTTGCGCACTCCCGACCAATAGCCCAAACACCACAGTCAATGTCAGCGACGCTGCACCAAGCCACAGCGACACTGGCAGCGCCACACCAATGCTCGCCGAGACGGGCAACCCCGTCGTGAGACTGGTTCCGAGGTCGCCACGCGCGATATTGAGTATCCAGCGAGCGTACTGACGCAGCAGCGGGGCATCAAGGCCCAGCTCTGCGCGAAGGCGCTCCAGTGTCGCTGCGTCCGCTTCTGGCGGCAGCAGCAACAGCGCCGCATCACCCGGAGCCGAGTGCACCAACGCGAACGTCAGCGTGCAGACCAACCAGAGCAATCCCAACGCGATGCCGAATCGGCGGAGCAGATGAGCCACGGGCGAATGATCGCCGGTGCGCGCGCTGCCGCCAACCGGCTCGTGCTGTTGTTTGGCGTGATCGCATGCTCGGGATCACCGCGGACGCCGGACACGATCGTGATTGCGTCGGGCACCGACTTAGAAGGCATGCAGCCGCTGACAACGGTGCATTCGTTGTCGCGACAGGTGCAGCGCTATCTCGTCTTTACGCCATTGGTGCGCCTCGATGCGCGCTTGGCCCCAGAACCCTGGGCGGCGCGGTCGTGGCAGTGGTCTGCCGACCAGAAGCGTCTCAGCTTTGTCATTGATACCGCGCTGCGTTGGCACGATGGCGTGCGCGTAACAGCTGCTGACATGCAGTTCACGTTGCAGCTCGCACAGCAACCCGCCTCAGGCTACGCGCGCCGCAAAGAGCTTAGCGCAATCGTCGCCGTAAACGCAGTCACTGCAGATACGTTGGTGCTGCAGTTCAACTTGGCGCAGGCCAACGTGCCGCTGGTGCTCGCCGAACTTCCCATCCTTCCGCAGCATCGGTTGCGTGGCGTGACGCCGTCGTCTTTGCGCGCCAATGCGTTTACGTTCGCGCCGATTGGATCGGGGCCCTACCGCGTGCAAAGCCGAGAAGTTGGCAGACGATGGATTCTGGAACGCGTCCCGGCGTTCCCGACGAGGATGGGTGGTGTGGCGGCGACGAAAACGTTAGTGATCGCGGTGATCGACGAGGCCACTACAAAGGTCGCCGGGCTGGTTAGCGGTGCGCTTGATATCGCCGGTGTGAATCCTGCGACTGCGACGCTGGTTCAACGCGATCTAACGCTGCGTGTACTGGACTATCCTACTTTCTTTACCAACTGGCTGGTTTTCAATCCACGCTGCACTGCGCTACAAGATGTACGCGTACGTCGCGCGATTGCGATGTCGATCAATCGTGCACGAATTGTTGCGGCGGGCGTTGGTGGATTCGGCGTTGCGAGTGCTGCGTTTTCGGCAGATCTTGCCGATGCTACTTCGTCGACTGCCGACACTGCCGC
>JANNWU010000493.1:0-15962 GCA_031408755.1 Gemmatimonadaceae bacterium | reverse complement strand
GACACCGGCTGGCGTGACGGTCGATAGCTCGGGTTGCCCGGTTGATAGCGACAAGGATGGCGTTGCTGATTATCAGGACAAGTGCGCAAACACACCGGCTGGCGTACGTGTGGATGCCACGGGTTGCCCGGTTGATGCCGATGGCGACGGTGTGCCTGACTTCCGCGACAAGTGTCCGAACAGTCCGCGTGGCGAGCGTGTCAACGCCGATGGTTGCCCAGTAGTGGTGGATTCGGATGGCGACGGCGTGATGGATAACGCTGACCGCTGCCCGAACACGCCGGCTGGTACCAAGGTTGATGCGAGCGGTTGCCCGGTTGTGAACTCGGTGCTCGATACGGCTCGCACGCTCGTGTTGGAAGGCGTCACCTTCCGTACTGGCTCGGCCCGCCTCACACCAGGCTCACGTGCAATTGTTTTGCGCGCTGCTGATCTGATGAAGGCCTCGGCAAATGTTCGTGTCGAAGTTGGTGGACACACGGACAACGTCGGACGGCCGCGCACAAACACGCGCCTTTCACAGGCTCGTGCGAACACCGTGAAGGCGACGCTCGTCGCCGCTGGCATCGACGCCTCGCGCCTCGATGTGAAGGGCTACGGCCCGAGCGATCCACGTGCGGATAACCGGACTCGTGCCGGCCGTGCACTGAATCGCCGCACGGAACTGAAGCCGATCCGCTAATCCGGACTCGGTACGGAGCTGGGCAAGAGGGGGCGCTTCCGCAAGGAAGCGCCCCCTCTTTTCGTTGCGTTGGTTTTGCGGTGTCCAGACGAAACGCGAAGTAAACACCATTGCCCTAAAAGGCGCTCTTGTTCAGCAGGCCTGCGTCAGGGGCTCCGTCGACGGCGTGCGGCAAGCCTGCGGCGCGCGGCGTCGGCAATCGCCAAGACCGCCGGGTGGCGCAGCCGCCGTTCCACGCTCAGCGCGTAAAAGCGTTCGCGAACACCACGAAGTCGACCGACAATTTTCACGTCGAAGGTCCGCTGGACTTCTGCTTCAACCACGCTTGGCGCACAGAACACCCCGATGCCGTCGTGACCGAGGAGTTGCAGCATTGCCATGTCGTCCACTTCTGCGACAACGTCTGGAACGATCTGGGTGTCCGTGCACCACTGCGTCACGTGACGCCGCAGCGGAGATCCATCGCTCGGCAACAACATCGGTGCGCCGTGCAGTGATCGCGGAAAACCTGGAGACAGACGTAGCGCTAGCGACGACGCCGCGAAAACGGTGATCGCGCTTTCGCCTAACACATGCGAGTACGCGCGCACCCGACCACCGGTGGGCATCGGCGCGTCGGCTATCACCAGATCAATAGAGTCATCCGCGAGGCCTTGTATAAGCCGATCGGCCTTGTCGCTGCGGATGGTCACGCGCCAGAGCGGGCCGAGTGACAGTGCGGGTTCGATGAGTCGCCACGCGGTGAGTTTTGGCAGTGTGTCTACGATGCCGACGGTGAAGTGAAGTGGTCGACCCTCGACGCGCGTTTGCGTCGCGGTGAGTAACTCACGCCCCAACGCGAAAATCTCCTCTGCGTAGCGTAGGACGAGGTGCCCAAGCTCGGTGAGTGCGCGAGTGCGACCGCGTCGCGTAAAGAGCGGCGCGCCGAGAGCCAGCTCAAGCAACCGGAGTTGTTCGCTGATCGTGGGCTGCGAGACGCCTAACAGCGGAACTGCTCTCGCAATGCTGCCCTCGCGTGCGACCGTCCAGAAGTAGCGTAGATGGTGATAGTTGAGTGCTGACTGATCAAAAGGCGACGGGTGTGTTGGCATACTTAAACATCGGTAATTCCGATGTAATTGTCAGTAGCATCGAAATCATAAGATTCCTCGTTCCCTGATTTCCCTCGGAACGGAGTCTCCATGTGCGATGATTCGACCACCCCACAACCGTCTCGCCGCGACTTTGTCGTGCGCAGTAGTGCGGCGGCGTTGACGCTCGCGGTCGCTGGAACGCGTGCCCCAACGGCACGACGCAAGAGCAGCGACCCAATTGCTCCCAGCCTGCCGAAGGCGCCGACCACACCCGAGGAGGCGCTGGCTGCATTGGTCGAAGGGAATCGACGATTTGCCGAAGGTCGGTCGCTGGCTCCGCATCGCGATATGGCTCGCCTGCGCGCCATCGCACCCAAGCAGGCGCCCTTCGCAGCGTTTCTCGGCTGTGCGGACTCGCGCGTGCCAGTGGAGATCGTGTTTGATCAGGGATTCGGCGATCTGTTTGTTTCACGCATCGCAGGAAACATCGCCGTGTCTGAACAAATCGCGTCACTAGAGTTTGGAACGGCGGTGCTCGGCGCGAAGGTGCTGTATGTGCTGGGCCACACTGCCTGTGGCGCGGTCTCCGCCACGATGGCGGGTACCGAAGTCCCCGGGCAAATCAGCGCGCTCTACTACCATATCCGGCCTGCCACGCGCGCTGCTGGTGGCGATCTTGATGTGGCCATTCGCGAAAACGTCCGCAATCAAGCCCTAGCCCTCCGCGAAGGGTCCACCGTTATCAGTAAGCTCGTGCGAACAGGCGCACTGCTGGTCGCGGGCGGCGTGTATGATTTGGCGACCGGTCGGGTGGCGCCGGTGGTGCTGGACTGATGCGCAGCAACATCAGTACCAGAGCAGCAACGCGCCCAGCAGATGGTGAGCGCACGTGAACGATATTCTTCGCGTCAACCTGCTGTCGCCGATCGCTCTCGCCTTTGTGCTCGGCGTGATCGCGCGCGCAGTACGCAGCGAGTTTTCGCTGCCAAAAGAAATCTACCAAGGACTGTCGATTTATCTGCTCTGGAGCCTTGGTCTTCATGGCGGCGTGGAGCTCGCGCATGCACAGTTTGGCGCGATCGCGCTACCAGCAGCGGTGACACTCGCTATCGGGTGTGTGACACCGGTCAGCACCTATTTAGCTGTGCGTCACATTGGTCGGTTCAGCGAAGCCGACAGCGCAGGGATCGCGGCACACTATGGATCAGTGTCGGCAGTGACGTTCATCGCCGCGTCTACCTTTGTGAAAGGAATGGGGGCTGAGCCGGAGGGTTTCATGCCAACACTACTGACGTTGCTGGAAATTCCCGGAATTCAAATTGCACTGACGATCGGTGCTCTCCGCACTCGTGCAACATCACGACCCGTGTCTGAGATCATGCACGAAGTGTTGACCGGTCGGACGATGGTTCTGCTGGTTGGTGGTTTGTGTGTGGGTGCGCTCATCGGTGACAAGAACTGGCAAGTGATCGCCCCCTTCTACGACACGAAAGGTGCGGTGTTTCGCGGCGCGTTGTGCTTGTTCATGTTGGAGATGGGCGTACTTGCCGGCGCTCGGCTTGGGGATCTGCGGCGCGTTGGTCCATTTCTGTTCGCATTCGGTATCCTCGCACCGTTGATCCACGGTAGTCTGGCTGCTGTAGTGGGAACATTGGCGGGGCTATCGATTGGTGGTGCAACGATTCTTGCTGCGATGGCTGCCAGCGCCAGCTACATCGCCGCACCGCCTGCAGTACGCATGACGTTGCCGGATGCAAATCCGACGTACTATCTCACGCTATCGTTGGCGATCACGTTTCCATTCAACGTGCTGGCTGGCATTCCCATTTTCTATCGCATCGCGCAAATCGCGCATGGGGCTAAATGATTACCACGCCATTGAAGATGGTTGTGATTGTGGCCGAACCGGTGCTGGAATCACGTCTCGTCAACGAACTGCGCGCGCTTGGTGCGACCGGCTACACGATTCTTGACGGGCGGGGGGAAGGCACACGTCATGCACACGCTACTGACTTACCGGGTGCGAACATCCGAATCGAAGCCATTGTCTCACCGGCTGTTGCCGGCGCGGTAATGGAGTTTGTCTCCGCGCACTATTTTGTCAACTTTTCGTTCATCGCGTATGTCGTCGATGTTGCGGTGGCGCGAAGTGGGAAGTATTCGTCGAGTTAACCATTGCGCCGCGTGAACCGCGCGAGTGGATACGTCACGCCTCAGCCTTCACGCATCTCGTGCTGTCGCCAAATCCAAGTCAAGGATACGACGCACCTGCAACGCGAGGTCATTCACTGAGAGTGGCTTTGAGAGATATCCCGCCGCTCCAAGCGCGTAGGCGCGCTCCGGCGTCATGCTCGCGCTAAATCCGGTGCAAATGACCACCGGCACACCGGGACGAAGGCGACGCGACTCACGCAGCAAATCTTCGCCAGAGAGTCGGGGCATCGTCATATCAGTGATAATCAGATCGTATTCGTGAGCAGGGTCCGCAAGATGATGTAACGCAGCCTCCGCGCTGGTGAACGTGTTCGTCCGGTAGCCGAAGCGTGCCAATGCGCTGGACAGAAACGCAGCCACGGCGGGTTCGTCGTCGACAATCATCACGCGTTCTGTGCCAGTGGGCACGGCGCCCACACTTTCCAGCGCCGTCGCTGGTGATGGGCGGCCGGTATCAGCCGGCAGCTCGATGATGGCGGTGGTACCGCGGTTGCGAAGTGATTCGAGGCGCAGGGTGCCACCCATGCCGGTGACAATCCCATGCACCATCGCGAGGCCCATCCCGGTGCCTTCATCGGGCGGCTTGGTGGTGAAGAATGGATCAATGGCGCGTTCGAGCACCTCGGGAGTCATTCCAACACCGGTGTCACTCACTTCGAGGCGCAGAAACGTCTGTCGCTGCGTTTCCGTGCGATGCAATTGCACCCGAAGGACACCGCCCGTCTCGCGCATAGCATAGAGCGCATTGCCACACAGATTCAGCACGACCTGATGGAGCTGGCCCGCGTCACCAAAGACCGCAGGAGCGCGTTCGTCAGCAACGATATCAACCGTCACGCCGCGCGGCAGTGTGGGACGCAGCAGACGAAGCGTCTCAATTACAATCGGTGACACTTCCACCGGTTGCAATTCCTCACCACTGCGACGACTGAACGCCAAGATGCGATGCACCATCTGTCGTCCGCGCGCTGCAGCGGTCAACACTTGCTGCAGGTCGGATTGCAACTCTTCAGACTCCGCGTCCAGCATGGCCAGTTCTGCGTACCCGATAACACTCGCAAGAATGTTGTTGAAGTCGTGCGCAATACCGCCGGCCAAGGTCCCAACCGCTTCCATCTTCTGCGATTGGCGCACATCGGCTTCCAAGCGTCGGCGTTCCGTGACATCGAGCGACAAGGCCATGCCAAAGCGAATCGTTCCATCGGCATCACGCACCGGTACCGATCGTACATCATAAATTTTCTCTGCAAGGCGCAACTCGAACTGTTGCTCAACACCTTCAATCGTGGCACGGCAGCGTCGATCGACCATCGCCGCAGCATGCGAATCGAGCATCACACCAAACGGTTTCCCAATCAGATCATACTGATTCAATCCCGCTTCACGGATCCCGCGACCTTCGGCAAGCAGAATACGCGCGTCGGCGTCGAAAACAATGACAGTGCCGCCGGGGTAATTCTCGATCAGCGTGCGATACAGCTCATCGCTCGCACGCAATTTGGCGCTGACGCGTTTTTGCTCAGTAATGTCAATCGCTGATCCCAACAATCGTGTCACAACCCCGTCGGCATCGCGCTCGAACACCGTGACGCGGTCGCTGAGCCAGCGCCACTCGCCGTCAGCGCCTTTCAAGCGATACTCAAGATCCATCTTCGTTGCGGTCGCCATGCGCAGCTCTCTGGTGCTCGTGCGCAGCAACGCGATGTCGTCAGGGTGATAGAGCGCGAACACTTCGGCGCGCGTCATATCCGACAACATGTCTAACGAGAAGCCAAGTGTTTGGAGCAGCGCGTCATTTGCAAACGTCACGTGTCGCTGGCGCAAATCGAGCACGTAGAGGTACACCGGAACGGTCGACACAATGCTCTGCAACAGTCGTCGGTGCTGGTCAAGCGATTGCTCGATCTGTCGCCGTTCTTCTTCGGCACGCTTCATGTCAGTCATGTCATGTACGATGCTCAGTACACCCGTGATCTCACCGTTTTCCATGAGCGGTGCATTCGAGACCAACACGTGGGCCAGCGACCCGTCGGCACGTACGCCACGCGCTTCATATGTTGAGTTCTCACCATTCAACGTACGATTCACTTGCAACTTGGTACGCTCACGATCCTCGATTGCGGTGAAGCTACCGAGTTTACCACCGCGCATCTGTGAATCGGTGTAACCGGTAATCCGTCGCGCGGCGGCGTTCATTCGGACAACGTTTGCGTTGCGATCAAGCACGAAAATTGAATCTGGCGCGCCGTCGAATAAACGTTGCCAGCGGTCACGCCGATCTCGTGCCACGCGCACAGCAGTGAACTGCAAATAGGCGATGGTCGCGAGCACAATTGCTTGCACAGCCATGACCATCACAATGAATTCACGCGGCGCGATCGCGCTCGGCGGTCCGCCTAACGGCACCGGAACCGGAATGCCGACAAATACCAACGCGATCACGAGCAGCAGGGCGAATTCAGCGGTCAGAGCAACGAAGAACGCTTCACGTCGGGGTAGCCAACCCGTTGCTGATGCGACCGGAATTGCCATGCACGCTGCCATCATGTACGGACCGGAGCCGCCGTACCAAGTGACAAGTGCGATGACCGGGATATCAATGCACGCCTGCGCCGCATCGAGCCAGTGTCGGCGGACCGGTTGCAACGCGTATTCCAAGGCGATCACCAGCAGCGAGCTAAGTGCGATCCAAGAGGCCCAGATCACAAATACCCACCGCGGTAACTCTTGCAGGAGCGGTTCGTGTAACAGCACCGCCGTCGCGCTGAGCGTGATCCACAGAAAGAGCCGGCCGCGAGCGAATCGCGTGACGAGGAAACTGGGGACGGCTGTTTCTACGGAAGCTGATTCCTGCGTCGACATCTCGTCCGCGAGTAACGGGGGTAAAACCGCCGAGCAACCGGCGATCCGAACTGAGAAACTGTGCTACTGAGTGAGCACTGCAAGTGGCTCACCACGATTTCCACATCTCGTGCACAGTGCAGACGCTTGTCAGCGCATGACTTGGCGTGTTTGTCCACATCCGCGTGGATAACGTATCCACAATCACCACAACGACTTACGTGGTGTTTGTTCGGGATTGTGAGCAATTGGTTCGCCGTGTACGCTTGGTATCTCGCAACCGGCGCTGGTCGCGAGCGTCAATGCACACGTACGACACGAAGGAGTTGGTCATGCCGGCGCCACAGCCTCCACAGTCAGCGCATCTCACTTTGCTCCATCCCGCCGCTGCCGCTCGCTCAGCTTCGCTCTGCCACGTGCGGCGCGAGAGTCGTGAGCGCCGCGAGTTCGAGCCACGCGGCGAGGAGGTCGAGATTGGGGTCACCGGTGGACGCAGAACGCGCAGCGGTGCACTGTGCGCTGATGTCAGCCACGATCAACGCGCCGTCAGCACGACCGCGAAGTCCGATCGCGAGCAAGCCAGCAGCATCACCGAGCCGTTCGCGAACGAACTGCTGGAACCGAAGTCGCAGCTCAGTTTGATTCGTACTCGGCGCGAGGTCGGGTACACCGCGCCGTTGCTCACGCAGCGACGCCAGCGCGCCAGTCAGATTGTCGAGAGCAGCGGTGTCTGGGTGCAACAGAAGCTGGCGCCAGATTACCCACAATGGCGCGGCCGAGTCGCCGTGATCGTGTCGAACATCCGCGGCAGCTTGCGTCGCCTGATCCAATCGCTCTGCGATGTCGCTCCGACTGAGCCAGGTGCGGGTCTGCGCGACACACGTCGGCCCAGCCACGGCGGCCAGCGCACAGAGGCGCACGGCGTGTCTGAGCATGGCCTCAGCTTCCGCGCCAGGGTGCATCCCCAGAGCACGATGCAGGACGCTCGCTCTCTCCGCGCCAATGCGGAGCGCGGAGCGTTCGATCGAAGCAGTGGCGGTCTGCGAACCCGAGCGCAGCGCATCGCGGCCAAGAAGCGCGGCGAGCTCGTACGCGGTAGCAAGCGTGTGGATCGCGTCGCGAGTCGCTGGGTCGCTGACGGGAGTCACAGCGGACTCTGCTGCAGCCAGCGCGGACAAGCGCTCAACCGTCGGCATAACGTCAACGGCCCAGTGTCGATCGACGAGGTCCGCGCCGCTCGCTGGCGCAGCGGGGAAGATCGCGTGTGAAGCGAGCGTCACTGCGTCTAACCCTCCTGTGGCGATGGAGAAGAAAGGGCCGCTTGCCGTCGTCTCTTTAGTACGAGAATACGCGCGTAAATGATTATCGGAACTGCACATATAACTCACAGTCGTGCTTCCGGGCAACACAGACAACAAACCGTTTTGGGAGATCGTGTCGTGGCAACTGCACTTGAAGCCGTACAAGCTGGAACAACCGTAGCATCAGGCGAGTCCGTCGCATCGTCTGGGCTGTCGCGGTCAGGCGATCTGACACTGGAAGTTCTGATGCGCCAAGCGCTTGAGGTGCCCGGTGCCGCGTCGGCATTACTCGAGGCTTTTGCTGCGCAAGCGAGTGCGCTGCGGCTGGTGCAAGAGGCGGACGCTCGCGGCGCTGCGACGTTACCGGCGGAGATTCGAAATCGGCTCGCGTCGGTTGCGAAACGCACACCTGTCTGGCTTGCCGCCACGAGTGCGCTATAAGGGGTTCGCGACCGAGCCTGGCCTCGGTAGACTTGATGCTGAGGCGCGAGCGACGTTGTTCGTGCTTCGCCGTTGCTCGCGAGTCTCGACACGCGCTTGAGCCCGGTGACTTTCACGCTCGCGCAGCCGCATGCCCACATCGCTTCCAAACTCGCCCGCCGATCTCGCAGACTCGACTTGGCCTGAGATCGCCGCGTATTACGACGCACTCGCTGCACTGCCGCTGACGCGCGAGACTGCTCGCGGGTGGTTGCAGCAATGGTCGTTGTTGGAAGAGCTCGTGAATGAGGCGTCGTCACAGGCGCTTATCGCATACACGGCGAACACCGCCGACGGTGCTGCGGAGGTGCGGTATCTCCGCTTTGTGACGGAGATTCAGCCAAACGTCGAGGCAAGACAGACAGGACTTGCGAAGCTGTTGCTCGATACGGGAATTGACGACGACGATCTCCGCGGGCTGTTGCGCGAGTTCCGGACAACGGTGTCGATTTTTCGCGATGAAAACGTGGCGCGTTTTGCAGAGATCGAAGAGCTAAGCGCGGCGTATCAGAAATTGTCTGGGGGATTGAGCGTTGAGATTGACGGTGTCACGCTGACCATTCCGCAGTTGCAGCCGTTGATGGAATCAGAAGATCGCGGGGCGCGCGAAGCTGCCTTCCGCGCAGGCGCTGATGCCTATTATGCGAATCGCGACGCGGTGTCGGAAATCTTTGATCGGATGTTTGTGTTGCGCCAAGCGGTCGCGCACGCATCAGGATTTGAAGATTTTCTAGCGTACTCATTTGCGGCCAAACATCGCTACGACTACTCGGCCAATGATGTCGCGCGATTCCATGAAGCGGTTGCCGACGTTGTGACGCCGGCAGCAGCGCGTGTCCTTGCGCATCGTCGTGAGCGACTCGGCGTTGACACACTGCGCCCATGGGACTTAGCGGTGGACCCCGACGGGTTGGCGCCACTGCGGCCATTTAGCGGCGTGAATGATTTCGTTGCGTCGAGCAGCAGAATTTTCTCTGAACTTGATGCAGAGTTGGGTTCTCGCTTTGACGATATGTCGGCGCATGGGTTGCTGGACCTTGAGAGCCGGCCGAACAAAGCACCTGGTGGCTATTGCACGACGTTGCATCACCGCAAACAGCCATTCGTGTTTATGAATGCAGTGGGCGTGTCAGATGACGTGACCACGTTGATCCATGAGGCGGGGCATTGCTTTCACGCCTATCTCGCGTCGGATAAAGAACTGATTTGGCAGCGTGGTACAGGGTCTGAAGCGGCGGAACTCGCGAGTATGTCGATGGAACTGCTGGCGGCTCCGAACTTTGCACTGCCGGTAGGCTATTACACGCCTGATCAAGCACGCCGTGCCCAAGCCGCGCATCTCGAGGATGTATTGCTCGCGCTGCCGCACATTGCCAGTGTGGATGCGTTTCAGCGCTGGATTTACACCAGTGGCGACGGTGGGAATCGCGACGCACGTGATGCAGCATGGCTGGACTTGCGCGCGCGGTTTGAAGTTGGCGTGGACTGGTCTGGGCTGGATCACGAACGCACGGCTCGTTGGTACAAGCAACTCCACATCTTTGAATTGCCGTTTTACTACATCGAATACGGTATCGCGCAACTTGGTGCGCTGCAGATCTGGAAGCGCAGTCTGACAGATCCTGCTGGTGCACTGGCTGGTTACAAAAACGCGTTACGACTTGGTGGCACGCGATCGCTTCCAGAGTTGTATGCCGCTGCCGGTGCGCGGTTGATTTTTGACGCGGAAGGCATGCGCGAATTGGTGGCGCTGGTGGAGGAACGACTCGAGACGTTGCGCGGTTCGACCGTCTCTTGAGTAAGCCCGGCGCGCGAGACGTGCCGTCACTCAGCAAGAGCGCGCACGATCCGTACGGCGCGCTGCGAGTGCCAGCGTTTCGCTGGTTCATCGTCAGCCTGATGGCGATGACGGTCGGCGTGCAGGTACAAGGCATCGCGGTGGCGTGGCAACTGTACGGCGCCACCAATGATCCGTTGGCGTTGGGTCTCGCGGGACTGGCAGAGGTGCTGCCGTTCCTCGCGCTGTCCTTGCCAGCAGGACACTGGGCCGACAGGCACGATCGCCGGAAATTGGCGCTGATTGGCATCGCCGTGTTATGCGTCTGCGTCTCGCTGTACCTCGCGATGGCATTTGCACTTCGTGGACGTGATGGAAGGGCAGCGCGCGATATCGGAGCGACGCTGTGGTCGTCGCCACTGGCGATCTACGCCGTACTCGCGGTAAGCGGAGTTGCGCGCGCCATTCTACAACCGGCACGCCAGGCACTGGGGACGATGATTGTCCCAACGTCGTTGTACGGCAACGCGGCGTCGTGGCGCAGTTCAACGTGGCAACTCGCTTCGGTGCTGGGGCCGGCGATTGGTGGTTTGCTATTCGCGTTCGCCGGTGCGGTTGCGACCTACGCGTTCACGCTCGTGTTGATTGTGCTGAGTTGGTTTGCGATGGCGCGCGTGCGTGTGCCGAGGATCGCGGAACCGATCGTGATTGAGCAGACGGGCAATGCAGGGATTCTGGATGGTGTGCGGTTTGTGATGCGCGACAGGCTGGTGTTGGCGGCACTTTCGCTTGATCTGTTCGCGGTGCTTTTTGGCGGCGCCACGGCACTGCTTCCAGTATTCACAAGTACGGTGCTGCACGTCTCGCCAGAGTGGCTAGGCTATCTGCGTGCTGCACCAGCGGTTGGCGCGGTGTTGATGGCGTTGATTATCGCGCATCAGCCACCAATTGAGCGCGCCGGTCGGACATTGTTAATCTCCGTTGCGGTCTGGGGGCTGAGCATCGTGGGTTTCGCACTGTCGCGGAATGTGTGGTTGAGTTGTGCGCTGCTTGCGATGGGTGGCGCAGTGGACGGTATCAGCGTCGTGATCCGAAGCACGCTGCTGCAGGCGCGAACGCCGAAACATGTGATGGGCAGAGTGATGGCCGTCAATTCAATTTTTATCGGGAGCGCAAACGAAATTGGCGCCTTTGAGAGTGGTGTCACGGCGAAGGTGTTCGGCGCCGTACGGAGTGTGTTGTTTGGCGGTGTGGCGACGCTCGTCATCGTTGGCATCATGGCGGCCAAGTCACCAACGTTGCGACGCTTAGGGCGCTTGAGCGACGTGGGCCCAGACACGAAGCACTAATTCACCGCCCGCGTCGGTTTCTTCCGCTTTGGCACAAGTCCCAGATCATAAGCACAAACAGAGCGGGGCCGATCTCAGCATCAGATCGGCCCCGCTTGTCCAACTGTGTCTCAGAATTCCGAGTCGATTACGGTAGCGCTTTCACTGCATCGGGCAATGCGAATGCCGCCGCTTCAATCGCGTCGAACTTGACGGCCGTCACGTTCAGAACGACGTCGCCTTGCGGCGTGCCCTGCGTGACTTTCGTCGGGACTTTGATGCCGCCAAATGGCTTGTAGTCGGCATATGTCACTTTGATCTCCACGCCTTCCTGCGAGACCACTTCACCAACCTTCAGCCCAGAGGTTTGGTCGTAGTAAATGGTACGCGGGCGGCCAGCAGCGCTCACGACTTTCACTGGCCACACTTTCGCGCCGTCCAAGTCCACCGCATCAAGCACTTCGGCGCTGGTGTACGATCCCGCTTCCCACAGACCCGCGGTGGGGCCGGTGGTCAATGCCATGTCGGCGGCCAATGCCGGATCCAACTTCTTCGCGCCCGACTGCGGATCCATCGACCATGCGACGGTGCCGTCAAAACCGGACAGCACTTGGCCGAAGCCAGCGACGTCGATTGTCATCAGCATCTTGCCAGACGAAACCTTACGCTCATAGCCTGCGCTAATGCCCGCGAATGTGATGTCTGCGGTCCCGACTTCCGTGCGCGTGGGGACTGCACGATGCGCAGGAATTCCACCGACGGCTGCGGCATGCTTGTCGAACAACGACTGCGCGGTGGGCTTCTGCGCGAGCAGGGCGGTCGGGAGGACCAGCGCCGCAGTGAGGATCGAGCGGCGGAGGGCAGTACGAGACATCGGGAACTCCATGATTGAGGTGACGAGAAACCTACGCAGCTTGGTGCTGGAAGGTGTCATCGCGCGGGATACCCCCCCACCCCACAGAGGAGTCGTGAGTCCGAACACCCACTTGCCGCCCGCCGGCGCAGCCGCGCGTGCTACCGGCAGCTCCGCATGATGGCCAGCGTCAGCAGCACCTCAGCCGCCGCCGCTAGCGCCGCCCAAATTAGCAGCGCCGGCCGCCGCGTTCGACGCTGCGCCGAACCCAGAACTCTGCCGCAGCCGGGACATGTGGTCGCGGCTGCGGCGAGGGGTTCAGCACAATCACCACAGCGAATTTCCACGCCGGCTTATTGCCCCGTCACGCCAGCGCGCGACGATGTTGTCACCGGAGTTGGCCAGCGATCAAACCAGCTGCGCATGTAGAGTTGCGTGCGCATCCAGTTTGACGGCTTGGACGACGTACCGTGCCATTCTTCGTTGAATCGAATCATCGCGGTCGGCACCTTCATGACTTTCAGCGCGGAGTAAAACTCTTCCGTTTGCGGCATCGGTGTGCGCAAGTCGAGCACGCCGGTCATGAGCATGGTTGGGGTGCGCACATTGCCAACGTACATCAATGGCGAGCGACGCAGATGTTCGGATGGATCGACCCACGGCAACTGCGCAAAATTGCGATACCAGCTTGCACCGTCGGTCGTACCAACGAAACTGAGCCAATCAGTGACGGGGCAGTTCGCGCTGGCAGCCGCGAAGCGATTGGTGTGCCCAACAATCCATGACGTGAGCACGCCACCGCCTGAACATCCAAACACGTACATCCGCTTGGTATCCACATAGCCGCGATTGATCACCGTGTCGACCGACGCCATCAGATCATCGAAATCTTTGCCAGGATATGCATTCTTGATGGCGTTACCAAATGCGCTGCCGTAGCCCGTTGAACCGCGGGGATTTGTGTACAGCAGCACGTAGCCGTTGGACACGTGATCTTGTCGCGCAAGGTTGAATCCGCCGTTGTACATCGCGTGCGGACCGCCGTGAATGTCGAGCATCAGCGGATACTTCTTTGTCGCGTCAAAATCCGGCGGCTTTACGATCCAACCTTGAATGCGGAACCCGTCGACACTTGTAAGCCACACCTCTTCTTGGCTGCCAAGCTGCTTCCCGCCGAGCACGTCATCGTTCACATGTGTCAAACGTATGATGGTGCCGGGAGTGCGTGCGTTGAATCGCACGACATCATTTGGCTCCATCGCGGTGGACTGCACGCCGACCATGTTGCCCAGTCGATCCATGTCGGTGACGCTGAGCACGCGCTTGCCAGTTGTGATTGGCCGCGTTTGTCCGGCGATCGACGTGAAGTACAGATTCCGATAGCCTTCGCTTTCAACGTTGTAGTACACGCCGCTGCCATCGGGTGCCCACATCATCCCCGACGGGCCGCGATCAAGCGCGGCGTTCAGCACACGTGGATTGGAACCATCGGCGTTCATCACGTAGATGTTCGCGTCTTTCCATGTCGCGTCGGTGGAATCGTATCCGGCATATGCAATCAGCTTCCCGTCAGGCGATGCGAGTGCGTTGTTGTCTGGTCCTTTGCGCGACGTAAGCGCCGTGATCGTGCCAGCGCTCACATCCGCACGATAAATCTCCGTTTCGCGCCACGCGTACTCTGAATCTGCGGTGCGTAAACCACTAAACAGCAGCGACTTCCCATCGGGCGTCCAACGCGCTGCACTGTGATTCCAGTTGCCCGTGGTGACCTGTCGTGCTTGGCCACCCTCTGCCGATACGACGAACAGATGTTGATACCCGTCATCGGTAAAGCCAATGCGATCAGCGCGGTACGTCACGCGTTGCACAATGCGCGGTGTTTCAGTCCACTTCGCGCCCTTCGGTGCTGCGGGCATCGCAATGTTCCACGATTCGCGCGTGGGCACAGGCATGCGAAACGCGATCTGTGAACCATCTGGCGCCCACTCTGGATCGGTGGGCGCTTCGGTGAGTCGGGTGAGTTGCGTCGTGCCACCGTCGGCATCCATGAAGCGCACCCATAACTGCGCTCCGGTTGGCTGACCTTGCGCGATGTAGAGCAGCTTGGTGCCATCTGGCGACCAGCGCGGCGACCCGCCGACTACCAATGATCGTTGACGCGTACCGTCGGCAGACATGATCCAAATCGCCGTATCCCACTTGTCGTTCACTTTATCCACGGCGCGCCGAGTGAACGCGATCTGTCGACCATCGGGCGAGAGTTGCGGGTCGCCGACATCTTCCCATTCGAGATGATCAGCAACGGTGATACGACGATTGGTTGGCGGCGCGGCGGCTTGCTGTGCCGAGGCCGCAGTCGCCACGGTCAGTGCGACAGCTAGTGCGACAGCTAGTGCGACAGCGTGGGTGACCGCGATCGTGTGCGAAGTGCGACGCATGGGGAGTATCTCCGACGGATGTTCATGCACGCCCCGCAGTTGAGGCGAGCAGAATGATGTGATGGAGAACGCGGCAGCGGCATGGGTCGCTGTGTGAATCATCGCGTGATGCGGCTGCTGTAGTTCAGTTCGGCAGCATGAGTTTAACCATGCTCTCCACGCACGTTCCCAGTTACGGGTACCACACA
Source organism: Gemmatimonadaceae bacterium (assembly GCA_031408755.1). GTDB lineage: Bacteria > Gemmatimonadota > Gemmatimonadetes > Gemmatimonadales > Gemmatimonadaceae > JACMLX01. Next base: position 787 of record JANNWU010000493.1, on the reverse strand, counting down.
CGCTTCTCGCACCGCAGGCAATCACTCGCCGCGGTAAATACAGCCGGAGTTACACGTTTCATGGACCTGGATTGCGCTCAGTTGCGGCAAGGTGACGATCAAGCGATCCCAGATCCATTTCGCCAGCACCTCACTGGTCGGATTCTCGAGCCCGGCAATGTCGTTCAGGTAATAGTGATCGAGTTGTGCGTCAAACGGCGCCCACGCCGCTTTGATGTCGCCAAAGTCCATCAGCCAACCGGTGTGCGCATCCACCGGTCCCCGGACTACGAGACGAATACGAAAGGAATGCCCATGCAGCCGCGCGCATTTGTGACCGTCAGGCACATGTGGCAACCGGTGCGCCGCCTCGAACGTGACATCGCGATGCAGCTCAACGATATGACCCGTGACGCTCATCGAATCTCCAACCACTTATGTGTTTGCAAACTCAGTCGCCACTGTGGATTCGCGAGGCAGTATGCAACGGCTGCGCGCGTGTTTGCAGCACCGTCAACGCCGTCCATCGGTTGCAAATAAAAATGCTCAAAATCCAACGACGCAAATCGTTCCGGTTGCGCGTCGGCCTCTCCTTGCGGATACACCAACTTCAACTCCGTGCCACGCGTTAACACCAGCGGCGCATTCGCCTTTGGGCTCACGCAAATGTGATCCAATCCGCGCGGTGCGGGTTGAGTGCCATTGGTCTCGACTGCCACTTCGAATCCCAGTTCGTGCAGCGCATCAACCGCCGAATCGTCAAGCTGTAGCAGCGGTTCACCGCCGGTGCACACCACCAACTTGCGCG
>JANNWU010000492.1:0-4131 GCA_031408755.1 Gemmatimonadaceae bacterium | reverse complement strand
CGCCGAATTGAGGACGTAGCTGTCGTCGTAGAACGGCGTGGTATGTTGAATGAAGACGGCGATCACCTCCGGCACCAAACCTGATGTCCATGCCTGCTGAAATTCGCAGCCAGATTCGCGCGCGCTGCGTGCAAGTCGCGCCTGCTTTGCCTCTGACGTTTCCGCGCGATCACAACCGTCGAAGGTGAACCCGAACGGCGGACGTTCACTGTAGTGACCAATGGTGTAGACCACCGGATACCGCTTGCCCGGATTCTCCTCGTAGCCCTTCGGCAGCAGCACGACGGCGCCGAGTGGCATGTCGTGGCCCCAGAATGCGCTGGCCAGTCGCGATGTCATGCGGAAACGCTTTACCCACGGTGTTTCGTCGATCACTGGCACTGGCGGAATCACCTTTGTCAGCGACAGCGTAACCATCGTGCGTTGGGCGGGATCGATGCGCACTTTCATCACGTCGCTCACGAGCGAGCCTGGTGCGCTGTTGAATCGCTGCCCTTCGCCAGCATCCATATGGGCCCAAATGGTGTGTCCGTCGCTGCGCTTGAACTGCGTGTACGGCAGCAGCAATCCCTGCACGAAATACTCGCCGGCCGGAAGCTGTTGCAGCGACGCCAGCGGGAACCCATGCGTGGACGCGTCGAACACAACCGGTTCTCCCGGCTTCAGCGCCGAGACGTCAACCCCGAAGAATGGCTCGCTCGACGACGATGACCCGGACTGACGTCGCGGCTCTGTGCGATCGGTGCGCGCGATGAACACGAACGCTCGCCCGGTCACCGGCGCAGCGCTGAGGCCCGCCGGATACGACAATCGAACGGTCTGGGACTGAACGGCCGTCGGCGCGGCGATGAACGCCAGTGCCGCGACCAGAGGAACAAGACGGGAGTAGGGCTGTGTGCGCATTTGGTAAAGCTGGCTCGCTGGCGCGCGCGCGACAAGCATGCGGCGCGTCGGCACCGGTTTAGGCCGCCTTCGCCGTCACTGCGGCACCGCGCCGCGACGCAAGCGACCACAATCTCACCGCGTGCGTTGAGCCAACGTGGTACGATTCCAGAACCCCAACGCGCTCTCACTCTGCACAAGGTGGTTCCCCGTATGTGCATCTACGCCAACGCCGGCATGACGCCCGAGCCCGAAAAAACCATCGTCAACGATGAAGAAGCACTGCTCGACTTCAACGAGGCGATGAGTTACGGCGATTATCTGCATCTCGACCAGATCCTTGGCGCGCAGAAGCCGCTGTCACCGGCGCATGACGAGATGTTATTCATCATCCAGCATCAGACCAGCGAGCTATGGATGAAGCTGATGCTGCACGAACTGCAGGCCGCAATCCGGCATGTGGCGGCTGATGATCTGCAAACGGCATTCAAAATGTTGGCGCGCGTCTCGAAGATCATGGAGCAACTCGTGCACGCGTGGGATGTGCTCGCGACCATGACGCCACCGGAATACAGCGCGGTGCGCGGCTATCTCGCGAACTCCAGCGGCTTTCAGAGTTTTCAGTATCGGTGCATTGAGTTCGCGATGGGCAACAAGAATGGCGTCATGCTGCGACCACACGCGCATCGTCCTGACTGGCTGTCGCAGGTGCAGGCAGCGTACGAAGCGCCGTCGATCTACGACGAGTCACTGCGGCTGTTGGCGCGGCGCGGGCTGGCCGTTCCGGAAACGCACACCACGCGCGACTGGACGACGCGTTACGAAGCGAGCGACGGTGTGGAGCAGGCGTGGCTGCAAGTGTATCGCAACCCCAAGGAATACTGGGACCTCTACCAACTCGGCGAAGAATTGACCGATCTCGAAGATGCGTTTCGACTGTGGCGATTCCGGCATGTGACGACCGTCGAACGCGTGATCGGCTTCAAGCGCGGCACCGGCGGTACCGGTGGCGTGAGCTACTTGCGCAAAATGCTCGATGTGGTGCTGTTTCCAGAGATTTGGCGTCTGCGCACATCGCTGTAGGTGCAGGGTACTTCTCTGCAATCTTCTCAGAAAGGGATTCCGCTGGCCATGCTGCGCGTCCTGCACCACGATGATGCGTGCAAACGTCTCGAAACCTGATCTATTGCCAAATTTCGACGGCACGCTAGATATTGCGCTTAGGAGATAACCCCGTAATTTAATCGTCTCGCGTCTGATTTACGGGGTTAATCGAGTCGCTCATGATACATCGGCGAGTTTACGAGGAGGTTCTCAACCGTCTCACTGCGACCTCAAGCGTGGTGCTGCTCGGGCCGAGGCAAGTTGGCAAAACGACGCTCGCGCGGGCACTTGCCGACGAGCGCGGTCCCGCGGCGGTCTATTTGGACCTCGAATCTACTGTCGACCGGCGGCGGTTGAGCGATCCGGAGCAGTTTCTAGGAGCACAGCGCGGCAAGCTCGTGGTTATCGACGAGATCCATCGCGCGCCGGGCCTTTTCCCGATCCTCCGCGGAATTATTGACGATCGACGTAGGGCAGGAGACCGCGTTGGCCACTTCCTGCTCCTTGGCTCCGCGTCTCTCGATCTCATGCGCCAGGCGAGTGAATCGCTGACGGGAAGAACGTCGTACATCGAACTCGCCAGCATCGATGCGGGAGAATTGCGCACTCAAGACGATCACGAAAAGATGCCGTCTGTTGAGACGCTGTGGCTGCGCGGTGGATTCCCGGAGAGCTTGCTCGCTGCGGACGACGCGACAAGCCTCGCGTGGCGTCGCGACTTTGTGCGAGCGTACCTCGAACGTGAGGTGCCCATGTTCGCACCACGCTTACCGTCGGCGACGATCGAGCGCTGTTGGCGCATGCTTGCGCATGGTCAGGGCTCGCTGCTGAATCAGTCGCAACTCGCTGCTGCGCTCGGCGTTTCAGCGACGGCCGTAGGACGATACGTCGACCTTCTTGTCGATCTGTTGCTCGTGCGCCGACTGCTGCCATGGAGCGGCAATGCGAAGAAACGGTTGGTTCGTTCGCCGAAGATCTACGTGCGCGATTCCGGGCTGGTGCACGCGCTGCTCGATCTCGAAACGTTGCACGACATTTCTGGACACGCGGTCGCGGGTGCATCGTGGGAAGGGCTTGCAATTGAAACACTGATCGCTGCGGCCGGCGACCGATACACGCCGTCGTTTTATCGTACCGCCGATGGCGCGGAAGTCGACCTCGTACTCGAACGCGGCGGTGTTGTCGCGATGGCGGTGGAGATTAAGCGGAACTCTGCGCCTGCGCCGTCGAAAGGGCTTCGGCTCGCGTGCGACGTCTTGCAGCCACAGGAGGTGTTCATTGTGCACGGTGGAAGCAGTGAATGGCCGGCTGGTGACGGCATTACAGCGATTCCACTTCAAACACTGGCGGTTCGCATCGCCAGTTCCCGAAGATAGTAGTGAGGGTGGCCGTGCACGCGTTCATTGTTGTAACGGCGTTTCTGCATCACACGTTGCCGCACTGAACACGCGCGAACTCAACACTCGCGCAATGAACACTGAACGATAGGTGAATCACCACGATGTCAGACAGCCAAGAATTTGCGCCGCAACGGCATGATATCGCCGGAGAAAATGCGCCACTGGGTATGGACGCGCTCGGGGATCACTTCAATGCCATTTCGGACCTCGAAAAGGAAATCCATCTCGATGTCAGCCAGCGTCGTGCGATGGCGGCTGGCCTGCACGGATTAGGCTGGCGCCAGACGCCACATCTCGCAGAACACCTGGCATGGCTCTTGAGCCGCGAAACCGATGCGTTGACTGCATACAGCCTGTACATCGCTGTGCGCGCAACACATCCGCAGCGATGGACGCTGTACGACTGGCAGTGTGAGGTGCTTCGGGCTACGCCGTTTGCGTTGCTGCGCACTGCAATTTTCGGTGATATTTTTGGCGAGGGATTCGTTGATATCGAGAGCTCTGATGGTAAGGCGCTTCTGTCACTGCTCGACATGACAAATTCCGAACACCGCGCGCTGCTCACGGAGCATCAATGGTTGGCAGGCGATTGTACCACACGCGATGTCGCCGAAGTGATCGCGATGCTGCACTCGGCGGCGAGTATAGCGGAGAAGGTCGCCGGCATGCGGATCGTTCAGTTCGCGAGTGATCCTCGGCTAGACAAGCACGCGCTGCCGGCGCTGACCGCGCTCTTTCGTGTTGA
>JANNWU010000491.1:0-10038 GCA_031408755.1 Gemmatimonadaceae bacterium | reverse complement strand
ATTGGTTGTCGCACCGGTTGAGGCGCCTGTAGTGCCGCTGCTTGGCCAAGTAGTCGGCGCTCCTCAGCTGGCGAGGTCGCGGCGGCGGCGCGGTCTTGCAAGGCCGCAATAACATCGCGATGGTTGTTGCCGAGCACTCGGCGCAACCGCTCGATCGACGTGTCAAGCATCAGTCGCGATCGAGCGTCACCTCCGGAATAGAACGAGTGCACCTGTGCGAGTTCATGGTACGTGCGCGCCGCGTCTGCATTGTCGTCGCCATGCTGCATGCGCTGCGCATCCCAAGAGCGCTGCAGAAGCGCCTTCGCCCGCACATACTCTCCTCGAGCTAAATGCATTTGCCCAAGTACGCGCCACAGCCGAGCCTGACGTTCGGGATGTGCGGACAATTCGTCTACGCGTCGCTCGCCATCGTGCAACAGTGCACTGACGCGCAGCGTGTCGCCGCCCGGAAACACGTTCGGATTGGCTCGCTCGAAGAGACCAGTCAGTACACCAACGACATCTTCCGCGGCGGCACGTTCTGACTCTGCACGGTCGCGCTCTACAGCGATCCGTTGTGCCTGAATAGTCGCAGCAGTCGCAAAGCCCAACACAGCGATGGTCGCGGTAACTGCAAGTGCTACCGCGCTGCGATTGCGCCCTACAAACTTGCGCGCGCGATACCGCAGTGTATCCGTTTGCGCGCGCACCGGACGACCATCTAAATAACGATGCAGATCGTCGGCAAATTCTGCGGCTGTGGCGTAGCGACGTGCGGGCTCTTTGCGAAGCGCCATCAACACGATGTGATCTAAATCACCATCGAGTGCGCTGGCCGAACCGCGCGGCACCACGCTGCTCGGCGGTGGTGCAGGGTCGTGCAGCACTGCGTGTTCAAGTTGTGCGGGTGTGCGCCCCGCACTCAGAAACGGGCGTCGACCAGTGAGTAATTCATACAGAAGCACGCCGAGTCCGTACACGTCGGTAGCGACGCTGACAGGTTCGCCGCGCAATTGCTCGGGCGCCGCGTGTCCCGGTGTGAGCATCCGCAGTTCTGGTCGCGTTGCACCTGCGAGCGACCCATCCGCCCAGCCGTCGAGCGCTTTCGCGATGCCGAAATCCAACAGCCACGGAGCGCCGGCGGTATCCACGATCACGTTCGACGATTTGATGTCACGGTGTACAACCAGTTGACCATGCGCGATCTGGACGGCGTTCGCCACCCGCGCTATCAGTCGTACACGTTGCGCGATGCTGACAGCGTGATGCGAGCAGTGCTCCGTGATTTGCAGTCCGTCCACGAATTGCAGTACGAGATATGGACGCCCGTCGGCAAGCGTGCCGGAATCATGGATGGCTGCAATGCCGGGATGCACGAGTCGCGCGAGTACTTGTCGCTCAAAGCGGAAACGCCGCAGCACTTCTGCAGTCGCAAATCCCGGGCGAAGCACTTTGAGCGCAACCGTTTGCGCGAAGCCACCGTCCACGCGTTCAGCGCGATACACCTCACCCATGCCGCCCTCACCCACGAGCGCGTCAACGCGATACGCACCAACGCGCGTGCCCGGTTCGAGTGTGGCGCCGGCGTTACCGCCGTCTGACATCAGACGCCGCTCAATCGCCGACGCGTTTTCATCGCTGTGTGCACAAAGCATTGCCGCTATTTCTGCGCGCAATTCGGGGTCAGTTCCGCACGCATCGTCAAGCAACGCCGCTTGGCGTTCCGGCGATTCTCCAACCGCCTCAAGAAAGACGGCGGCGATGCGGTCCCAGCGCGCCTGCTCCATCGTCAGCTCCTGGTGCGGGAGATCGCGAGTTGCCTTACATGTGCGGGCGTCGGATGCGCGCCGGACTGGACAGTCGCGATCACCCTGCGACTGCTGCGCGTCCCCGGCGCCTCAGTCACGCATCACCAACGCTGCCATGCGGACACCTGAGCATCCATGCACGACTCACTCGTGCATCGCGAAGAGCGACGTTTCGCCGGCGATCTCTTTTCTCAGCCACGCGCGCGCGGCAATCCAGTCACGCTGGACTGTTTTGGCTGACACGCCGAGCACTTCGGCAGTCTCCTCGAGTGAGAGTCCCGCGAAGAAGCGGTGCTGCACCACGGCACTGCCGCGTGGATTCACCTGCGCCAGTCGGTCAAGCGCATCGTCCAGTGTGAGCAATTCATCCGCTTCAGTGTCGGTGAGCAGCGCGCTGTCAGCAAGCTCGGCAACGTCGTCCAGTTGCACCGCGTCGACGCCGGCCCCGCGTTTCAGACGTAGCCGGTTACGTGCATGATCGACGAGCACGCGCCGCATTGCAGTGGATGCAGCGCCAAAGAATCGCGTGCGCTCCTCAGCCCCGAACACTGGGCCGGCGCCGAGCCGCAGATACGCCTCGTGCACGAGTGCGGTGGTGCCAAGTGTGTGGCCAGTTCGCTCGCGTCTCAGTTGCGAATGCGCCAGCGCGCGGAGCTCGCCGTAGAGCTGCGCAGCGAGCTGGTCTGCTGATGGGTCGTGATTCGTCATGAAGCGCACCAAAAGAGGACGCTGGCGTCGATGAGCAGCACGAATGTCCAGTTGCGCTGGCACGTCGCGCCCGAGCAAGCAGAGAATCTCGACACGGCACCTGAAGCGACACCGCAGCCGATCATGCACACGCAACGCGGCGCGCGTCAAGCTCAACCGGTCGACGTGTGTGCGTCCCGTTTCGCCGGAGAATAGTGTGTTCGCTGCGTCAATTGTGCGTCGGTCCTGCTGTGTGATGATAGCTGTTCTCGGAGTGGCCGGGCTAGGCGGATGTGGTGATGCTGAACGGGTCTCGGCACCGCCAGTGGTGCGCGGTGAGCCACATCGGATCTGGACCTTCGGCGTCCACCCAGGCGATGGGGCCGCCGTCATCAACGGCCCTCGACAGGAGCAAGAAGGTGGCGTTGTCGACGACGTGCGCGAGTTCGCGGGTGCCTTTGGTGCGCCACGGCCATCAGGCGTTGCAGAAGCGCGCGTGTTGTCAAACGCTGACGGTACGACGTACGCGGTGTCCACCGAGGAGCAGAACTCCGTCGTGACGCTGACGCAGACGCAGCGGTTCCGGAAGATCGCGCGCAACGCGTTCCTTCGCTTCGTCATTACGCGCGCTGAAATGCGCGGTGGGATCTTCAACGCCGTCGGTCCGTCACGCGACTGCCGCGAGCTGCAAATCAACTGCATCACCGAAGCGGCGAGTGTTTCGCTCGAGATCAAGGGGTGGAGGGATGCTCGATCGCCGGGGCCGCGGGTCTTCCTGTGGCAGACGAGTAACGCCGAGCTGTACCGGCATACGAACCGCTGGTTTTTCAACGGCAGCGGTTCGGAAGTCATGGGCCCTTCTGGATTTCTCTGGACGAGCGGCAGTTTCGTTCAGCAATTCGTTCCTGGACAGGATGCCAGGGCCCCTTCGGTAGCGCTCGCGCAATCACAGGTCGTGCGCGTCGATCTTGCGCAGTTGGACACTGGTGCAACGTTCACAATCCGAACCGTCGCCATTGCTGACTCGTACATTAACAGTCCGGCCGGAGAGACATTCACGCACGCGTATCTGCGCGATCCGGCAGGCGTCGGTGGCACAGACATTCAGTTCGAGGGGCTGGAGCCAATCGCTGATCCGACGCCTGAACCGGAGGACGATCGCTTCAATGAAGCGCCACCATGCGACGCGCCAAACGCTGGCGCAGGTGCGCTGCAGTTCACTCGCGCATCATATCGGCGTGATGAGATTTCGCTGTCGGGGCTTGAGCCAGTCATTGTTGCTCGCACCGGCGGCAGCAGCGGACGAGTGAGCGCGACGGTCACCACCAGCGACGGCACCGCGATCAACGGCTCGGACTACAGTGCGATCCTCGGCACGGTATCATTCGCAGACGGTGACACGGTGTCGCGAACCATCAACGTGCCGATTGTGCTCGACACGATCGCTGAACCTGACAAGTCGCTCACGATCACGCTCTCAAACCCGCGCGGCTGCGCAACGCTCGGCGCGTCGACTGCCACTCTCACGATCGTTGATGATGATCGCCCGCCCCTCGAGGAAGCATTCGCGCTTGGGGGCACCATCTCTGGCCTCACGGGCAGCGGGTTGGTGTTGGAGAATTTCGGCGGTGAGCGCCTGCCCGTTAGCGGCAATGCATTCACCTTCGTTCGCCTCTCGCTCATCGGTCTGGAATACAATGTGACCGTGGCGACGCAGCCATCAACTCCGGCGCAGATATGCACAGTGACGAACGGACGCGGAAGAATGCCGGTGGCGCCTGTCACGAATGTGGTCGTCACATGCGTGACACCACCGCCGGTGAGTGGACTGGATCCGGGCTTTGGCACTGGCGGTCGCGTCGTGACGCAGCTGTCCGCTGGGCACGGAGAAGCCATCGTGGTGCAACCAGACGGCAAGATTGTCGTGGCCAGCAAGGGCAGTGGAACCACCACGCCAGTGTCAGGCGACTTCACGGTGCTGCGCTACCTGCCGAATGGAACACCAGACACCGGCTTCGGCACAAACGGCGTGGCGCAGATGAACTTTCCTGCCGGTCGCGCTGACGAAGCGCTTGACGTGGCGCTGCAGTCTGATGGGCGCATCGTGGTTGTCGGCAGCACGCAGACTGCGAACGGCGAACTCGATTTCGGTGTTGCCCGATTCAATGCGAATGGCGCCCCCGACCGCAACTTCGGCACGAATGGTTTCGCCACTGTCGATTTCGGCGCCGGCTCGGCAACTGCGCAAGGCGTGGTGATTCAGCCGGACGGACGCATCGTGGTCGCAGGACATGCGCAGGTTGGTCCGCCGAACAATGACTTCGCACTCGCACGCTTCAATGCGGACGGCAAGCCTGATTCGACATTCGGCACCGCCGGCCGCGTCACGACGCAGCTCACCGGTCGCACGGACCTCGGCATGGCTGTCGCACTCGCTCCGGATGGAAGGATTGTCGTCGCGGGGCGCGTCGAGCAGAGTGGTGCGCGTCGCGATGACTTCGCGGTCGCGCGCTACACGAGTGGCGGCGTGCTGGATCTGAGTTTCGGCGCCGGTGCAGGATTCGTCACCACCGATTTCGCAAGTGGCAATGAGCAGGCGAACGATGTTGCGGTGCTCGCGGACGGCAGCATCGTGGCTGCCGGATACTCAAGTGTCGCAGGTACGGGAGGATTCGACTTCGCGGTCGCGCGCTACACCAGCGAAGGGCGGCCTGATGCGAGCTTCGGTGGTGTGACTGGTACAATCAAAACGGATCTCAGTGGCAATGACGATTTTGCTGAGGGTTTGGTCGCGCTCAGTGACGGAAAAATCGTTGTTGTTGGTCGACGCACGGGCGTCGGCGGTACGGACTTGGCGATGATCCGCTATCTGCCGTCGGGTGCACCGGATCCGTCGTTCGGAACGGCCGGGCGGGTGGAGCTGGATGTGTTTGGCACCGCTGACGAGGGGCACGCGATTGCCGTGCAGCCGGATGGGCGGGTGGTGGCGGCGGGGACGACACGGAATGGGACGGCGCCGCAGGTGTTGGTTGTGCGGGTGGTTCCGTAGGGAAGCTGTGATTGCGGATGTCAGTGCAAATGTGAGTGTAGATCTGACTGAAGACGTAAGTGCAGATGTAAGTGCAGACGTCAGTGCACATGTGACTGCACATGTGACTGTAGCCGTGACTGCAGATGTAAGTAGAGATGTGAGTGAAGCTGCGCGGCGCCTCGGGATTCGGCTCGAAATTCGTCTGCCGAGGCGTTGTGCAACAATCTCGAACGAAGCACCGTACGGTGGGGCATCCCGCGAGCACGAGTTTGCGGTTTCCCGATGCCGAGAGCGAAACGCGATGACCATCAGAAGTCTGTCCGCCGAATCGAGAAGGGTTGCTGGGATCGCGGGGTTGCTGTACCTGATTGTTATCGTCACTGGTGTCTTCACGCTGATGTATGTGCCGTCACAACTGTTCGTGACTGATGATGCGGCAGCGACGGCGCGCAACATCAGCGCATCTACGACCCTGTTTCGGCTGGGCATCGTCGCGAGCATGCTGTGTTACGTCGCTTTTCTGATGCTGCCACTGGCACTCTACAAGCTGCTTAGCCACGTGCACCGGGAAGTCGCGTTGCTGATGGTGATGTTTGCGGTCGCAAGCGTGCCGATGTCGCTGCTGAATCTGGTGCATAAGTTCGACGTGTTATCGATCCTTAATAGCGCCAACCAGCTGGCGGAAATTTCGGTCGCGCAAGTGCACGCACAGGTCGCACAGTCGCTCAATTCGTATCGCAGTGGTGTGCTGATTACGGAGATTTTCTGGGGACTGTGGCTGCTTCCATTCGGTTATCTTGCGCTTAAGTCCGGCACGATGCCACGCGTCCTCGGCGTCTGCTTGATCCTTGGATCCGTTGGCTACCAGATCGACGTATTTGGCACGGTGTTGCTCGACGGGTACGCGACGAGTATGACCTCGAGCATTGTAAGCATTCCGTCCGCGATTGGTGAGATCGGCGCATGCCTGTGGTTGCTGTATGCTGGGCTGCGGAAGCCGCTCGCGAGGGATGCGCGTCTCGCGGCAGTCTGACCGCGGGTGTCGGCGTTACTGCGCTTGCAAGTGGATCAAGGGGTCAGAGATCTTGATCGGAATGTCCATTTCCGCATCCGCAAAATTGGGACGCCGTGGATCAAGGGGTCTGGATCAAGGGGTCAGAGATCTTGATCGGAATGTCCATTTCCGCAACCGCCGGATCAAGGGGTCAGAGATCTTGATCGGAACGTCCGGATCAAGGGGTCAAAGATCTTGATCGGATCAAGGGATCAGAGATCTTGATCGGAACGTCCATTTCCGAAAGCACAGAAATGGGACGCCGCGAAATGCCTCTATCTATCAATCACTCAAACCGCCTACTCGGTGATGGATCAAGGTGTCTGGATCAAGGTGTCAGACCCCTTGATCGGACCCCTTGATCGTAAATGCCCATTTCCGCAACCGCAGAATTGGGACGCCGTGTAGTGCCGCTATCGATCAATCACCCGAACCGCCGATTCGGTGATGTATCCACTCGAACCATCGTCGAGCTGAACTCGGAAGCTGTTCGCGTTGGCCGCCATGATCTGCAGCCTCGTTGATCGCGCGATGATTCGTACTACTGCGCTCGTGTCGGTCGGCGCGGTTCGCATCGGTACCCGCGCCGGCAACGTTTCACCGAATCGACCCAGCACGTTCGAATCCGCGGTCAGTCGTTCCGGACGCGCAGTGTTGATGCGAACGAATCGCAACGGATCGATCGGACCATCGGGCCGCCGATAAATCCCGAAATGCAGATGCGGCGGCGTTGTGCGCGCGTTGCCTGTATTGCCCACAAAGCCGATGGTGTCGCCGGTCCGCACGCGTTGTCCGGCGGTCACGTGATGACGGTCGAGATGTGCGTAGTACAGCACCTGACCGCGCCGCTCGTCGCTCAGCCAGACCACCTTTCCGCCCAGCTCATTGGGCGAGATGCTGCGCACGGTACCATCAGTGCCTGCGAGCACCGGCGTGCCCCGCGGCGCGAATATGTCGATGCCATGATGTGCTCGACGACCGCCGTCTCGCTCCACACCGAACAAGCTCTGAATCGCAGCATTGCCGAGACCTTCGACCGGGAATGCCAGCGTTGGTTCGGTGCTGACCGCAATGTCGAAGCGTCCGCTGCGAAGTAATTCTGGTTGCAATCGCAACACATACTCGCCGGTGCGCGACGTTTCATACGTCATCACATACACCATTGACGCGCTGTCCAGTATGGCCGCCCGTTCAGCGGTAGCGCGATGTGTCATAGTACGTGAGCTGTCGGTGCTGCGCTCGAACAGATCCAGGTACAACTGTGCCGGCAGGCCGTCTGCGCGCAGTGTGACACGCAAGCGCTCGCCGTCGCGCAGCGTGAACCGATACGCGACCGCGCGGGCTTCTGCACGCTGATAAACGCCCACTTCGCGCGCCGGCAGCCCCAGTGCGAGCGGTGATGCGAGTGCGCTGTCGCTGGCTGCCAACCAGTCGCGGCCAATGGCGGTTGAATCGAGACCGGCATCGCGCAAACCGCGCGCGTAGCGTTCGTGTGCCGTCCGCGGTTGGTCGCGCAGTCCGCGGATGGCCGCGCCCGGATTGCAGGCCGTGAGCGCCAGCGAGACAAGCACTACAAATCGGGAGGTCATGGCGCGGCGGCTGGGCCCAAGTCGTGGCGGTCTGTGCAACTCGGGGATTGGTACGCCGATGCGGTCGAAAAGTGTCCGCGATCAAGGGGTCAGAGATCTTGATCCGGAAAAGTGTCCGCGATCAAGGGGTCAGAGATCTTGATCCGATCAAGGGGTCAGAGATCTTGATCGCGATCAAGGGGTCAGAGATCTTGATCGCGATCAAGGGGTCAGAGATCTTGATTGGGCACGCCGCTGCGGTCGAAATGTGTCCGCAAACGACAGGATGGCGACCGAATGCTTGCTCCGGCGTCCGGCCCCTCGCGTGCGTGTGAATCAGATCAAGGGGTCAGAGATCTTGATCGGGCACGCCGCTGCGGTCGAAGTGTGTCCGCAAACGACAGGATGGCGACCGAATGCTTGCTCCGGCGTCCGAACCCTCGCGTGCGTGTGAATCGAGATGAGTGCACTGTCACCGTCGCTGCCCGTTGCTGCTGAGATCAGTGCACTGTCACTGGATCAAGGTGTCTGACCCCTTGATCGCAAAATGTTGCGTGCCGCCAGTCGTGCGTCGATGCTCATAACAGCGGGAAAGGCGACCACGTTCCGCGAAATGCGGTGATGGTGCATTCAACTGTGCTCAAACTGCGCGAAGTACGGTGACAGTGCACTGCCGAATGAGTGCACTGTCACCGAAGTCGCTGACATTTCTGGTTGCGCGTTCCTGTGCCGTGTGAGATGCGAGGGCGCACAAGTCCGATGGACGATCAGTGATCGGAACGGCAGGAAGCGTCACCCCTCCGGGTGATAGGAATCTGTCGATTGCGTGCGTATCTCTCTTCGGTGCGCCGAAATACGACGTACGCAATGTTCGCAACTGCGGCCCAGGCGGCGTGGCAACCGTGTAATTCGAGCTTGCATTCCGCATGGAAGGCCACATCACGGCGACGTCGCACAGTGTCATGCGCGGCCATCCGCTCACAAGCAAACTGGCCGCCGGCACTCACCGCATAATTGTGGATGAAGGGAGCGAAATTCACTTGCGCGACTTTCGCGTCGCAGCATCGCAGCGCCGCTGGACGTATTGAGCAGTTGTACGCATCCACGATGATGACCATGCGCTGCGCGGTTGTCACACTCGACACCAACATGACTCGGATCGAAGTGACTAGGACCAGAATGACTTGGCGCGGAATGAATCGCGTTGGACTAACTCGTATCAGGTGGCATGCACTGCGCACCGTCGTCGTGACCTTTTGCCTGATCCTCAGTGCATCGCGAGTGGCCGCACAAGGCGAGGCCGCACTTGAGGTGCGCGCTGCGGTACTGAGGCAGAATATCACACGCCGGTACGGGCCACCGTCGGTCTACGCGCTGATGAGCGCCGACCGGACGTCGGGCGCACTGGAGACGCTGCGTGTTGACTTGAAAATCGGCGACACCGTCGTGATCATCAGCGATAGCGACGGGTTCGTCGCGTTCAGTGTGTCAGACGGCGGTGATCAGTTCCTGCGCGCGGGACCAGCGCTTGGCGACAAACAACGAACTGGCTACGGTGAATCGAGCGCGAGCATCCGCCACGACATCACGGGAAACCTGATGCTTGGTGGGACCGGCGGCGTCGCGCATGTGTTCATTATTCCACGGGCCAACCTGCGGTAGCAATTTCCTGAGCACCGGTGACAGAAAACCGGTGGAGAACAGGTGACAGTGCATTTAACTGTGCTCGAAATGCAGGGAATGCGGTGACAGTGCACTGCCGGATGAGTGCACTGTCACCGGTTACGAGTATCACCGCGTTCGAATAGGTGCACTGTCACCGGTTACGGAAATGAGTCCGCGATCAAGATCTCTGACCCCTTGATCCTTGGTCAGCATTGACGGCGCGCGCTACAGCGTGCCCGCGCA
>JANNWU010000490.1:0-2542 GCA_031408755.1 Gemmatimonadaceae bacterium | reverse complement strand
ATGGCGGTGCAGCAGGCGGGTGTTGCCGCGATTGAGAGTTGGGCGGAATTTGTGCCGCAAAATGTGGCCGTCTTTCAAGCGCGACGCGACGCGGCGGTGCTGGCGTTCCGCGATGCGGGCTTCACATGCAACGTGCCGCAGGCCGCGATGTATCTGTGGATTCCGCTGCCAGAAGGAATTCCGTCGCAGCTTTTTGCCGACAGGCTGTTGGATGAGGAGGGCGTCGTGGTGATGCCTGGCACGGGCTTTGGTGCTGGTGGCGAAGGGTTCTTCCGCATTTCGTTTATTGCGCCGGCGGAACGGATGCGTGAAGCCGCTGTGCGTGCTGGAAAAATTCTCGCAAGTTTTGGAGCGGTGGTTTAAGTGTTTACGCCGCGCGCACCTGAGCGTCGTTCGCCGTTCGCGGCGGCGTTGTCAGTTGTACTGCACGTTGTAATTTGTGCGGTGCTGGTGCGTGCAGTGGTTGGATCCGATACAGTCGCGACTTGGCTTGCAGGCGAGCAACGCGATGCGGTGAAGGAAAAGGTCGAATACGTGTCGGTCACACCGCCGCGTGCGGAAGAATCAGGTGGAACAGCGATCAACGCGAAAGCGCCTGCGGCGAGTGCGCGAACCACAATTCCGTTTGTTGCGCCAACCGCAATTCCCGCCGGAATTCCTGTACCGCCGTCTGGGCTTGGTGGCACTGGCGGCGGCACTGGCACGGGGCAGGGTAGCGGAAGCGGTGCGGGAAACACTCGCGGCGTTGTACCGCAGTACGATCCGCGATTGTATCCGGGTGAAGCGGATCCTGTGCGCGTACAGCGGTCGCCGAAAGAGCAGGTGGACAGTGTCATTCGCGAGCGTTTCGCGATTTACGCCGATTCAGTTGCCGCAGCGCCGCGCAGTGGTGTCACGGAAGATGGGCGCGGCGATCTGGTCGTGACGCGCGGTGGGAAGAAGTACGGCTGGTCGCAGCGTGGCATCATGCTGGGAAATTTCACTGTGCCCGCAGCGCTGCTGGCGCTATTGCCGTTGAATCGTGTTGGCGGGAATCCATCAGCGATGCTGCGCGGTGAGAATCCGTGGCAGATGCGCGGGCAGATCCAAGCGGGTGCACAGGTTGCGCTGAATGCCGAGACGTTCAACGATCGCGTGAAGCGAATTCGTGAGCGTCGTGATCGAGAGCGGAAAGAAGGGCGTGAGCCTGGCGCCGCTACTCCGCCAATTTCACCAGCGCCGATTCAGCAGCAGCAGCGCTGACGTCGCGCCAATCGCGGCCACGATTACCGTTACGCCGCTACAACATTTCACGATCCAGATTTTCCCGCTCCAGCGTCGCGCGAAAGACGCCGCTCACCACGCCAAGCACATCATGCTGACCAACAGCACTTGCTGATCGCACAATCGTCGTCGCGCCTGTGCGCGTGATGACAAACGCATCAGCAGTGATTTCTGCATCAGGATCAACGATGACAGTATCGTTGGACTGCACGCCGCACTCCGGTGCCGAGCTTTCCGTGATGCGAATGCAGAATGCGCGCTCGCCTTGCGCCAAGCGCCGGTCAAACAACACCCAATCCGTCCGATACTCCGGCGACAATGCAGGGCCCACGTCCGCCGCGCGATCGTAGAACGGCAGCGACCGTGTACTCGGCGCAGCCGGTGTTTGCGCCCCGATGATCCGCAGACCGCGTGATCGCGATTGATTTCGTTGAATCATCCCCTTTCGCGCCAAACTCCCCAGCACATCAGAGACGGTTTTGGTTGATTTGATCTCGAATTGACGACCGATTTCACGGATGCTTGGCTGATAGCTATTCTCGGCCAAGAATGCGATCAGATATTGGTAGACCTTATCTTCGGTCTCGGTCAATGGCGCAGTCTGGGTGGTGCTCATTTGAAGCTCCATGCGATATCGTCGCAGAAAGCCTCAAATGGCCTCTACGCCGGTGTCGCCAGCATGTCTAGCGTGCGCGCGAGACGCTCCAGACTTCGGTCCTTACCAATCAGCGTCAGCACATCAAAGATGCCTGGGCTGACGGAGAGTCCCGTCACAGCAACTCGCAGCGGCGTAAAGATCTTGCCCGCGGTGAGTCCACGTGATTCTGCGAGTGTTCGCAGGGCCGGTTCGAGTGCCTCCGCTGTCCAAGCCGGCGCATTCACGAGCGCGTCCCGTGTCGCAGTGAGAATGTCGGCACTCGCAGCGCGATCCTTCAGTAATGTTTTCGCGAACGCCTCCTCGTCGTACTCCAGCGTGTCGAGCAAATATGGCCGCGCCTGCTTCACAATCTCCTCAACCGTGCGTGCGCGAACGCGGAGCTGATCAACCAAATGCGCAGTCCACGCAGGCTCAGCGGCAAGTCTTTCTTCCGTCGCGACTCCATGACGCACGAGTGCACTTGTGACACGCGGCAAGATTTCATCGAGCGGGCGACGCGAGAGATGCTGCCCGTTCATCCATTCCAACTTTTGCGTATCAAAAATTGCGGCCTTCTTGTGCAGCCGATCGAGCGAAAAGTGTTGCAGCAATTCGTCGGGCATCATCACTTCCAGATCGTCG
>JANNWU010000489.1:0-3843 GCA_031408755.1 Gemmatimonadaceae bacterium | reverse complement strand
TCGTCCATGTCGCCGTGCATAAGCAAGAGACGCCCACGCAGATTCGCCGCCATCGAGGCATTTGCGTCAGTGGCGAAGTTGTCGGTGCGACGCACCGTGTCGCGCCGGAGCAATCCTTGGTACTTCTCCGCCCAATAGATGTTGTAGCTGCGGTTGTCGTGATTGCCGGCGCCACTCACGGCCACCTTGAAAAAATCCGGATACCGAAGAATGGCATCGGTGCTCGCAAAGCCGCCACCGGAATGCCCAAAGATTCCAACGCGGTCGATGTCAATGAAACCATGCCGACTCGCAAGCTGCTTGATCGCCGCGATATGGTCGGGCAGGCCGTTGTCGCCAAAGTTACCGTAGTAGTTGTCATGGAATGCTTTGCTGCGCAACGGCGTGCCCAGATGATCAATCTGCACAACCACGAAGCCTAGTTCAGCGATTGCGGCAGGCTCACCAGCCGCCTTGTAATTCCATGCGCCCACCGATCCCACTTGCGGCCCAGGATATATGTGCGAAATGATCGGGTAGCGTCGCGTCGTGTCCAAATTCGACGGCAGATACATCACGCCGTAAATATCTGTGACGCCATCGCGCGCCTTCGTTGTAAAGACGCGACCACCTTTGAATCCGATTGCGGCAAGTTGTGATACATCGGCCGTTTCAAGTTTGCGGACAACGCGACCGGTGTTCGCATCGCGCAATACTGTGATCGGCGGCGCTTCAACGCGCGAATACATATCCACAATCCATCGGCCGTTTGGGCTCACTTGCAGGCGGTGGTCGGCATCTTCTGGCGTCAGCCGCGTGAGTCCTGTACCATCAAAATTTGCTGAGTACAACTGCGCGTAGTACAGAAACGCATCAGCTTCACGTCCACGTCCAGTAAACCACACCCGCTTCAGCTTCTCATCCACTGCGACGATAGTGCCCACCTGCCATGGCCCTTCCGTGATCCGATTCTTCAGCGCGCCATCCGCGCCGTAGCGATACAAATGTCCCCACCCATCTCGCTCCGACCAGAAAAGACTCTCACCATCTTCCGTGACGTACACCGGCGACGCGTCAACTGGATTCCCAAGCTCCACATAGGTTTTTGACGAATCAGCGACCAGACGCTTTACAACGCCGGTCACTGCGTCCACTTCCAGCAGCGTCGCGACTTTTGATCCGCGCGAAAGCGTGGTCAGGTACACTCGGCTGCTCGCGGCATTCCACGCCGAGTCACGTGGAGAGATGTTCCAGGACGCAATAGCTGGAGCTGGATCAAGCTGCACGCGCACGTTGGTGCGCGTTTCACGATTCAAAATGTGGAAGCCAGGTTTCGGAATGACCGAATCGCCTGGCAATGCGTACGGCTGCGAAAATGCGCGCGGGCGCTGTGACGTGTAGCTGATGTACGGCATCTGGCCCACGTTGCGTGCATCTTGTCGCGCGACAATCAGGTGCCGCGAATCGGGAGCCCAACGAAGTTGCGGACGGCGCGGACGGAGCGACGTTTGCAACCGTTCTTGCGGTGACGGTTCACCAAGTCCGTAACTCCAGTACTGCGCACCATCGGACGTAAGGCGAGTGGTGTCTGTGGTCACGCCGCGTGCACGAACGTACACGTCATAACCGCGCACATACGCTTCCCACTTCCGATCTGGACTCAGCACAAACGGCACGTCACTAGGCAATGTGTCGCTAGCTGTACAGCGATACGCCGTGATGTCGCACAACACGCGTCGCTTCCCAAAACGAAATTCAATCGTGCGTTCATCGTCACCGTCTTTCGCGAAACGAAAGGTGCGGAATGGAAGCTTTGTCGGATCGACGCTGGTATCCGCTGCGGTGCTGATCGCCGCCGCAAGTTTTGCGTTCTCGAATAGCAGCTCGCGCGACCCGCGCGCCGGATCTACAAGAATAAATTCGGCTCCCTGGCGTACTTTGTTGCGATACCAGAATCGCGCGCCGTCTTTGTACCACTGCGCTTGCACCTCATCGCCCGTCACCAGCCGCGTCGCGTTCCATGTGAGCAGCTGTTCTGCGCGATCATACCGAATCTCGGGTGCAACCGGCGGCGCGGGCGACTGCGCGACAACGTTGATGGCGCCGCTGCTCACGAGGGCGAGGGCGACGATGGCGTGGCGAAGCGACATGTGTGAGGTGGTGCGAGTGACGCCCGGGGAGTACGTCGTTGCGACGGAATGGGCCAACGCAGAATACGCACTTTGCTGGCAATGTGCTGACTCGATGCCAGCGGTCGTGACGTGCCGACACTTTCATCGCCGTAGCTGCGTTGAAGCAGATTCGACGGCGTCATCTCCCGTTTTACGCCACCAACGCACGCGCTCCGGCAGGCGTATCAGCTTCTGACAGGGCGAATCGCGATGACGTCGATACCTGTCCGGCATGTATACGACTGTGTGGCACGCCGCTCTCTCGCTCGACAACTTTATGATGCTCACTTCCATGCTGGCGCGCCGACTGCGCCGATCTATTCTGCCGCTGCTCATGCTGTGGGCTGCGCCAGCAGTTATGCGCGCACAAGTTGGTGCTACGACCGACATTATCACGGGTGTGGTACGAACTCCTGCAGGCGTTGCGGTCGAAAACGCGCAAGTCGAGGCGTTGTCCACTGAAACACAGGTCACGCGGCGGCAGCGCACGAACGCGCAGGGCAAGTACACCATCCTGTTCCCTGACGGCGGCGGTACGTATCGACTTACGGTGCGCTACATCGGATTTGCGCCGACAACACTGACACTTACGCGCAACGGTGACGATGATCGCATTGTGCGCAACATCACGCTCGGCCAGTCCACTGCGCAAACGTTGGCGCGCGTTGAGGTTCGAGGCACGCAACGTCGTGGGAACGGTCCGCCGGGCGGTCCACCAGCACCAGGCGGCACAGAACGCGTGATTGCAGGCGATCAGGCAGCACGCTTGCCAGTTGACGCTTCTGATCCTGCGGCGATTGCGGCACTCGCGCCAGGCGTCGTGCTCACTGGCGCTGATTCAACAGGTGGCGGTGGTAGCGCAAATTTCAGCGTCGCGGGACAATCATCGCAGAGTAACAACGTCACGCTCGACGGATTGTCATTTGCGGCCGGCTTTGTGCCGCAAGATGCAGTGCGGGGAACGCGTGTCGTCACGAATACATATGACGTTGCACGCGGACAGTTCTCCGGCGGCCAAGTGTCGCAGACGACGCTGAGTGGCACCAACGTGATTCAAGGTTCGATGTCGTACATCGGACGCTATCGTGACTTTACGCTGGAGCAGGGCGGCACAACCGGCGCATTTGGTGGCGCCTACGATCAGAATCAATTCGGTGCTGGTATTGGCTTCCCGATCATCAAGGACCGGCTGTTCTTCTTCGGCGCACTGCAAGGTCGCCGACGTGCCGATCTGTTGCCGTCGCTGCTTTCGGCTGACGCGGCGACGCGTGCACGCCTTGGTGCATCACCAGATTCCGTGACGCGCTTCCTGTCATTGGTAGACGGCTACGGCGTGGCCGGCTCTGCGGGCGTGATCGACGACAATCGCAATCAGGACAACGTCACTGTGCTCGGCCGCATGGATCTGTCGGTGACCGACGCGCATACGCTGACACTCCGCGGTGACTGGCGTTTGGTAGATCAGACTCCGACACGCGTTGGTTCGCTGGCACTGCCGCAGACCGGTGGTACGACGGAAAATCGTGGCGGCGGCGGCTTCCTCACGTTGTCGTCGCGCTTTGGCACCGGTGTGGTCAACGAACTGCGCGCCGGTTTGCAGGTTGATCAGCGTATTGGGTCACCGTTCGTGACGCTGCCGCTCGGGCGTGTGCAGGTGTTGTCGGACTTGACCGATGGCACGCAGGGCTTAACC
>JANNWU010000488.1:0-5862 GCA_031408755.1 Gemmatimonadaceae bacterium | reverse complement strand
ATGCACGGCGACATGGACGACAATGTGCATCCAGCGATGACAATTCAGGTGGTCGATGCGCTGATCAAGGCCAATCGCACATTTGATTTGATCATTGCACCAAATCGTCCGCACTCGCTCAACGAGCCGTACTTCATTCGTCGTCGCTGGGATTATTTTGTGCAGCATCTACTTGGCGTAACGCCACCGAACAACTATCTGATTGTGCGACCTGCTGACGCCGCTGGTGGAGACGCTCAAGTACCCGATGATGAGCACGACGTTGTGCCTCGGTAAGCATCGTGCAGCGAGCCTCCGCCTGCGTTCATGAGAATTCTGTAATGTGACACGCAGGCGAACTCTACATATTGTCTGTGTAGCGCCATTCTGACTCCGCTGGGTGGTTCCTCCAGTTCGCCTTTGAGATTGATGCGTTTCACTCTGTCAATACGAGCAAAAATCTGCGTTGTCGGCGCGCTCTGGATTGCTCTGCCTCTCTCCGCGCAACGCAGCGTAGCGGCGACAGATATCGTCGCCTCGGACTTATCGTTCGAGGCATTCGGTCGCGATCAGGGTCTGCGTTCGCGCTCAGTGTATACCACGTTCCTCACGGCAGATCGAACGCTCTGGATTGGCACGGATATTGGGCCGATGCGCTACGACGGTTTGCGCTTTGTGCTCATGCCGCTGCCGGCAGACGTTACTCAGCCGCAAGTTCGCGCGTTTTTGCAGGAGTCGACGGGCGGTCTTCTGATGGCGACACACAGCGGCGTGTTCGAGCGTGTCGGAAATGTGTGGCGACCGTTCGGCGTGACTGCAGGATTACCACGAGGCCGCGCTTGGTCAATGGTGGAGCGCCGCAAGACGGACGGGGTGCGCGAGCTGGTTGTGGCGGTGGATGCTGGCGTGCATGTTGGAACGCGTTCGCGATTTGAGCAGGTGCTCGCGCCAGATGGCACACCCACATCGATGGCGATGCTGGCGGTGACGCATGACGGAACGCGCGACCGCGTCTGGATTGCAACACTCACACGCGGCCTGTTTTCGCTCGATGACAAGACAATTTTGCGCGCGGAAACATCGCTCAACGACTCTGCGCTGGAAGACGTTCGGTCCTGCCCAGCCTTGGGGCCATCAGCGGCGGTTGTAGCGGGACAACGCGGTGTCTGGCTCACCGAGAATGGTTCCAGTTGGCGGCGCATACTTACTCTGACGAGGGTCACGCGTGCGACTTGTGCGCGCGTGAGTGCCGGTGCCGACGTGTGGGCGGGCACGTGGGATTCGCGCATAATTCGGCGGCGGGCGGACTCGCGCATGGAGGAGCTGACGCAGTTTTCGCGCGCCGGTTTGCCAACGCAAGCGTTGGACGCAATCAATGACGGTATGTTGTCCACATCCGCCGTGTATCTTGCATTGCGCGGAGCCTCGCTGACGCGTGTGCGAACTGACGGCGCTGGCACGATTGATAACAGTCAGCTCGTGATCGGAAGTGACGTGCAAGAAGCGATCGAGACGAAGCCAGACGCACTCGGTCGACGCCACCTCTTTGCCATCACGCCAGGCGATAGCATGGTGGATGTGTTCGGCGCGGCCAACGCGCGCAGACCCCGAACTCCAGCCGTGCACGAGTTGCTGCAACTGCGCGACGGTCGAATGGTTGGGCTGATGCGTGCGCGCGTGACCGTGTTTAACGGTGCTTCGTGGGTGCCGCTTGTTGAACCGAGTCGCAGCGACACAGTCTCTCATATTGTTCGAGTCCGCGACGCGCGTGGTGAGCAGCTGGTGGCGCTTGCAGGCGACACGCTTTTTGTCGCGACAACCACACCGTTCGTGTCGTGGCGTGCACTCAGCGCCGCTCCGCGCGCTGCGTCGCAATTGGTGTGGGATAGCGCTGGCCAATCACTTATTCTCGCGTATCGCGATCGGGTCATGCGCGTGCCGCAGGCTGGCGGTGCCGCACGGACCAGCGTTTCGCCAGCCAACGGCGTGAGCAGCGTCACAGTTGCAACAACGCCAAATGGCGCGTCGATGCTAGTAATCGCGACACCGCGCGGTCTCACGATTGGCGCGTCGGATGCGACTGCCGCCGGGTTCCATGATTGGACAGGCCGCGAACTTCCGGTCCTGATGAATGCGAACATTAATACGGTTCGCGGTGCATCTGCGGGCCGACTGTTGCTCGCGTCGCAGCAGGGAATCACTGCGCTGCGGTTGCAGAATGACGCGCGACTCGCGCCAATCGTACTCGCAAAGTTCGACGACTCTGACGGCATTCCGCGTGGTCAGATCACCGGCATCACGATTGCGCCCAGCAACGATCGCGCGTGGATCAGTACGAGCGCCGGGCTCGGTCAGATTCCGTTGCGCGATAGTGCGTCGCCAGCGCCTGTTGGATCACTGACAATCACTCTTAAGCATCAGTCTGGCGACACGGCATTAGTCACAGATGGCGAGCAGATTCCCTTTGGTCGGCGCAATCTGCGTGCAGATTTTCGTCTGCAGACATTTCATCGCGAAGATGAGTCCCGCTTTCGCGTGGAGCTCGAAGGCTCCGCCGACACCGCGTCGTTGTGGACGCCGGACACCGACCGAGAGTTCGCTGCGCTCGCGTCGGGCAGTTACACGCTGCGAGTGTGGGCACGCGATTGGCTCGGTCGCGATGTAGGGCCGCAGTCGATTCGTTTCACACTCTTGCCGCCATTCTGGCGCTCGCCGCTCGCCATCGGTGCGTACGTCTTGCTAGGCATCGGTGCATTTGCAGCGGGTGTACGTTTGCGCGGGCGGAAAGTGATTGCGCGGGCGCGCGGTGCAGAGGCCGAAGCCCTACGTGTCATCACAAGCGAAGAACGCTTTCGACGACTCTTCGAAGGCGGTGCAGATTCGCAATTGCTCGTAGACGGTGCTCGCGTGGTCGCGGCGAATCCAGTCGCATTCCAACTGCTTGCCGTGGGGCATGAGAATGAGCTGGTTGGGATAAATACTGTTCTCGTGACAGCCGAACCTGATCCCGATCCCGCCAGCGACGCCGTGTCGTACGAGACGACAGTGACCACGCTGGACGGTGTCACAATTCCGGTTGAATTGCGTCGCACTCGGATTCCGCTGGAGCAGGGCGACATTCTGCATTATCGCATACGCGATCTACGCAAGACCAAACAGTTGGAGTCGGAGCGTAAGCAACTTGAAGCGCAACTCCTCGCCAGCCAGCGATTGGAAGCGTTGGGTACGTTGGCCGGCGGCGTTGCGCACGATTTCAACAATTTGCTGACCGTGATCCGCGCCAACTCCGAGATCGCGCAGGTCTCCATGGCCGATCATGATCCCGAAGGTGTCGCGGAATCGTTGTCGGCAGTGTTACAAGCCAGCGATCGTGCGCGCGATATCGTCAAGCAGATTTTGCTGTTCTCGCGTCGGAGCGTTCCCGTACACGCGCGCATCAATCTCGCGGCGATGATCACGGATACACAGTTGCTTCTGCGCGCGACGATCCCGTCCACCGTGCAGCTCTTGGTTGAAGTCCGCGCGGCAGATGCGTGGATTAATGGCGACGCAACGCAAATGCAGCAGCTCTTGCTCAACCTGTGTAACAATGCCGAATACAGCATGCGGCAGACCAATGGCGGCATGCTGCGTCTGTCGGTTGATACGGTCACTGTCAGCGAGGATCGGAGCACGAAGCATCCGCAGGTTGACCCTGGCCAATATGTGCGATTGCTCGTCCGCGACACCGGCGAGGGCATGAGCGCAGAGGTGCGCGAGCGAATTTTTGAGCCGTTCTTCACCACCAAACCTGTTGGGGAAGGCACCGGACTTGGCATGGCCGTGTTGCACGGCATTGTACAGTCACATCACGGCTCGGTACACGTGGACTCGATTGAGGGGCGCGGCACGCACTTTGAATTGTTGTTCGGCATGTTGTCACCGCCCGAGCAGAGCGCCGCATCCATGCAGGCGACGCCGCCTTACTCCACCGCGATCATTACACCGCGTCATCGCACGGCCGTCACCACAGACGCGCCGCTGATACTTCTGGTAGACGATGAGCCGGGGATTCTGCGCGCTGCGGAACGTGGAATTATCGGTGCGGGCATGCGCGTTCTTACCGCACCAAGCGGTGGCGTCGCACTCAAGTTGCTGGAGGTGTACGAGGACATTGCGCTCCTGATCACCGACCAGACAATGCCGGGCATGACGGGAATCGCCTTGGCCGAGCAGGTGCGCGTCACGCGTCCGGTGCTGCCGATCATTCTGAGTACCGGCTTCACCGGTCGCGTGTCGCCGGAGCGTCTCGCGGCGGCGCAGATCCACACCGTGCTCGACAAGCCGTACACGTTGACAGAGCTCACCGACGCCATTCACGACGCATTGCGGGCTGCGCGACGGGAGCGAATGTCACAGCCAGCGTAGTCCAGAGTATCTTGCGGTGACCGGCGGCTTGGTGCCGCGGGAACCCATTCTCTGTCCCTACCCTACCGTGGCCGTTCCCACGTTCGCGTCGCTGTCGCTTGACGCGTCTCTCATGCAAGCCGTCAAGGAACTTGGCTTCACGCGACCCACGCCAATCCAGACTGATTCAATTCCACCGGCGCGTGACGGCCGTGACGTGCTGGCATGTGCGCAGACGGGAAGCGGCAAGACCGCGGCTTTTTTGCTGCCAATTCTGCATCGGATGCTCGCCGGAAAGCGTGGTACAACGCGCGCATTGATTGTTGTGCCAACACGTGAACTGGCGCTGCAAGTGCTTGAGACGGCGCAGGCGTTGTCAGTGCACACGCCGCTTACCAGCGCGGCGATCTACGGTGGCGTGGGCATGGGTCCACAAGAACATGCGTTTCGCACGAAGGTCGATCTGATGGTCGCCACGCCTGGTCGCTTGCTCGATCATATGACGAAGCCGTATGCCTCGCTCGCTGGCGTGCAACACTTGGTGCTGGATGAGGCGGATCGCATGCTGGATATGGGCTTTCTGCCAGACATCAAGCGGATTCTGTCGCACATCCCCGCGAAGAAGCAGGTGCTGCTGTTCAGCGCGACCATGCCGTCGGCAATTATTCAACTGTCACGAGATCTGCTGAAAGATGCGGCGCAGATCAATCTGGAACGTAAATCCGCACCTGCCAGCGGCATTACGCAGGCGCTGTATCCGGTGTCGCAGGATTTGAAGTCGGCGCTGTTTGTGAAGCTGCTTGAACGCGGCGACATGAAAGAGGCGTTGGTGTTTACGCGCACTAAGCATCGTGCCAACCGACTCTTTGAATTGCTGGAGAAGCACGGTGTGAAGGCGGCGCGTATTCACGGCAATCGCTCACAAGCGGCGCGTGTACAGGCACTTGATGGCTTTAAGGACGGCAGCATTCGTGTGCTTGTGGCAACCGACGTTGCAGCGCGCGGAATCGACGTCGCGGATTTGGGACACGTCGTCAATTTCGATGTACCCGCGCAGCCCGAGGTCTACATCCATCGCGTGGGCCGCACCGGTCGCGCGGAAGCCACCGGTGAAGCGTTCACCTTTGTCGCGCCAGAAGAGGAAGCAGACATTCGCGCGATCGAGAAGGCCGTGGGTCGTAGATTGCCGCGCGTCACACTACCAGATTTCGATTACACCGCGAAAGCGGCGCAGGCGTTTGAAGTCCCAATCGCCGACCGAATCAAAGAAATTCGCGCACGCAAAGCGGCTGATCGGCAGCGCTCGGCGGAGAAAGCTGCGCGTCGTGGCAGCGGTGCGGCATCGGGTGGTTCGTCGCGAGCAAGTAGTGGTGGAAGTAGCGGCAGCGTTGCCGCACGTCGACCAGCGGCGCCGGCGCGTCCGGCCGCATCGGCGGGCAGTGGCGACGCGCGTCCAGCAAGTGACAGCGGTGCGGCACGACGTCGTCCGCGCGGCGG
>JANNWU010000487.1:0-18153 GCA_031408755.1 Gemmatimonadaceae bacterium | reverse complement strand
TGGTCTGGGAATTGGGACCAACTGGACGCATTCGCTACTGCTCCAAGTCAGGCGCAGAATTACTTGGTGAGGATGCAGATCATGTCACCGGTCGACATGTCATGCGATACATCCTGCGCGCTGACAGACGCGCCGCGTTTTCGCGAGCGAGCGACATCGCCGAATTGGCACGGGCTGAGACGCTGCGTGAGCTCGAAGTACGCGTGGTGCGCGCAGACGGTGGCATTCGCTGGCTCGCTGTCAGCGCACAACCGCTGCAACGCGCTGATGGTACGTTCGACGGATTCCGTGGATTGGCAGTCGATATTACGCGACGTGCGCAGGCCGAAAAAGCGCTGGCGCAGGGTCGCCGCATTGAAGCCGTCGGTACACTGGCCGGCGGTGTCGCACACGATCTGAATAACGTGCTCACGGCGGTCACTGGGTACGCACAACTTGCACAGGCGGAGTTGGCAGCCGGTCATCCTGCACATCAGGATCTGGCGGCAATCACAAGTGCTGCTGATCGTGGTGCGGCACTGGTGCGACGCGTGCTCCAGTTTGCGCGACAGCGGCCGACGGAACGCAAATTGGTGGATGTTGCGGACTTGGTGCACGAGGTGGTGCAATTGCTCCGCCCGCAGCTCCCACCACATGTGCGTGTCGCGATGGAATTGCCCGAATCAGAAACGCTGGTGTTGGCCGATCCAACTGAATTACATCAGGTGATTGTCAACATCGCCGCCAATGCGTTGCACGCCATGCGAACAGAGGGAAGCACGCTTGCATTGACGGTGATATCCGGTAGCGAGACCGTTGAACTAGTTGTGACGGACGACGGTGTGGGCATGTCGCCTGATGTACTGGAGCATGCGATCGAGCCCTTTTTCAGCACGCGCGACGTAGGTGAAGGCACTGGCATGGGGTTGTCCGTCGCGCATGGTGTGTTGACCGCAATGAATGGATCACTGAGCATTGATTCTACCGAGGGTCGCGGCACGACGGTGCGCGTGACGCTGCCGCGCGCTGAATTCCCCGCAGGCGTTGGTACACCGACCGCAGCGTCAAATGACGTGAGCACGAATTCGCTGCGCGTGCTGATGGTGGACGACGATCCGCAGGTTCGTGCGATCGTTGCAAGAGTTTTGGAGCTCGCCAGCCATCGCGTTGAGGTGTTCGCCGCCGCTCGTACCGCGCTTGACGCCCTTCGCCTCGATCCTCATCGCGCCGATGTTGTGCTCACCGATCTCACCATGCCGGTGATGAATGGATTGGAGTTTTCAGCAGCCCTACAAACATTGAGTGGATCGCCGCCAATCGTCATGTGCAGCGGCTACCTCGATCGCGCGACCAGTGACCGCGCGCGCGCACTTGGTGTGGTAGCGCTGCTGGATAAACCTGTGAATTCCACGGCATTGCTGGCTGCGCTGCAGCACGCAGCATCCGCACCGCGTGTTCCGTAGCGCTTAGATATCGAGCGGAAAAAACAGATGGAAGACGGTGCCGCGACCGACGACGCTTTCGACAGAGACGTACCCACCGTGAGCACGAATTCCGCCATACACCACCGCCAAACCGAGCCCCGTTCCCGCGCGACCTTTCGTGGTGAAGAATGGCTCAAAGACTTGCGGCAAAACATCGGACGGAATACCGGCGCCGGTGTCGAGCACGCGCAAATGCGCGTAGGTCCCCTCACGGATTGTAATGCCGTGTGTGAGCCCGGTGTCGTTGATAGTGGTCACACGCGTCGCAATGGTCAGCGAGCCACCTGTCGGCATGGCATAGATCGCGTTGGTCACCAAATTCATCAACGCTTGATCAATGAACGTGCGCTCTGCGTCCAGTGGTAAGGGCTGCGCCGCCGGCAAGAACATTAAGTGCACGTTTTCCGGTAGCACACGCTTGGTCGAATCTGTGAATGTACGAATCGCATCATTCAGATCGAGCTTTTCGCGGCCAAGTTGATCGTTCTTGCTGATGTAGAGCAATTTGCGCGTGAGCGCGGCGGCTCGCAGCACCGCGTGCTCGATCGACTCCAGATCGGCGGTCGCATCCGAGCCTTTCAGAATCGCAGATTGCGCCGCGTCAGTGGATGCAAGCACAATATTCAGCACATTGTTGAAGTCGTGGGCCACCCCGCCAGCCATGAGCCCCAGCGCCTCCATCTTCGACGCTTGCTGCAACTGAAGTTCCAGCCGTCGCTGCTCGTCGAAAAGAATGGCAAGGCCAACGCGATCGGCGAGCGATGCAACAAACTGCTCTTCGAGTACTGTCCAATGCCTGGGACCACCAATGTGCTCCATGCAGACAATGCCAAACGTGCCGCGTTCGACGCGAATACCGCTGTCGAGCATTGCACCGATGCCATATCGCGCAACATAGCCCTCTTGCATTTCGCTCAGTGCCGGATCGTTGACCGCGTCGGCAATGGGCAACGTGCGACCGGCATGGAGTGCTTGCCAATAAATTGGATTTGCGTCGCGCGACACCACCAACTCCTCGTCTACCAACGCTCCGTTGTGCCACGCCGCCGGACAGACCATCACGGAGCGCGACCGATCGTAGCGCCAGAGACTCACACGATCAACGCTCAGTGCTTGCGATCCAGCTTGCGCGATAACGGCGAACACCGAGCGCAGGTCTTCGCGATTGAGCACCGAGAGTTCACTGAGCACGTTCTGGAAGCGTCGAGCCTCAGACTCAAACGCTCGCGCACGTTCCGCTTCGGCCGCTTCAAACGACGGTGCGAGCCCAAAGGTCGCTGGTGTCTCAGGCATATTCACATCCGGCTCGGGCTCGACGGAATGGTCGTGCGACCGTAGCATAGCATGGTAGCAAGCGCCTCACTACTGCCTCCCGATCCCGTCGCGCCGCGCCGCCCAGACAGCGGCGGCCGACAACCCCACCGACTGCCCGAGAAGCCCGCAGAATGCGACAAATTCGCCCCCGCCTCCGCTCGTCGCTCCTTCTCCTCGCGTTCAGCCTCTCGGCCAGCGCGGCGGCACCGGCGAGTCAGTCGGCGGCGTTCTCCCAGTTCGTCGATCGGTATCTGGACCAGTTCGCGCGCCGCCATCCGTCGATCGCGGGGGGCAACGGGATCCACCAACACGATGCGTTGCTGGACGACTTCAGCGCGGCGGCAGTGCAACGCGAAATTCGCGGACTCAAACAAGAACGCGCCGAGCTGCGAGCATTCGCACCCACGCGCCTGACGGCGGATGAACGTGTGGATCGAACAATCTTGCTCGGCGTGATCGATGGTTGGCTGCTCGAGCAAGAAACGTTGCAAAACTGGCGTCGGAATCCGATGCTGTACGCGTCAGCGTTGTCCGACGGCGTGCACAATCTGATGACGATGGAGAATGCGCCTGCACCGGTACGCATGCGTCGCGTGATCAGCAAACTCGCTGGCGTGCCAGCGCTGGTTCGTGCTGCTCACGAGAACTTGGTGAATCCACCACGACTCTTCACTGAGCGCGGGGTTGGCATGATGCGCGGTGCCGCACAGATGCTCGAGAACGATTTGCGTCTGGCGTTCGCATCGGAAGCTGGCACACCGCTTATGGATTCACTCACGCAGGCAGCGGCGGTCGCGCGACCGTTGATCGTGCAGTGTGCCGACTGGCTTGAGAGCGATGTGCTGCCACGCGCCACTGGTGACTTCATCATTGGGGCGACGGCGGTCGCGCGTCGCTATCGCAGCGAAGAACTGATCGATCTGCCGTTGCCAACGTTGATCGCCATTGGTGAACGCGAATTGGCAAACTATCAGACACAGTTCCGCGCCGCGGCGGCTCGACTGTCGCCTAATCGAGATGCGCAGGAAGTGTGGGCCGAGGTGAAACGGGATCATCCGCAACGTGGTGACGTGGTCGCAGCAACGCAGCGTATTGTGGACTCGCTGACGGCATTTATCATCAGCAAAGGGCTCGCTGAAGTGCCAGCGACAGAGCGCGTCGTCGTGGCGGCTGCCCGTCCGTTTGAACTTGGGTTCGCGTCAATGCACGCATCGCCGCCGCTTGAAGTAACACCCGTCAAAAGCTTCTACTATATCACGGATGCGAACGCCAATGACGCGCCGGCTCAACAAGCGGCGTGGCTCGAGCGTTTTAACTATGCGTCTCTCGCCATCACTTCTGCGCATGAAGCCATGCCGGGTCATTGGCTTCACTCAACGTATATGCGTAAGACGCCGGGCAAGGTGCGGCGGATCTGGATCGGACTCAATCCCTTTCCACAACCGTCGTCGGGGCAGGATGGATGGGCGCACTACGCGGAGCAATTGATCGTGGAAGAAAAGTTTGGTGATGGCAATCCTCGATACGAAATGGCGCAGCTGAGCGACGCACTCACACGCGTCTGTCGACTGTTGTCGGGTATTCGCGTGCACTCGCGTGAATGGACTTTGGAGCAAGCGCAGCGCTGCTTCACGGAGCAGGCATATGTGGCGGCGCCAGCAGCTAAACGCGAAGCTGAACGCGCTACTTACGATCCCACCTACGGCGGCTACTTCCTTGGAAAGCGCGGCCTGCTAACGCTTCGACGCGATGTCGCGGCGAAACGGGGTAACGCGTTCAACCTGCGCACCTTTCACGAAGAAATTATGACGAACGGAATCGCGCCAATCCTCGCGCATCGGCAGCTGCTGTTGCCAGGCGATACCCGTGCGGTGATTCAGTAATGGCCGCACCACGAAAAGTGCGCGTGGGAGTCCTCGGCGCGGGCGCCTGGGCCAAGTTCGCGCACCTACCCGGCTACAAGCGCGACCCGCGATGCGAACTGGTTGCGATTGCCGATCCGATGATCGAACGTGCGCAAGAGTTTGCAGCGGAATTCGACATTCCAAATGTTTACGATTCGCACCAAGCACTAATCGCACGAGACGACATTGATCTGGTAGACGTGTGTACGCCGAGCGCCACGCACTTTGATCTGAGCTGGGCAGCGCTGGCAGCAGGGAAGCATGTGCTCTGCGAAAAACCTGTCGCCTACGATTACACGGAGACGCTGCGTGCAGCTG
This sequence comes from Gemmatimonadaceae bacterium, assembly GCA_031408755.1. Classification (GTDB taxonomy): domain Bacteria; phylum Gemmatimonadota; class Gemmatimonadetes; order Gemmatimonadales; family Gemmatimonadaceae; genus JACMLX01. Next base: position 13,154 of record JANNWU010000487.1, on the reverse strand, counting down.
CATTTGCGCGCTCCAAAAGATTGAAGACCAAGCTTGGCTTCACCTTTCGCTACAGTCCGGCGATGCGGTACATGAAAGAGCTGATCGACGATGGTTTTGTTGGAACGCCATTCATTTTCAATGGATTTGAGCAAAACTCGCAATGGCTTGATCCGCAAAATCCTCTACGGCAGGTAGATCACGAGGCCGACCAATCAATTATTCAGGTGTCGTCGCTGGAAGGATACGGCGCACCGATTATGGACTTGGGCCACCTGTTCATGGGCAGCCGGTTTGAGCAGGTCGTGGGAACGATGAAGAATTTTATTCCTGAGCGAATGGTGCGACAGACTGGCACCATGATGCGCATGAACATCGACGATGGTGACATCTTTATTGGTGAGTTCGCAAACGGCGCTATCGGTTCGATTCAAACCAGTTTTGTGACCGTCGGCAATTACCCAGGCATTGAAGCGCGCGTGTACGGCAGCAAAGGCGCGCTCATCTGCAGATTAGTCGAAGAAAATGGCATCTGTGAAACGCTGAAGGCGGCGACAGGTGACCAAGTTGAATTCCGGGAACTCGACATTCCGGAACGATTCTACCCGCCAGGCGGCAGCAGGACCGAGTCATGGCGATCGCTGTTTTACGCGAACCTCATCAGCTCCTTTATCGGCGAAATTCTCAGCGACGGACCAGAGAACGAAGGCAGTTTTGAAGACGGTGCGCATGTACAAGAACTGATCAATGCGGTGGAGCTGTCATTCCGGCAACGGCGCTGGGTGGCGATCCCACTCACGGTGGAGCCAACCTCCTGAGCGCGCCGCTCGACGAGTTCTTCGCGCAGTACTACGAACATCATCCGGTGAATGCGACATTCACCGGGCATCATGCGTTTGATGATCGGTTGCCAGATTGGTCACCTGCGGGTCGCGCGATGTGCGCGGGTGAAGTGCGCGCACTTCTGGATGAGTTCACCGCGAATCCGCGGTCGACCGTGGCTGCGATGCGCGACGATGTTGGGCTGCTTGACAGTGAACTCGCGCGAGCGAATCTCGAAGTCCGGCTGGAAGAGCACAACAGTGGATTCTTCCACACCAGAAATCCGGCACTGTGGACTGGTGAAGCAATTTTCAGCGTCGTCTCGCTCATGATTCGTGACTTCGCTCCAGTGTCGCAACGAATGGCAGCGATCACTGCCCGTCTGAACGGAATCCCCCGGTTTCTACGCGAGGTACCAGAGGTGATTCGCGAGCCGATTCCGGCGCAGTGGGCGGCGCGAGCGCAGCGCGAATGTGATGCGGCGTTAGGGCTGTTCGATCGCGGACTGCGTGACTGGCTCGCGGAGAGTGATGTTGGCGCGGATGTGAATCGCACGGTGCTTGAGGCGGCCGTTCGCGCAAGAAATGCGTTCGCCGAACTGCATACGTGGCTTGCTACCCAGCATCCGTCAAGCGAGGCAGAGTACGCGTGCGGCGAACGCACATTCGGCATCTTGCTGCGTGAAGGTCACTTTTGCGAGCAAAACGCGATGCAACTGTTGGAGCAGGCGTTGACCGAGCTTCCGGTCGAGACGGATCGGCTCACGCAGATGATTGAATCGCGCGGTGAATCGTGGCCTGATGTACAGCACGCACTGGCCGAAGATCGTCCGACGATTGATTCGTATTACAGTCGCTTCACTGCGCAGTGGAATCGGTGCCGCGAAATCGCCGCGCAGCACGATGCCGTCACATGGCAGGACTGGCCGATACGCTACGTACCCATACCTGAGTGGGCACAGGCGTTTGCGCCGCAGCTGTACTGGCTCTTCTATCGTGCGCCGGCGCCGCTTGATGCGTACACTGAGTACGAGTACGTCGTCACGCCGATTGATGCATCGCTTTCAGAAGTTGAGCAAACGCGCCGGCTCCGGGCATGGAATCACAGCACGATCACGCTCAATCACGTGGTCCATCACGGCGCCATCGGTCACCATGTGCAGAATTGGCACGCGCGCCACCGCAGCACATCGCGCATTGGTGCAGTTGCAGCGGTGGACTGTGCGAGTCGCATCGGGATGTTCTTAGGCGGGTCAATGGCTGAAGGGTGGGCGTGCTACGCAACGCACCTGATGGAAGAGTTGGGCATGTTTACTGAACTGGAGCGAATCTCTGAGCAGCACACGCGTGTGCGGATGCTCGCTCGCGCAATTGTCGACATCCGCCTGCACCACGGGCTCTGCTCGTTCAGCGACGCCGTCGAGTACTATCAGACGGTTGTCGGCATGTCACCGGAAATTGCGACAGCCGAGGCGAGCAAGAACTCGATGTTTCCCTGCACCGCACTGATGTACTGGCTTGGCACGCGCACGATAATGCAATTGCGCGAACGTATGGAAGCCTTACTGGGCGATAGCTTTTCGCTGCGCGCTTTTCACGATGAACTATTGAGTCGAGGCGCGATTCCCGTCGCGCTGGCTGCCACCCTGATGCTGGAGCCACACGCGTGAAACGGCTATTGCTCGTCACTGCTTTGGCATTTGTCGCGTGCGCGAAGGAGAAGTCCGCTTCCGCTGTCGCCTCGAACGACCTGCTGACAGTTGGCTATGATCGCGAGCCTGACACCATGAATCGCTACGCCACACATATTCTGGAGGATATCGAGTCGTGCGTTGTTGAAGGGTTGGTGACGAATGATGAGAAGATGAACATCATCCCGGTGCTGGCAGTTGAAGTGCCGAGCACGGAAAATGGCGGAGTCGTGCTGCGCGCGGATGGTGGCATGGACGTGACGTGGAAGCTGCGGCCTGGCGTCAAGTGGCACGACGGAGTGCCACACACATCTGCTGACGTAAAGTTTACCGTTGATGCGATAAATAAGGGTGACTGGAAGCCGGAGAGCGTCGACGGCTTTGATCGCATCGCCTCTGTCGATACGCCTGACTCGTTGACAGCGGTTGTGCACTACAAGGAAGTGTACGCGCCGTATCGGTTGCAGTTTGTGCGTGGCACGCTGCCAAAGCACGTACTGTCGGGCCGCAGTATTGACGCCGCCGCTGACTACAACCGCAAGCCGCTGGGCACCGGCCCCTATCGTGTTTCCGAGTGGAAAACGGGCGAGTACATCCTGCTTGAAGCAGTGCCCAATTATTGGCGCGGTGCACAGTTCCCGAAAATTAAACGGATCTTGTTCAAGTTTTTGACGAATACGACCACGCGCATCAATCAGCTCAAGTCTGGTGAAGTACAGATGGTTGCGTTGGTACCGTGGGACAAGGTACGCGAGCTGCGCAGTCTGCCGGCGATCCGCATCAACCAAGTTGTGGGCAACGGCTATGAACATGTCACGCTCAACCAGAAGCACTTTCCGCCGTTTGCCGAGGTGCATGTGCGTCGCGCCATGGCACACGCGATTGATCGCGATCTGATCGTGCGTACGCTGCTCGACAGTCTGGTGCAGGTGGTAAACGGTCCCATTCAGCCACTCTCGAGCGCGTACGAGCCCGATGTCGCCACCTATCCATTCGATCCGCCAAAAGCACGCGCGATGCTCGATGCTGCCGGGTGGGCGGTTGGTGCAGACGGCATTCGTGCGAAAGCGGGCGTGAGGCTGTCTTTTACGCTGATCACACAATCTGGATTCGCGATTCGCGAGAACGTCTCACAAACGTTGCAGAAGCAATTTCGTGATGTGGGAATTGATGCGAAGGTTCGGCTGATCGACGGCACATCAATTAGCGGCGTCTGGTTTGCTGGCGATTTCGATGCAATGCTGCATTGGTGGCAGCAAGGCGCTGATCCAGAGATGACGCTGTTCTTCGCATCAGACCGCATGCCTCCCGCTGGTCGCAACATCAACTACTTCCGCGACGACACGTTGACCGCGATGCTGTACGCGTCGGACCGCACGGCCGACGAGCGCGCACGAATCACCATTTTGCGCAACGCGCAGCGCCGACTCGCGATTCTGATTCCAGAACTGCCACTCTACAACACATCAAAGGTTGATGCGGTGCCGGTGACGCTTCAAGGATTCACCGGCAATCCAACCAACGCTGGTCCATTCTGGAATGTGTACCAATGGCAGATGACGGCTCCATGACCATCTCGCACGGTTGATCGGACCTTGATTGTGATCCGCTTCATCGTGCGTCGCGTGATGCAGAGCATTCCGTTGCTGCTGCTCATTTCTCTGCTGGTGTTCGCGCTCATTCACGCTGCGCCCGGCGGTCCACTCTCCACCTATCTCGAGAATCCGAACGTCAGACCAGAAGACATTGAGCGGCTGCGCAAGGCGATGGGTCTTGATCGCTCGCTGCCGGCTCAATATTTCTCATGGCTGGTGGCGTTTATTCGCGGTGACTGGGGCTTTAGCTATGCCGACGGACGCCCAGTGCTTGAACGGTTGCTCGAACGTGTTCCGGCGACAATTGAACTTGTCGGTGTGTCGTGCGTGGTGGCACTTGTCGCTGCAGTTCCGGCGGGAATTTTCGCGGCTGTGAATCGCCGCTTTGATCGCGTGACCTCTGTACTCGCTGTCGCTGGCATCTCGTTGCCAGTCTTCTGGCTTGGTCTATTGCTGCAACTCGTTGTCGCCGGTGCGTTGGGTTGGCTGCCGTCATCAGGCCGCACCGCATTTGACGGCGGCGATTTCGTCGATCGCGTGCGACACCTGATCTTGCCCGCAACAGTGCTCGCCGCCGCGCTCTCGGCTGCATGGTCGCGCTATTTGCGGCGCACGATGCGCGACACCGTCGCCCAACCATTCATGCGTGCCGCGCGATCACGCGGTCTCACTGAACGCACACTGCTGTTGCAACATGCGCTGCCCAATGCGCTTCCCACGTTTGTCACCGTGGTGCTCCTCGACATCTCGATGATGGCATCAGGCGCGGTCGTAACCGAGAGTATTTTTGCGTGGCCCGGCGTTGGTAGCCTCTTTACAGAATCGCTCGCGAAACGCGACTACACCGTGCTGATGGCGTTTTTGATGTGCGGCTCATTGGCGGTCATGTTGCTGAATCTCATTGCTGATCTGGCGGTTCATACGCTGGACCCACGCACACGCAGCGCCGCATGAGCACGAACGCATTGACGACTGCTGGTGCGCGCGCAGAGAATCGTGCACCACTGGTGGCCGCCGCGCTACTAGCAACGTTGCTGATTAGCGCTGCGTTGGCGCCCGTATTGGCGCCTTACGCGATGGACGCACTTGATTTGGTGAACCGTCGCGCTGCCCCATCAACGGTTCATTGGTTTGGCACTGACGAACTTGGTCGCGATCTGCTCACGCGCGTATTGTTTGGCGCGCGCGTGTCGTTGGCAATCGGCTTGATATCGGCTGTCGTGAGCGCGGCAATCGGCGCCGCCGTTGGTGCGACCGCAGGTTACGCAGGAGGCTGGGTTGACGACGCGCTCATGCGCGCAACAGACGCTATGCTCGCAATCCCGCGGCTGCCATTGTTGATGATCACCGCCGCCGTGCTGCAACCCAGCGTACCGTTGCTGGTACTCCTCGTTGGCTTGGCTGGATGGATGGAAACTGCGCGGGTTGTACGCGCTGAAGTACAGTCGCTCTCTGCACGTGATTTCGTTGCCGCTGCGCGCGCAATTGGTGCATCGCCGGTACGCGTGGTGTTGCGTCATGTGCTACCCGGCGTGCTTCCGGCTGCAGCAGTAGCCACAACGCTCGCAGTCGGTCGAGGAATTCTGCTCGAGAGTGCACTGAGCTTTTTCGGTGTTGGCGTGCAACCACCCACCGCGAGCTGGGGAAACATGTTGTATCAGGCGCAGACGACGATGACGAGTGAACCGTGGCTCGCCTTCTTCCCTGGCGCAATGATCTTTCTGACAGTGCTTGCATGTAACGCTGTTGGTGATGCGATTGGAGCCGCAAAAGGCTAGATCGTAGTGTGCTGCTAGTAGCCGCGCTCGCGATCAACGATCCAGCGTGGCTGTTCACCGCGCTCAAACATCGCCAAGCACTCAAGAAATCCTTCGGCAGCGCCATCGATCGTCGTCAGACCAGAGATGTGCGGAGAGATGACGACGCGCGGATCGTCCCACAATGGCGACGTCGATGGAAGCGGCTCGGTTTCAAACACATCCAACGCCGCGCCACGAAGCCAGCCGTGATCGAGCGCCTTCTGCAACACTTCTTCATTGACCACCGCACCTCGACCGGCGTTTAACAACACCGCGCCTCGACACGACTGCAGCACTGTCTCACTCACCAAACCGCGCGTGGCTGGCGTCAGTGGCAACGTGAGAATCAACCAATCCGCCGTCGGTACTACTTCGGCCAGCGCTGCCGACGTGTGCATCGACGCGAACACAGACGAGTCACCGTGACCACTGCGCGACACACCAGAAACTGTGCAACCCATCGCAGCGAACACGCGACCACACTGAGTGCCGATCTCTCCAGTGCCAACAAGAAGTGCGTGCGTGCCGCGCAGCATGGCAATATCTCGCGGAGCCCAACGATGCTCGTGCTGCGCCAGCGCGAGATCCGAAAGCTGTTGACTAAACATCAGTGCGCGAGTGAGCGCCCACTCCGCGATCATCGGCCCAAACGATTCTGATGAACGCGTCAGTACCGTGTCAGCCGCAAGCGCACCCGGTACAATCCACGGGTCCACTCCCGCGCCTGTACTGTGCACCCACCGCACCGCACCCATCGACTCCGTCAATGGGCGCTTAAATCCGATATACGCATCGGCCCACGCAAGATCGTCCTCAGTGACGTCTGTGAACACACGTCCGCGAATCTCCAAGTCATCTCGACGGCTCTGTAAAAACGCACTCATTGCGGCATGCGCATTCTGTCCAATCACCACTCGGCGAACCGGTAACACACTTGTCATGTCTTGGCGTACAGATAGAGAGTGATTTGACCTGTCGTATCGCGACTGGCGCCATCGTTACGCAGCCGTCTTCGAATATGACGCCTGTATTCAAGCCTCGGAATCCCAGCGAACGAATCTTTCCAAGCGCCGCAACGCACTAACGCGCGGCATTCGAGGTCCACATACGACCATCTTCACTCGGCACTCACTGAGATTATGCTGATTTATCACAGTCGTTTTTCGCGAATTCCCGCACTCGCTGCGTTCGCTGCTATCACCATCGCGAGCGCACTGCGCGCCGAGCCACACAACGAGGCATTTGGTAGCCTTGTGCAGCAACCAAATGCAGCGTTCAATTGGATTGGGACTTTCCAACTTTACGCCAGCGGTTTTCCAAACGGCCAACGCGAAGCGACGTTGACGATCTCGCGCGCAGACACCGGATACAGTTTGCGGCTGATCGGTCCGCCGGGACAGCTTCTGCACCTCAGCATCCACGGCGACACCGCACAGCTTAAGTGGTCGTTGGGTGACGGCGGCACGCCCATGCAGACCACACTCGCAGGCGCCGGAGACTCGCTGGCCGGTGAGTGGAGTATCGGTCCACAGCAAGGACATGTCACGGGCTATCGCCGTACCTGAGCTCGATTGTCGGAACCTTGCTCACCGGTGCGCATCTGCATTTCGGATTCTTGTGAAGCACTCTGTCGGTTTCATACAAGCGAGCCGCGACCGTAGCCAATACGCTTTCTATCTTGTACCGTAAGTCCAGTTTCGTCGTCTCGTTTTCGTCTTCCGGTTTGCGATGTCGTTGTCTCTTCTCCGTTCACCTGCCGCACGTTCGTCAGCAAAGTCGGCGCAGATTGCTTCTGCTGCTGGCACGGTGCTGTTCGAGCCACCAGCCGCTGACCTCGCGCCGCAATTTGAATATTTGTGGCAGTTGGTGCTGCCGACGGGCTCGTCGCCCGATTCATTTTGGCGCGTAGTTGTAGACGGTTATGTAGACATCGCACTGCGAATTCCGCTCACCGACGAACTCTTGCGCAATGTAGAGAACGTGAGCCGTTCTGACTCAGCACGTCGCGCCGTGCGCGACACACTGGCGGCGAGCAGGTCAGTTATTTGTGGCGCCGCGAGCAGTTCTCGCAGCGTACCGATGACAGTGCCGCTGTTGCTTACCGGAGCGCGTTTTAGACTGGGCGCGGCGCGCGGAATCCTCGGCAACGAACTCTCAGCCTTGGTCGACGGGTCAACGCCCATCAGCGACCTGATGGCCGCACGCAGCAACGACGAGTTTGCCGAGGCGCTTGGGCAAGGGGTTTCGATGCAGCTCGCTGATGATCCGCATGCGCAGGCACACGATCGCGGGGCTGAGGCCCTACTGCGATCAATGGCACTAGCGAGTGTGCAGTCTCTCTCGCGCCGACTCGTGGCGAGGGCATTAGCGAATCAGCCGGCGAGTGCTCCACTCGTCGAGCGACGTGTGAAGGCTGCACTGCGGCTTCTCGACAGTGCCAGCAACACGGCAGGAGTTCCGGGCGACGCACTGGCTGAAAGCACCGGTGCGCGGATCGCTTCTATCGCGCGTGAATTGGCAGTCAGCCATCGCACACTTGAGCGACTGTTTGCCGAGCACGTTGGCTTTGCACCGCGGACGTATCAGCGTCTGCGTCGCGTGGGCGCAGTGGCTGCATCCCTTGAAAAGAGCGCTGCGGCGCTTCGCTTACCCGGTGAACGTCGCGCCTCCGAACGCGCGCCGACGCTGTCTGCGCTGGCGCAGGATCTTGGCTACACAGACCATGCGCACATGACGCGCGAGTTCACAAAAGTGATGGGAGTGGTGCCGTCCACGTATCGCCGCGAGGCGCAACGCGCGGTGGTCGAAAAGCGCGTTGGCGCGGTGCAGTTTGAACGGTCAATTCCCCTTGGCACCATCGGAGTGCTCGCCGCTCCGTAAGCGGTATGTTGTCTCGACATTAGGCTGTTAGCCACACTCCTAATTACGTTTCAGGCATGGCGCACACGGACTTTGGCCAACGAGTTTCTCTCGCCGCTGCGCAGACAGCGACGCGTTCCGTTGGAGCTGCTACCATCGCCGCATGAGCGCGGGCAGCACGCCTGGCACCTCTGTCCCGCACGACGCGGTCCTTCAGCAGGTGCTGATGCGGCTCACAGGTACGCTGAATCGCCGTCGCGCCTACGCCGCAACGCATCCGATGGTTCAGGCGTCGGAAGAGCAACTTTTGGAATCCGTCAGTGCCGTGCTTCTTTCACGGCCGGTGCTTGCGTTAGGCATCGCCAAGAGTGACTTGCTCATTGATGGCGTGAAGTACGAGTCGCGCAGTTCGTACGCGCGCGAGTTGGCGACGCGATTGCACCGGCGCGGTGTTGGCGCGATGACATTTAAGACTGGCACCACGATCGCTGATCTGCGGACGCTCATGTCGTGGCTCGCATTTGAGCCAGCTGCTGATGTGAGCGAAGATGCTGACCCAGTTCCGGCCATCGCGCACATTGGCATCACGCGTGTCGCGTACGACCAGCTGGTGCTTGGCGATGTGGACCGTGCGGCGGAGGCGTCTGGTTCAAAGCTGTGGCACGCGCTTGCGCAGCTCGCGGCAGATCTGGTGCCTGGGTACAGTCACGCACCGGCGCTGGTCGCTGGCGTGCAGCAGGCCGATGCTGCCACGGCGAACGACTCGCCCGATCCAGATGCGATTGTTGCGTCACTGCATCGCGCCGTTGGTAACCCGGAAGTCGCGCGGCGCACCGCCATTGCGTTGATGGATCTCGCGTCGCAGGGCGTCGATGCATCTCCTGAAATGCGCGCGCGTATTGGCGAGCAGTTGGAGTCGGCACTCTCGCGGCTTGGCGATTCGACGTTTGCGCCGATCATTAAAGGACTCGGCGAGCGTGCCGTGCGGACACAGTTTGTGTCGCAAGTAGTTGACGTGCTCCCGATCGCGGCGGTTGCGAACTGGCTCAAGATTGCGGCAGCTGCGAGCGAGCAGCAGCTATCACATCATATGCTGCGCTTGATGTCCAAGTTATCGACGTATGCTGAGATCAAACACGATTCATCGTCAGAAGGTGTCTTTCGTGGTGCAGCGCAGGACTTAGTGAAGGGGTGGGAGTTGGCCGATCCGAACCCTGAAGAACACGTGGCGTTGCTCGATCGCATTGCAATGCACGAACGCGTGAAAAGCCTTGATCCCTTGGTACCCGAACGGACGATGGGCATCATCGAGTCATCACGATTGGTGAAGATGGCGCTTGAGATCGATGTGATCGGTGACGATGCATGTGCGGCAGCAGAGGCGCTTGTGTTGAATGGTGATGGAGCCGAGTTAATGCAATGGACGCTCGCGGCCGGCGAAACTGCGACTGCAGTTCGACTGCGACAGATCGCGACGAGTGCGAAAGCAGTCAAGCAATTGCTGCTCAGCGAACCCGTCGATCGACTGCAAGCGCGCGCGCTGCTTGAACGTCTTGATGTGCAGAGTGTCGACACGTTGCTCGATGTGCTGGAAGGTGCGCAGGCACGCGGAACACGCATGATTGTCCGTCAGCGGCTGTCGGAATTTGGCCCGGTAATAATTCCGCGATTGTTGACGCGATTGGACGGAGCACCATGGTTTCTCGTCCGCAACATCCTGACTCTGCTGCAGGATTCAGCGCAATCCGCCAGTGGTCCAGCACTCGTCGCAGCGGCAATTGCGAAACTGCTTGATCACACGCAGGTACAGGTGCGCGTTGAGGCGCTTCGCTTGCTGCTGCTGGATGATCAGGCGCGTGACGGATCAATCAGGCATGCGTTGCGCGATGATAATGAGCGTGTCGTGTTGCTCGCGCTTCAAGCGTTGCACGATGTACCGGATGGCCACATCCACACCACGCTGACAGACGTGTTGGTGGCGGAATTGATGTCATTGGTCGATAGTGGGAAGCATAGCAGTACAGTGCGTGCGCGAATCGTGCGCGCACTGGGGTTAGTGAAAAGCGAGAAGCTTCGCGATTGGTTAATCGCGATGGTCGCGCGCAAAACACGCATTCTCAGGCGCATGACTCTGAGCCAACCAACGCAACCTGCCGTCAGCGCAATGCTCGTCTTGGAGCGCGTGTACACCACGGACGAAACTGCGGCGTACGTTGTGGCGTTGTCGCGCCGGCCAGGTCATGATCCGCGCTGGCACTCGCGCGACATGACGGTGAGCACGGAAATCGTCACGTGAATCCGATTGTCGTATTCCTCACAACGCTCGGCCAAAGCTTTGCTGCGATGTCGCTCTACGGCGATGATCATCCCATGCGGCACAGCACCAGCGCGAGACTGCTCGTTGCGCTGCAACAATTGCTCACGCGCGATCGCGCGATTCGCCTGTCATTTATTGACAACGAAGTGGTGGCTGGTACAAGGCCGTTGACCGAATTGCGCGGCTGGGAATGGGGCGTGCGCCTGTCGGCTGCCGGTGTGCAGCGCTTGGAGATTGAGCCGCGGCCGGTGCCGCGCGCGGAGGACATAGACGCGATGCTCACGGAGATTCGTGTGCGCTTGTCGACACCCGGCGGTGCCGCCACACCATGGGCGCGCGCGGGCATTCGCTTCGGGCCCTTAACCGTCGCGGGCGACCGCGGCGACGGTAGTGCGTTGGTGAGCTCCGTGGTCGACGCGTTGAGCTATACCGGACTTGGTGCGGAGATTGGCGCGGTGGAGTATGTGCACGACGAAGTGAGCGCTGGTCGCGACGTGCCAATGGCGGAGGTTGAAGCGATTGTCCACGGCCTCGCTGTAACCATTCGTCGCGAGCAGGAAGTGGTGTTGCCGCTGCTCGATCTGCGCACATTTGATGAATACACCACCACGCATTCGTGCAACGTGTCAATGCTGTCCATCGGGCTCAGCGAAGAGTTGGAGCTGGGCGACGCGGATTGTCGCGCAATAGGAACGGCGGCCCTACTTCACGATATCGGCAAGGTGCGCGTACCGCAGGAAGTGCTCACGAAACCGGGGCGGCTGACTGACGACGAGCGCACGCTGATCGAGACGCATCCGGTGCAAGGTGCACGAATCTTGAGTGCGCGCGGGATCGGCAACGGACTCGCATCGACTGTCGCGTACGAGCATCACATCTGGTACAACGGGCTAGGCGGATATCCAAAGCTGGGCTACGTCCGTACCACGCATTATGCCAGCCGTATCGTGCACGTTTGTGATATCTACGACGCGCTCTGTTCCAAGCGCCCGTACCGCGACGCCTGGTCCCGCGAGAAGGCGCTCGGCCTGCTGACGAGTCTCCGGGGGACTGAGTTAGACCCCGACATTACGGATGCGTTCATCCGGATGGCGAACGCCGCGACCGAGGTCCGGCACCAGCTCAGCGACGTCCTCGACGTCGTCTGAATTCGTACTAAAAAACTCGCGGAATAGGCTCTCCCTTCCCTGCGCACTTCGACATATTCCGAGCAGACCGATCCGGCGTGCAGAAACCGAGTCGGGCCCGCGTGCATTCTGTAGGCACCATCGTTCAGGGAGGAAGTAGTGCAAGCTCCGGAGTATGATGCGATTGTGGTTGGGTCTGGAATTTCGGGCGGCTGGGCCGCGAAAGAGCTGACCGAAAAGGGCTTGAAAGTTTTGATGCTCGAGCGCGGTCGGAATGTCGAGCATATCAAAGACTATGTGAACGCCGTGAAGCCGCCGTGGGCGTATCCACATCGCGGTGGTCGCACCAAAGCGATGGAAGCCGATTACCCAGTGTTGAAACGCGATTATCCGCTCAACGAGAAGAATCTCGAGTATTGGGCCAGCGATAAAGATTCGCCGTATACTGAAACGAAACGGTTCGATTGGTATCGCGGCTATCAGGTTGGCGGTCGCTCGCTGATGTGGGGCCGACAGAGCTATCGACACAGCGACATCGACTTTGAAGCGAATCTGAAAGAAGGAATTGCCGTCGATTGGCCTATCCGCTACGCCGAGATCGCGCCCTGGTACGATCACGTCGAGAAGTTCGCCGGTATCTCTGGGTCGTTGGAGGGGTTGGATGTGTTGCCGGACGGGAAATTCCAGCCCGCGATGCCGCTGAACTGCGGTGAAGAGATGGTGGCAGGAAAACTGAAGAAGAATTTTGGTGGCAAGCGCCGATTGATTCCTGGCCGCGTCGCGAACTTGACGGAAGCGTTGCAAGCACGCGTGAAGTGTCAATCGCGCAATGCCTGCTGGTTGGGCTGCCCGTACGGCGGCTATTTCAGTACACAATCGTCAACGCTGCCTGCAGCAATGGCGACAAAGAATCTGACGCTCAAGCCATTTCAGATTGTCTCTGAAGTGCTGTACAACAAAGACACG
>JANNWU010000486.1:0-6685 GCA_031408755.1 Gemmatimonadaceae bacterium | reverse complement strand
CCGGCGTCAGCGACCGCGAGCCGAGTAATTGGGCCGGTCGACTGCCAACGGCGAAGGTCGTAATATCGAATGGAACGCCGCCAATAAAATTCGTCGCCGTGGATGTGAAAAAACTCTGCTGCAGTGATGGCGCCCGGAACCCCGTGCTGACAGCGCCGCGCACAGCGATACGCGAATTCGGTGCGATGCGGAAAGATCCCTTTGCGGTGCTCTGCGCACCGAAATCGCTGTAGTTCTCGTATCGAACGGCACCTCCAAGAAGCAACCACTTCGTTACATCGGATTCAAGATCGAGATACGCTGACTTGTTGTTCCGAGAAACGTTCTTCGCATCCGATGGTCGGAAGCCTGGAAAGACTTGCGCGCCCGATCCCGCAGGCACGGCAACGAGATTGCCATTTCGATCACGTCCTCCGTTGAGGTACGACTGTGGTTCACCCGCTTCGATCTGATATTGATCTTTGCGGAATTCGACACCAATTGCCGCACGAACTGCGAGGTCGCTGACTTTGACTTCCCGGAATAGATCAAGATTTGACGAGCCTTGACTGAAGACCAGAACGCCAGAATTGAATTCGGTCAGGCTACCTGGCCCAAATGACGCATTGTTCGTCTGCGTAATTCGGAAATCGTGCGAGTTCCGACCCAAGGTCTGGCTCAAATCCCACTTCCAACCCGCAAGCGAACCCTTGGCTCCAATCGCACCGGAGAGATCGGTAAGGGTGCTGTTGATCAGCGGCAAGAAACCGTTGGGATACAGCGTGGGGACTGTGTTCGCACCGTTTGGCAAGCGAGCAAATCCAGGACCGATTGCACGGCGCCGCCCTGCGCCGGCAAACGAGTAAAATTCAATGTTCTGACCGAGCGTTTTACCAGCAGTAAGCATCGCCACCAGATCTTCTGTCTCCGCGTCACCGTGTCGATGATTGATCACGCCTGCTGGACTTTCACGAGGATCTCCTGCGGCGTACTGAACACGCGGATCCGCAAAGCTTCGATCTGTGAAACCACGCGTGCGCGCTTCGGCGCCGACGTGCAGGTAGCCGCCGCTGCTCAATTGCGTGCCGCCATTTGCGTTGACGAGGTTAACTCGACCGTCACCTACGGCCGTCACGCCTGACTGCAGCGTGAGCTCACTAGACGCAGTCGTCTTGAGAACAATGTTGATCACTCCTGCGATCGCATCCGAACCGTACTGCGCGGCTGCACCATCGCGCAAAATTTCAACGCGATCAATCATGTTCGCTGGAATCGAATTAAGGTCGACAGCGGCTTGGCCGCGACCCACAGTCCCATTCACATTGATGAGCGCGTTCGTGTGACGACGCTTTCCGTTGACAAGAACCAAGACCTGATCTGCACCAAGCCCGCGAAGCGTCGCAGGACGCGCCGCATCCGTTCCATCGGCAATCGCAGAACGAGGGAAATTAAAACTCGGCGCAAGCGCCTGAATCATTTGCGCCGTCTCGGTGCGACCCGTTGCTTTCAAATCAACCGACGAAAACACATCAACCGGCACCGGCGACTTCACAACCGTGCGCTCCGCGTCACGCTGACCGATCACGGCGACCGCTTCAAGATTGGTTGCCGTGCGTGCAAGCACCGCATTTTTCGTGACGGTTTGACCCGACGCGATGGTGATTGGCTCTGTGGTGCTGGCATAGCCGATCTGGCGAATACGAAGTGTGTACGCACCGGGACGAAGCGCGATGGCGTAAGTGCCGTCTGACTTAGTGATGGTGCCAAACGGCGTGCCCACGAGTTGGACAGTTGCACCCAGAATCGGTGCGCCGCCATCTGCCGATGTGACGCGGCCCGCAACGCGACCGGCGGCTTGCGCGTAGATCAGCGAAGCGGTGAAAAACGACGCGGTCAGCGTAACGCTGAGCATGCGCCAGATCGAACGACGGAGTGACATCATGTGCTCCTATTGTGCAGAGATCCATCAGCCGGAGGGTGCCAACTGGCACCGCAGCATGCCGAAGGACAGCAGCGGTCGCTATGACTAAAAGCGACCGCGGCTATTCAGGGCATTTCCTATTATGCCCTTTTTTTTCGTGACATGCCACCACTGATCGCTGACGCCTGCTGGACTGCCACAACAGGCTGCGCAACATGCACCAGCGCCCGGCTGGCGAATTGGCCCGTTAGGCCTAGCGCGACACTGATGGGGCGTGCGCTTGCACTAATTACGAGACCGTCAGAATAGCAATCTCTTCAGTATTGCCGGCAGACGACACCACACGATTCCGGCCGGTGCCTTTCGCGGTCAGCAGTCTGGCGTCGGCGCGGTAAACCAGCGCCTCTACGGTCGAAGCGCGATCCTCGGGCCACGACGCGACGCCGATGCTTGCGGTGAGCACAGGCGCATTGGTATCCGGCTCCTGCCCATCGAACAGGTCCGCTTGGTTCGCCGCGCTCAGCGTAACGCCGTTCTCAAGTTCCACGCGAACCTGGCTGATCGCGTGACGGATCCGCTCCATCCGTTCGGCCGCTTTTTCCAGCGACAGTCCGGGGAGCATGACGATGATTTCCTCACCGCCGTAGCGCCCAACCACATCTTCTTCGCGCACCATGTGCTTGACCGCACGTGACACCGACGCAAGGACAAGATCGCCAACCGCGTGCCCGAATCGGTCGTTGAACGACTTGAAGTAATCGAGATCGATCATCGCAACGGCAATTGCATCTTGCGTTCGTCGCGCACGATCAAATGCTTCGCTCAATCGCTCGTCGAAGTAGCCGCGAATCATGAGACCCGTCAACCGGTCGCGCACCGAGAGCACACGGAGCTGCTGAACGCGCAGCACGATGGTGTAACTGACAAGAGTCATCACCACCAACAAACCAATTCGGCCCGCTTGATCGTACGGATCAAAGTGGCCGTACGTTTTGTCGATCCATTCGTTGTTCGCGTCTACTGTACCGCTGGCCCAGAGCACGATCAGCGAATATTGCAGGATCGCCAAAATGCCGGTGACCACGCAGATGCGTCGATCGTAGCGCAAACAAGTGATAGTAAGGCAAAGAAAATAGACCTCGAAAATCACGCGCGAATTCACGCTGATCTGCGGCAGACCCATCAGAATAAATGCCATCAGACCGGAGCTCACCCACGTCACATCCAACAATGATGCGGCGAAACTGGTCCATGGCCGAATCACATCGCGATGTGTGAGCCAGAGAAAAAACGCACCGGCCAGCAAGCCACAGCCCGAGATCAGCAAACCGACATAATTCTCTTGCAAGTCGGGGCGCATCATCACGGCGCGCAATGGAATTACGAAAAGCAGCGCGATCAGCACCATTCGGAATTTTGCGATGGTGCGTTCGCCCTTCAGACCAGCGTCACGCAACGCGGGATCGGTTACGCGCCAGAATCGCGACCACGCCGACGTACGCCGATCCGGTGACTCCGGTGAATGGTACGGGTCATCCAGCGCAATCGCGGCCATTCCGCTGAGCGGAGTTAGGCGCTCAGCGACACGAATTGTGGTTGAAGGCGTACCAGCCATGCGTCAGTCGGCGACGGGAACGGACGACAAATCGGGGAGAGCGCGGGTCCGAACTTCAGTCAGCAGTCGTTCCAGGAAGTCGTCCACCGACAGCACTTCCTGCTTCTTGCCATCCGCCCCGCGCGCTCGGACGGCGAGCGTCCCATCGGCCGCTTCACGCTTTCCGACCACCGCGGTATACGGCACCTTCATTAGCTCACTCTCACGAATGCGGTAATTCAGTGTCTCGCTCCGCGCATCGCAAGTGGCCCTGAGTCCGGCGTCACGCATCCGCGACACAGCGGCCCGGGCTTCGGGGATATAATCGTCGGCAATTGGGACAACCCGGACCTGTTCCGGCGCCAACCAAAGCGGGAACGCCCCGGCAAAGTGCTCGATCAAGATGCCCATAAAACGCTCAAACGAGCCGCTGATGGCCCGGTGAATAACCACCGGCCGGTGCGCGGTGTTGTCCTCTCCGGTGTACGTCAGATCAAAGCGCTCAGGGGCGGCGTAGTCGAGCTGAATCGTGCCGAGCTGCCAGGCGCGACCGATCGAGTCCATCACGTCGAAGTCGATTTTGGGGCCGTAAAACGCACCGTCGCCTTCCTTCAACTCGTACGCCATGCCAGTGCTTTCCAGCGCCCCGCGCAACGCTGACTCGGCCGTGTCCCACATCGCATCGCTGCCAATCCGTTGTTCAGGTCGCGTCGCGAACTTGAGTCGCGCCGTTAATCCAAAGGTGCGGTAATAGCCAAGGATCATCTCTACCAGACGATGCACCTCGTCGACGATCTGACTTTCCATCAAGTAGATGTGACAGTCGTCTTGCTGGAATTGTCGCACTCGTGTGAGTCCAGACAGCGCGCCCGACAATTCGTTGCGATGCAGCACGTCATATGTGCTGTAGCGCAGCGGAAGATCGCGGTAGCTGTGTTTCTTGGACCCGTAGAACACATGATGCGACGGGCAATTCATAGGCTTCAACGACAGGTCGTGTTCTCCCGTCTCATTGTCGAGCACAAGAAGCATATTCTCCTTGTACTTGCCCCAATGTCCGGACATTTCCCACAGCGCCTTGTTGTACAGCAGCGGTGTTTTGATTTCCTGATAGCCATCGCGCTGCATCTCGCGCAGAAATGCATTCAACGAATTGATCATCGACGTGCCGCGCTCAGTCCAGAACGCTGCACCCGGTGAAAATGGATGAAACATGAACAGATCAAGCTCTTTGCCGAGCTTACGGTGATCACGCTTCTTCGCCTCCTCGATGTTGTGCAGATGCTGATCGAGGGCGTCTTTCTTCCAAAATGCCGTGCCATAAATGCGTTGCAGCGACTGGCGTGACGAATCGCCGCGCCAGTATGCTGCGGCAACGCTCTGCAGTTTGAAGTGCTTCAGCCAACCGGTGTGTGGTACGTGCGGGCCGCGACAGAGATCGACAAATGGACCATCGGTATATGTCGAGATGATTTCGTCAGCGCCCAAGTCATCAATACGCTCAAGTTTCAGCGGATCATCAGCAAAAATATTTTTCGCCTCTGCACGAGATACTTCCGCACGTTCAAACGGCAGCTTCTCGGCCATGATCTTCCGCATCTCGGCTTCGAATGCGAGCAGGTCATCTGGCGTAAAAGGACTCGCGACTTGAAAGTCGTAGTAGAAGCCCTCGTCAATTGCCGGACCAAAGCCAATGTGCGCATCCGGGCGCAGGCGACGCACAGCAGTCGCGAGAATGTGCGCGGCCGAATGGCGGAGGACCGGCTGGGACTCCGGGTCCTTATCGGTGTAGACGCGGAAGGCACCGCTGCGACGTAGTGGCGTGCGCAGATCTTGCACCTCGCCGTCGACGCTGATAGCGACCGCGGCGTTAAGCAAGCGTTCGCCAATGCTGGCGACGACCTCGCTCGGGAGCGTGCCATTGGGCACTTCGCGAACGGCGCCGTCGGGGAGGGTCAGGCGGAGCAAAGCAGAGTCGTTGTCTGACATTCAGATAAGTGGCGTGGAACGGCGCACGCGACCGCAGAAAGTGGTTTGCGGAACGGCGTGCAAATCAAGGACGAATCGGCGGCGCGCATTCTGCACATCGCTCGACGGTGTCAGGCTGGCTATATTTACATCATACCTCCCGCGAAAGAGCAGATGCGAGTGATTCGTCGTACAAATCGAACAGAGAAAAGTGCGCGTAGCCGGTTCGGCGCAGTGATGCTTGGCGCCCTCGCCGGTATGGCGGTGGGCATGCTGCTGGCTGATCGTGGCGTGTTGTCCCGTTTGAGCGCCGCTCGGACGGATGACGACAGTGATGACGATGGCGACGATCATGACGGTGACCATGACGGTGACCATGACGACGAGGAAGATGACGTGGCGCCGGCGACGCGCCGTCGCTCTGCCCGTCGCCCAGATGTGACAGACGCGCGCCCATTTCAGCGCGAGAAGTCGTCCAGCCGACCGGTTGACGATGAGGCGGAGCTCGAGGCGCGCGTGCTTGAGACGTTCCGTAACGATCCAATCCTGATGGATCGCCCCATTGATATCGGAGCTATCGGCACCGGGATCATCGAGCTCTCGGGCTGGGTTGACGAGCGCGAAGAGATCAAGCACGCCACGACGCTGACCCGAGGGACAATTGGCGTCCACACGGTCGTCAACCGCCTGCTGGTTCGAGGCGCGTCGGCGGTCTGACTCGGCCGCGGCCGACTGGCAGCGATCTTTGAACACCGAGCGTCGCGCTCCCCTGCCCTTACACCGGGAGCGCGCCCTGCGAAGCCATTACGTTTTGCCTCTCCGATGACAACTACTAGCGGACCCTCAGCGCCGATCGCTTCCGAGCCGGACGAACTGCCCACCACGTACAGCGCAGCCGATGTCGAGACGGCGCTGTACGCACGCTGGCAGGCCGCCGGAACCGATGTTGCGCACGCTGGTCGGACTACGCGATTGGGCGGCGCGCGCGAGCCGTACACAATTGTGATGCCGCCGCCAAATGTGACGGCAATTCTGCATGTGGGGCACGGGCTGAACAATTCGGTGCAAGATGTGCTTATTCGTTGGCGCCGGATGGCGGGCGACGAAGCACTATGGGTGCCGGGCACGGATCACGCGGGAATTGCCACGCAAAATGTGGTGGAGAAGCAGCTTGCGGCTGAAGGTCTTACGCGCGACTCGCTGGGCCGCGACGCGTTTGTGAA
>JANNWU010000485.1:0-6162 GCA_031408755.1 Gemmatimonadaceae bacterium | reverse complement strand
CGCATCCGAGAGGTAGATCGCTCCGCTCTCTCCGTCGTGCTCACTGAACTGGGTCAGTGGGCCGCAGCCGAAGCACTCATTCGCGATGGTATCAAACTCGACTCACTGATCGACACCGACAGTATCAAAGCCGTCGACCTGGAGAGCCTCGGATTGCTGGCCGCGCATCAGGGCCGGCTGGCAGAGGCGGAGCAGCATTTGCGCGCTGCACTCAGCCGATTTCGCGCGCGTCTGGATTCTGATCACTGGCGCATTGACAACACACTGCGGAATGTCGGGCTTGTGATCATTACTCGCGGTCGAGTTGCCGATGGGCTCAGCATGCTCGACTCCGCCGTCGCGCGTGCGCGTGCGCGTCCGGGAGGTGTGACATCGCGCGGCTACGGATACATGGTGGGCCAGCGCGTGCGACCGCTAATTCGGCTTGGGCGCGCAGATGCTGCGATCGCCGCAATGAACGAGAGTGAGCGTGTACTCCGAAGCATTGCAGAGAAGAACGATCCGTATCTTGCCGATCTTGCGCAGTGGCACGGCGAGCTGGCACTGAGTCAGGGCACGTATCGCGCCGCCGAGCGAGCGTTTCGAGATGTGTTGCAACGATCGACAGCACGCTTACCGCCACAACATCCAAAACTCGCTGCAGCGAGATGCCTGTTAAGCGTGTCGCTGTCGCGTCAGCGCCGGCACAGCGAAGCGCGTGAAACAATGGCGGGATCGTGTGAAGTGTACGCGCGGTGGGGCCTCGCCGACTCGATGACAATTGCGTGGGCGCGCATGCCGATGTTGCGAGATGCGCGTTAGCGTAACATCAGAGACGAGTCGAGCTACTCGAAATGAGCGGGACCACTCGCTCGAGTAAGTCGCGGTCGCCACCAGCGGCATTGATCAGCAGCGCCGAAATTGGTGTGGATGAAACATCATGCATCAGTCGAGCTCCGGTTGTACGTCGATCAGCGGCGTATTGCTAGAACCAACACGACACAATGTCGATGCGCAATTCGCGCGCAAATGGCGCATGTCCACCATTCCAGATCAACGTCGCCATAACCGAGAGAACCATCACCGTCACATACTTTCCGGAGAGAACATGATCGAAATCAAGGACAGCCATTTCAAAGGACCCGACGGTAACCGCTACTTTCGACGTAATGCAATTGCGCTGGGGATTGGTAAGTGGGGTGAGAAGAAGACGCCGCTGCTGCAGGCGAATTATCTCTCTGTTGAAGGGAACGTTCGTTACAGTTTACTTGCGGGCAAAGTGAGCAAGTCACCGCCGTACATCATTGACTGGTCTCGGGAAAACCGCGCCGACGTCGAGGCCACGGCATCAGTGTATTACACGGTCGAAGGCACAGCCGCATTTGACTTCAGTCGCGCGAAAGATGCAGACTTGAAGCTGATCCGGTTTCATGTTGACGGTGGCAATTTGACACGACTCCTCAACGATGCCGATGTAGTTCGCGATAAAATGAAGCAAGAGGGTAGCGACGCGCGGATCTGTTCGTCTGTGTGGGTGGTGATGTCGGGAGAGTTGTCAGAACGTTTCGCCACCGGCGTGCGATTTGATGTGCAGGCCAACATCACAGAGGGGCTTTCAGTGGGCGTCGAAGGCGGCGGCTCGTGGAAAGGTGAGGAGCGGATCACATTGTCGGAGAATGCGGTGTTCGCTTATGGATTGCACAAAATCAGCAGTTGGAAGGGGGACTTGGCAGGAAGTACGGAAGACGATTTTCAGGCTATGGGCTGACGGTTTGATGTGCGCGGTCGCGAACGCAACGATGCGGAAAGCGGCCGCGCAGACATCATGCGCGCAGGCGCAGCGCATCATGCAGCATGAAATCGGCGTGTTCGTTCCACAGACGAAAGGATCTCGCATCATCTGTCCGAAGAGAAGAAACAGCGCCCTATCAGTTACTGGCTGAAGCAAGCAGACGCAGCGCTCACCGCCTGAATCAACGCAGCCCAAGAGGCTAACAGCTGTCTCGCATGGAATGGCAGGTGCTGAATGTCGTGCACGATTGTGTCACAGCGTCGCGCCAGCAGATTGGCGATGCATTCCGGTTTTTCGACGTCGCGGGTGTTCTCGAGAAAGCGATTGACAGTCTCGTGAAGCGCGGGCTGGTCGAAAGAGACGTCTCGGCCACTCCGCTCTGGCGACTCACTATCGACGGACGACGCGTACCTGCGAGCGCGCTGCATCTGCAGACGAAAGTGCGCGAGTTGGCCGTGCACGGTATCAGCGAATCGGACTCCGCAGCTCCGCTTCAGGTTTTGCAACGGTTGGTTGAAAGCCTTGGCTCCGGCGACCTCGTTCAACCGGCCGCTCAACGGCCAGTTCGTTAGTCACCGAGCGCCCTCTTGCGGCGACACCAACGTGTCGATATTATCCACCTGCGGAGGTGCATATGGAGCTTAGTAAGAAAACAACAATTCTATTCTCGCCACAAACCCATGAGCGTCTTTCGGAGCTTGCGGCTCGACGGGGCAAAAGCTTGGGTGAATTGGTGCGAGAGGCTTGCGCGGTTCAATACGGACTCGTGGACGCCGAGGCTCGCGTTGCTGCCGTTGCCGCACTCTCGGCACTCTCGCTGCCGGTGGGATCGCCGCGGGAAATGAAAGACGAATCGGTAATCAACGCCGAAGCGCTGATGCCACGCACTCGACGGTGATCGCACAGTGATCCTAATCGACGCCAATATCATTATGTATGCGGCGGGCGCGACGCATCCGCATAAAAAGCCGAGCGCGCGCTTGCTTGAACGGATAGCGCGCAGCGAGCTGGCAGCGACAATCAATGCGGAAACGCTGCAGGAGATTTTGCATCGATATCGCGCGATCAAGCGATGGAATGACGGACGCGACGTGTATGACTTGTCACGACAACTCTTTCCGAGCGTCGTACCCATCTCGGCGGAAATGCTAGACCGCGCCCGTGCCTTGTTGGACGAGCATCCGTCACTGATGGCGCGCGATGCACTGCACGCGGCGGTCGTGATGCACGAGGGGTTTGAAGCGATCTGCAGCTATGATCGGGACTTCGACGTGATCACCACGATCACGCGAGTTGAACCGTGAGCGACGTGCGAAGATTTCTAACACCATCGACGAGGAATTGTCGTCAGCGGTAATTTCGGTAATGGCTCTGAGACGCGGAACTCCAACGTCACGGTATCGGGGAAACAGCGGACGGCACTGACCAATTGCACGCACACTGAGATCACAGCGTGTTTCGCGCAACCAGCGTTTATCCGCTACGATAACGCTCCAGCCAGTGCTCGATCAAACCGCGGGTACGTTTGGTGTACTTCACGCGCGCAAGTCGATCAGTCAGACCTTTCGCGAACTCGATTGCCGCAGGCTGTGGTACGTCTACATCGTGTAACAGATTCCAGAAGATGGTGTAGCGCAGATTGCCGTGACGCGGATTGTCGAGCGCTTTCAGCATCACGTGGATGATCTGCATCCAGAAAGGTTCAAATGCTTTTTCGATGCCGAAAGCGAATGGGTTCAACACGAGTTGCAGCGCCGCCTGTCGCGCGGATTGGGATCCAATAGCGCCAAAGCTCTCGGTCAAGCGTGCCAACAGATGCTCCTGATTCGGAAGTGTCTCGCGCGCGTCGCGCGTGCACGTCCAGAGGGTGCCGAATCGTGCGGCTACGGCTACATGATGGGCCAGCGTGTGCGCCCGCTGCTACGTCTGGGTCGCGCGAATGACGCGGCGAAAGCAATGCATGAGAGCGAGCGCGTTTTCAATCGCATTGCAGACGACAACGACGCGTATCTGGCGGATCTGGCGCAGTGGCGAGGTGAGTTGGCTCTGAGTCGCGGCGATTTTGTTGGTGCCGAGCGGGCGTTGCGTGATGCACTTCGGCGCACGGTGTCGCGGTTGCCGGCGGGGCATCCGAAGCTTGCGGGTGCTGAATGTTTGTTGGGCGTATCGCTTTCTCGTCAGCGCCGGTATGCAGAGTCGCGAGAGAAGCTGGCGGGAGCATGCGAGGCGTACTCGCGGTGGGGGCTGGCTGACTCGATGACGAACACGTGGGCAAGGATGGCGAGGTCGCGAAACTGACGCGAGCCTACGGTAGCCTTGCGGAGAATTCTTTATTTAATTATTTATTCTTTAATTCTTTAACCCGTAGAGGCTTGGTGGCAGTGAACATCAAAAATGAGCGGGTGGAACGGCTTCTCGACACGGTCGCTGCCATGACAGGCGAGACCAAGACCGAGGCGATTCGGCGCGCTCTGGAAGAGCGCCGAGACCGCCTTGAACGAGGCGCTGATGACCTGAATCCTGCGGATCGCTTGCGACGACTGCTGGAACGGGAAATCTGGCCGACAATTCCCGCTGAAGTGCGTGGAACGCGCCTCACGAAAGAGGAAGAAGAAGCGCTCCTTGGCTTTGGACCCCTCGGCGCGTGATGCTCGACAGCTCGGCACTGGTCGCCATCGTTTTGCAGGAACCTGAGGCCGAGGGGCTGCTGGCTCGCATGCGCAGCGCATCGTCGCTGTCGATGGGCGCCGCCACACTGCTCGAAACAGGAATCGTGCTTTCAGCGCGATTAAAAATCGACGCGCGTGGACTGCTGGCGCGCCTGCTGCAGGAGAGCAGTATCGCCGTGGTGCACGTCACCGAGGCACATTTTGGTGTCGCAATGGATGCTATGCTGCGCTACGGTAAGGGACGCCACCCTGCGTCACTCAACTTTGGCGACTGTCTCTCGTACGCGATGGCCGTGGTGGCTGATGACGCGCTGCTGTGCGTCGGCGATGATTTTCCGCAGACCGATTGTGTGCTTGCGTAACCCTCGCTGAGTGATTGGTGTTCCGGCGGAGTCATACGCGTCGAGTGCGCGAAGTGCTACGATGAACGCGCGGCGCAGCAGGCACACTTGCAGCAAGCGGAATCTGGCTTCGACGCCTTGCCGTAATGGCTCCGAGACGCGGAACTGCAGCGTCACGGTATCGGCGAAACACCCGACGGCACTGACCACGCGCTCGGCCACTGATATCACTGCGTGTTCCGTGCAACCAGCGTTCATCCGCTACGATAACGCTCCAGCCAGTGCTCGATCAAACTGCGGGTACGTTCGGTGTAGTTCACGCGTGCCAGCCGATCAGTAAGACCTTTCGCCAACTCGTCGGCCGCGCGCGCTGGCACAGCGACATCGTGCAACAGATTCCAGAAGATGGTGTGGTGCAGATCGCCGTGTCGCGGATTGTCGAGCGCCTTCAGCATCACGTGGATGATCTGCATCCAGAATGGTTCAAATGCTTTCTCGATGCCGAAAGCGAATGGGTTGGACACGAGTTGCAGCGCCGCCTGTCGAGCGGATTGGGATCCAATAGCGTCAAAGCTCTCGGTCATGCGTGCCAACAGATGCTCCGGAGCTTTCGCAGCGTCAGATCCGTGTAACGCATCGCCGAAATGATCGAACGGTGCTTCCGTGAGATACCGAAAATAGAGATCGATCACCTCGGTGATCCGCGTTGGCAGCGCCGATTGATGGGTGTTGATCAGTGCATGGAAAGCGGAGCGGCGCACACGCGGATCGGTGTCTGCCGCGACGGTCAAAGCTTTGAGATCATCCAGCAACGGCAGTAGTGCTCTAGGCTGCTGTCCGAGCACGCGAATTGCGAGCGCACGAATCGCTCGGTCCGTGCCACTTCGTGCGGTGTCAAACACAAGCTGTGTTCCCGCAGCGCTCGCGTGTCGTGTAGCATCCAGCACGGCGGTTGCCGCGAACGCAGCAAGCGGTTGTGTCATATCTGTCGAAATGGTCGTCAACGCGTCGATGACTGGAGCTTCACCGTCAGGAAGTTGTCCTGACGAAAATGACGCGAGCAGCGCATCGGTCAACGCACTCGGCCGCTGTTCGCCTATCATAAAGCTGTCCATGAGAAAGCCTTCGACGCCGTAAAACACAGAACCCATTGCGACTTTGGCTGCTGGGATACCATCGCTATGCCACGCTTGAATCAGAAAACCGATCATGTCAAGATCAATTTGCGAGTTGCGCTTTCGCACCAACGTGTCGGCAATCTTGAGACTGAGGCCAGCGTGCCGTTCAACACGAAAGAGCGCGGTCAGCGCCGACAGCGCGTGCTCGTCTAGCCGAGGATCACTCGCGAACTGAACGATCCGCATGCCGGCGACCTTCTCCG
>JANNWU010000484.1:0-6082 GCA_031408755.1 Gemmatimonadaceae bacterium | reverse complement strand
GCAGAAATCGAGCATTTCCTGCGTCTCAGCAATGCCACCGATCAGTGAACCTGCCAGCGCCCGTCGAGCAAAAATCAGGGGGCCGGCGTGCACGATCGGTGGTGTCTCCGGCACTCCTACGAGAACCATTGTACCGTCGCGCTTCAGCATGTTCACGAACGGCATCAGATCGTGTGCCGCCGAAACCGTATCGAGAATGAAGTCGAAGCTGTTGAAATGCCCCTTCATCGCAGCAGCGTCAGTCGAGAGCACCACCTCGTTCGCGCCGAGTCGCAGCGCGTCGTCCGCCTTTGACGGTGATGTGGTGAACTGGACAACATGCGCACCAAACGCACGTGCGAATTTGAGGCCCATGTGGCCCAGGCCGCCCAATCCGATAATGCCAACCTTCTGCCCACTCGACACACGCCAATGCCGCATCGGCGAATACGTCGTGATCCCAGCGCAGAGCAGTGGAGCTACGCCAGCCATCGATAGCGTCGTGGGTACACGAAGTACAAAATTTTCATCCACCACGATGCTGTTGGAGTACCCACCATATGTGAGTGCGCCAGCCTTGTCGCGACTATTGTATGTGTATGTGGTTCCGCCGGTGCAATACTGCTCCACTCCCTGCGCGCAACTGTCACACGTTTTGCACGAAGCCACCATGCAGCCCACGCCAGCCATGTCTCCAACGGTAAAGCGCGTGACCTCGGTGCCCACCGCTGCCACGCGTCCAACAATCTCGTGACCCGGTACCATCGGGAACATCGCGCCACCCCACTCGTCTCGCACCTGATGCAAATCGCTGTGACAGACGCCACAGTAGTCAATCGCGATTTGAATATCCTTCGGCCCGGGCTCGCGCCGCTCAAAGGAAAAAGGCGCCAATGCTGCGCGCGCGGTCAGCGCCGCATAGCCTCGTGATGCCATCATGGTGTCTGCTCGCTCAGGTGACGTAGATCGTTCAGGGTGTAAATTACCACACTGCACAGCAGCAAGGTGCCGTTACTTCCGGCGGGCGCACGATACTCAGGCAGCAGTGTGTGCCTGGAAACCACCATTACTCTTCGTGGAGTCGCATGACTGAACGCATCACATTGGCTGAGAAATTCAGCTCGTTTAGCGAACATTGGAGCCCCAAGGTTGCCGCCGAGTTGAATGGGCAACAGGTGA
This sequence comes from Gemmatimonadaceae bacterium, assembly GCA_031408755.1. Classification (GTDB taxonomy): domain Bacteria; phylum Gemmatimonadota; class Gemmatimonadetes; order Gemmatimonadales; family Gemmatimonadaceae; genus JACMLX01. Next base: position 4,924 of record JANNWU010000484.1, on the reverse strand, counting down.
AACTGTGCAAGATTCTCGGCGCATTTGACTGGCATTCACACGACGACGAAGATGAACTGTTTCTCGTGCATCGCGGCGCGTTTCGCATGGAGTTCCGTGACCGATCAGTGGAGCTGCAGGCAGGAGATATGATTGTCGTGCCGCGCGGCGTCGAGCATCGTCCAGTGGCTGATCACGAATGCGAATTGATGCTGTTCGAGCCGGCAGGTACGCTGAACACCGGCAACGTTGTCACCGCGCGAACGCGCCCTGAGTTGGACCGCATTTAGTGGACTGCAACGCTCATTTGCGGCTCGATTGCTACGCGGTGCTGCTGTGAGTCGTACGCGACCCAAGCGCCGTCGCGGTGCGAATGGCACGCCATCGGTCGCTAATGCCGCCGTAGCGGAAGCGACGCGTTTTTTGCAATCGCCGGTGCAAGTCACACGCGAGTTTCTTGGCCAGGTTTGGAAGAGTCTTGGTGATGATGATGTGATGTTTTTAGCGTCGGGAGTCGCGTTTAACTTGCTGCTTGCGACAGTACCATTCGTGCTCTTGCTTGTGTCTGTATCGACATTGGCGCTTGGTAACACGCCGGATATTGCCGCTGACGTAGCACTCGGATTTCTCGATCGCCTGCTGCCGTCACAGAACTGGTCAGAGGCTACCTCCGTGCGTGACACCATCCGAGAGATTGCGCGAGTTGGCGGGTCGGTGACGCTGTACTCCGCCATCGGTTTTCTCTGGTTCTCGACGCGTGTGTTCAGCTCAATGCGAAGTGTGTTCGTGCGCACGTTCGATGTACCAAACGAACGGGGAATTTTGCATGGTAAGCTGTTCGATGTTGCGTGCTCGCTGCTGGCGGCAGTGGCGATTACGATCTACGGCTCGCTGACGGCGTATATGCACGCCGCCTCAACCCGTGGTGTTGCCGTGCTCACCCAACTCGGCGTGCGCGAAGACGTGATGGGACCGGTGGAGTATGTGTTCGGACGACTGGTGGCATTTTTGCTCGTGTTCTTGCTTTGCTACGCCGCGTATCGACTGGTACCCAATCGCCCCATTCCGTCGCATACCGCCGTTGTTGGTTCGCTCACCACCAGTTTGCTGTTTGAGCTCGCGCGCACCGGGTTTGGATACTATGTCAAGGCTTTCTCACCCAGCTCGCTCTACACCGGCGCCATCGCGACCTTGGTTGTTGTCACGCTCTGGACATACTACGCCTCGCTAATTTTCATCATCGGCGCAGAAGTAGCGCAGGCGGCGGAGTTGCGCCGAAATCCTCGTAAGGTGGCGTGATGATTGATTTGCGCAGCGATACCGTCACGCGTCCATCGCTTGCAATGCGACAGGCGATGGCCACGGCTGAAGTTGGTGACGATGTGCTGGATGGTGATCCAACCGTGCGTGAACTTGAGCAAGCGGTCGCACAACTTTTAGGCAAAGAAGCCGCACTGTTTTTCCCCAGTGGCACAATGGCCAACCAAACGGCGCTCTGGATGCTCGGCGAGCCGGGCACCGAAGCGTTGTGCGATGCGCGTGCGCACATCTTTGACTGGGAAGGAGCCGGCGCTGCAGTCTTTCGTGGATTGCAGTTACGGTCTATTACGCCGGTCGGAGAGACCATTCGCGCCGCTGACGTGCAGCGCGGCCTGCGTGCGCCGTCACGCTACGCACCGCGAACCACTGTGCTGTGCATGGAGAATACGCACAACGGCTCTGGCGGGATGGTTACGCCGGTGCATGAACTGCACGCGATGGCCAATGTCGCGCGTGACGCGGGCTTGCGCGTCCACCTGGATGGCGCGCGACTGTGGAATGCGCACATCGCATCCGGCACACCGATGCACGAATTCGCTGCGGCCGCTGACACCGTCATGGTGAGTTTTTCCAAAGGCCTTGGTGCACCCGTTGGTGCGGTGCTCGCGGGATCGCGGGCATTAATCGACGCAGCGTGGGAGGTTCGCAAGCGGTTTGGCGGTGGCATGCGCCAATCGGGCATTCTGGCGGCTGGTGCGTTGTATGGACTGCGCGAGAATTTCACGCGACTGGAGCGCGATCACGCAAATGCCGCGCTATTCGCCAGCCTCGTGGAAGGTGCGGGTGGTGCACGCACTGTTGCACCGGATACGAATATTGTGATGATCGATCTTCGCGATGGGCAGCCGTCGAGCGCTGTCGTGGCGGCGGCGCACTCTGCTGGCGTTGCGCTGTCGGGGTGGTCGGCAACGCGCGTCCGCGCAGTCTTTCATCTCGATATCTCCACCGAAGCCGCAGCGACAGCCGGACGTGCCGTTGCGACGGCGCTGGCGCAGTGACCACGCCGGTTGCACTCGACGCACAGCACTCCGGTCGATAGACTTGTTCTTGCTCCAGGTCCCGGAGGGCGTTTGCCCGCTAACCGCGTCAGGACCGAGAGGTAGCAGCGCCGTGTGGTGTCTTGCGTTGCTCCGTCAGGCCTGGAGTATCGCGCGGCCGTTCGATCGCCCAAGTTCGGGTGGCGACGCCGCGCGATTTGTGTCTCTCACTCAGTGTCTTGACGCAATGTGCCGCCTCTGGTGCAGCGTCGTGGTTGCGCCCCTCGGGAGGATCCCCAGCCCGTGATCGCGCTCGCTCGCAAATACCGTCCGAAAAACTTCGCGTCAGTTGCCGTGCAGTCGCACGTGTCGAACACGCTCAAAGGAGCAATCGCACGCGACCGCGTTGCGCATGGCTACTTACTCTGCGGTCCACGAGGCACAGGAAAAACGACGCTCGCGCGCGTGCTCGCCATGGCGCTGAACTGTGAGAATAAGCATCAGCGCGATGATGGCGAGCCGTGCGGCACATGTCCGGCCTGCACGCGGATCTGGAGCGGAAACGCGTCGCTGGATGTGATTGAAATTGACGCCGCCTCCAATCGCGGCGTTGATGACGCGCGCGAGCTGCGCGAACGGGCGATGTATGCGCCGTCCACCAGCGATGGCTACAAGGTGTACATCGTGGACGAAGCGCACATGCTCACGCGCGAAGCGTGGAATGCGCTGCTCAAAATTCTCGAAGAGCCGCCACCACGCGTTGTATTTGTTTTTGCGACCACTGAGCCGCAGAAGATTGCGCAGACGGCGGCGCCAGTGCTAAGCCGATTGCAGCGCTTTGATTTGCGTCGAATCAACCCGGCCGAAATTCGTGATCGGCTCGCGGCTGTTCTGGAAAGCGAAGGAGTTGAGTTTGAGCCCGATGCGTTGATCATGCTCGCGCGCGCCGCCGATGGTGGTTTACGCGATGCATTGTCGCTCACGGATCAGGTGCTCGCATTCGGAGACGAATCCATGCTCACCTCGGCGCGAGTTCGCGACGCGCTGGGTTTGGTCCCGGAAGACGAACTGTTGACGTTGTTGGGCATCGTCGCGGAACGCCGAGCGGCCGACGTGTTTGCCGCGGTTGACCGACTGTCGAATTTGGGCGTCGATCTGGTGCTGCTGCTGACGGGGCTTGGTGATCTCGTGCGCTCTCAGCTTGCGATTGTGCTGGGTGGCGATGCTGGTCCAGTGTCGAAAACGGTACGCGAATCGCTCACGCAAATGGCGTCGCAGTGGCGCGCAGGCGATCTACTGCGCGTGCTGCAACTGATGGCAGATGTGGAAGCTCGCCTCCGAAAGAGCGGTCAGCCGCAGTTGGTGTTCGAGACGCTCTTACTGCGGCTGGCATTGCTCGACCGAACGCTTTCGCTCGAAGAAGTGCTGGCGGGCTTAGGAGATGTCGCGCCGCGTGCGGTCGCCGCGCCCCGCAACGCGCCACCGGTTGCAGCGAGAGCTGCGGTTGCAGACGTGTCGGCTGCGCGAACCGCACCGCCTGCTGCCAAATGGTCGCAGCCTGCGCCTCCCTCCGCTGCAATCGTGAAGGAAGTGGCCGTGGCACCGGTCGCACGGAGCTCAGCAGGTAACGCGGTGCCCACGGTCCCTGATCTGCATCAGATTGTCGACGAGTGGGATGCGGTCATCAGGACACTCAAAACGCAGGGTCGCGGGTTGCTCGCCGCACTGTTGGAGCGTGTACAACCGACGGCCGTGACCGCCGCTGGTTTGCTCACACTCGAGTGCGATGACGCCGGCGATTTTCCCGTCCTCACCGACGGGTTGCCTCAGGTGACTGAGGCGCTCAGGACCGTGGTTCCGGCGATCAGCCGGGTGCAAGTGAAGCCGCCGGCGGGCGGCGCGACGACGACGCGTGAACGGCTCACGACAGACGGTGTGAAGCAGGAACGTGTCGCCGCGTTATCAAAGCAAGATCCCGTGCTCGGCGAGGCGGTGAAGGAACTGGATTTGGAGTTGTTGGAGTAGCGGTCCCAACGTCAATAGATTTCATCATTTACGTCTCCCTCGCCCCACCCGACGATGGATTTTATGAAGATGATGCAGCAGGCCCAGCAGATGCAGGGCAAACTGGCTGCGCTGCAGGATGAGCTCGCCACCCGAACGGTGCACGGTGCGGCGGGCGGCGGCATGGTTACCGTCGAAGCCGACGGCAAAGGCACGGTCAGGAAGATCAAAATTGATCCGAGCCTGCTTTCTGGCGGCGACGTTGAGTTGCTCGAAGATCTTGTCACAGTGGCTGTCGGCGATGCACAGCAGAAAGCGGCCGCGCTGAGCCAGGATGAAATGGGCAAACTTGCGGGCGGGCTCGGTATTCCGGGCCTCAAGCTCCCATTTATGTGAGCTGTGTCCGCGATTGATGAATTGGCGAGCGAGCTCGCGAGATTGCCGGGGATCGGGCGGAAAACCGCGCTTCGGCTCACGTATCATTTGCTCAAACAGCCTCCGGCTCAGTGTCGGCGTCTGGCGGAGTCGCTGGTCGGGCTTACCGAGCGCGTCCGCACCTGTGAAATCTGTTACAACCTCACTGAGACGCCTCGCTGCGGGATCTGTGCAGATCCGCGACGTGACGGAAACACCATCTGCGCAGT
>JANNWU010000483.1:0-4259 GCA_031408755.1 Gemmatimonadaceae bacterium | reverse complement strand
GCCGTTCGCAAATCCGTGTCGACTATCCGAATACTCACTGTATCGCGCTTCGCTTGATCAGGCTGCGCGTGAAGGAGTCCGTTCGTTGTGCAAAACAGCAATGCAGCGAATGCAAGCCGCGCGTATACGAGAGCGAGCACGCGTCGCGGACTCGAACAAAACCGAATGAAGATCATCGCGTCCAACTCTCGCCGATAAGTCGGCGCGTTGTGATTGTAGCACGGCGCAGCACAACCGTATCCGCGACGATCCGCACGACCCGGTGATCCGCGACTGAATCACCAACCTGCACGACCAATGGTGACGCACCGCCATCGTCACGAACGATGATTGCCCTCCACGGTGGACCCACCACTGCCGCAAGGCGCACTCGGCCTGCCTGTGATGCGAAGCGATCCGACTGCGCAATTGTCGTAACCGGGTATCCAGCGCGCGTGTCAACGGAGACCGACGCAACGATCATCGGCATCAGGAATGGATTCAGGTCGAGGATCATTTTCACAGCTTGTGCTGACCACACTGGATTTGACGCAGCTAACGGAGCTTTTGGTCGCGGAGCTCCTGTGGTCGGTGGTGCAACGTCACCCGCCCATACGCTTGCAAATACGACTGCGCACGCAGCAAGTACGGACCACACAATTAGCACGCCTTCGATCATTCGCGGTCTCATCGCGGGCCTGCTGCTTTCTGTGTACTTGATGCGCTAGTTAATGCGCGAACGACGAATTCCATTTGCAACTCTTCTGGACTCGAATCCATCCGACCATTGCGTGCTTGCGTCACGGAGAAATACTGCAGAGCGAGCGTGTGCGAGGAGGTGTCGACAAAACTCACAAGATCGACAAGAGTCTGAATATCCCCTCTCGCACTGCCACGCACTCCAACCGTTCGAAATAACGATGGTCGCAGCCGCCGAGACTTCGGCTCAATCAGCGCATCTCCGATAGCTTGAAGTGAAGTCACATCTAGTCCAATGTCATCTGCCGCATTCGACAGGATGCCGATGAGTTTTGCTTCAGCGGCTTCACGAGATGTCGAAACGAGTACAGCGGAAGCTGCGCGATCTAATCGCCGCCGCGCGGCAGCTACGCTATCGCGATTCTTTGCACCACGCTTGATAGCGAAACGCATCTTGGTGACGGAATCAGCCAGCACCGTCGCACGCCTGTGCTCAGCCGTGCTCACTTCGTGCCACGCAGGCAGTGCGCGACCAAGTATCAATCCAAGCACCACGATGAGCGTCGACAGAGAGATCACGCGGCGCTCACGCTGCGTGATTCTGGGGATATCTATTGAGATGGTCACGGAAACCGCCCTTCGCCATCCACTGACGCACTCGCAACCGCCGCGGCTCGTGGTTGCGGCGAAAGCCTCCGAACTGTTGCACTGCTGTCAGTGACGATGGCGAGTCGATCGCTACGAAATCGAACGGATATGCGCTCCATCACGACAGCCTCTGGCATTCGTGCTGTCGTCGTCGGAAAGCCTAACTCCGCACTGCGGCCTCGTCCCAGTGGCTCTCGGGTAACCGCGCCAACGAGTGTGAGACTATCGACACTCCGCATCCGTCCAAGAGACTCGATGAGATCTGCGGCGCTGGATGCCAAAAGCGACGCCTGCACACTCGTGGAATCCGCGCTCAACGATGTAACAACGGCGTCCTCCGGCAGTGCGGTCGCAATATTTGTGAGCACAGCCAGAGCGTGTGCACCGCCGCTCCGAAAGCGATGAATTTCTGCTGTCACCAAGCTTGCGCTGTCTACCGTTCTGGCGCGCGATGACACAATCGAGTACCGCGCCGCGAGCGGGGAGATCCCCGCGCTCGACCGCGCCGCTGATGCGCGCGACCTGACGAGTGGTGTCGCAAGAGCCGCGATCGTAAACACTGCGGCAGCGGTCCCCCAAGCCCAGAGTCGTGCAGGTGATGGCTGAGTGGCGCTCAACTCAGCAGTCATCGTGGACAAAAATCGTCCGCGACAATTGTGCTGTGTTGCAAGCCATGGGACGAGGTATCGGTGATGCTCAGTCGCTGGTATTTGCAACGCGAACGCTGCTATCGCGTCAGCAGGAAGCCCAACGTACGCGTGGTCCACAGCGCTGGCATTTGTCCGCCACGTGCGTGCAATGAGACCGTCTTTAACGCTGACATGCGCTACCGCGCGCGCGCCATCGGGAACACTCAGTTGACCACCGCCAGCTAGAGGCAGTGTCGCAAGCAAGTCCACCGCGGGCCGAAACCGATGCAACGTGAACTCAACGGATGACACTACTTCGTGAATTGCTTGGCGCAAACTTGCGTCGCACGCGAACGCCCAGAGGCTCCCATCCTCTTCTTGTCCTCCAACAGCGACATCTAGCGCGCCCCGAGCGCCAAGAAAATATTCACCAACGCTCGTTTGAATCATCGCTAACGCGGATCGGCGGGACGCGACAACCGGGATGCCAGCAATGCGTCGCACTTGAACGCGGCCTGCGCCAAGTGCGACTTCACAACGCGTGCGCGTCCAACGCGAGGCGGGCTTCACTGCGAGAAGGCACGACTTGACGGCAGAGGCTAACATTTCTTCATTGAGAATCTGTTCTGACGAGAATGCAGTCACCGTTCCATTCTGAACGCGAACAGCAGTGATCTCATCGCTGCCAATGTGCAGCCCAACTACGACGCGTTCATTCACCGCAACTCCGAAATTTCGAGGATTGCGACGCGCGTTTTTGTTCTTCCGATACGATAGCTCAGTCGAAGCGGCTCATTGGAGCCGACAACACGTTGATGCACCCTCACGTCCCATGCTGTCAGTTCTGCTGTCACCGACGCCGCGCTCCCCATAGCGCCTGCTCTTAGCTGTTGGGCAACGGCATCAATGAGCTGCAGTCGATCCGAGATACTCGCTAGCTGCAGCGCCGCTAAGTCGGAGATCCCGGGTAGCGCGAGCAGAACTGGAGCCGGTGCATGCGCCAGCACAACCTGCGCAGAATCAATTCTGAGAACTGATGCGACGGTATCGTAGAAAAACTGGATGCTCTCGAAGCCACGCACGAGTTTCATCTCGTCCATAGTCCGAAGAGCTGCGTTTCTGGGTCCAAGGCGTCGTTTTTCTTGGTACCAGTCTGTCTCCGCACCACGCGCCCGTGGCTGGTCATCTCCGTCAGCCCAATCTAGGAGCGAAGCGACAAGCACGGCGGAGCGATCATTTTCGACACCTGTCGCACGGAAGAGGCGCGCGAGCCCCGACGAGTCATACTGGCTAAGGCCGCGAACGCGTCCCACCGCGTCAAATTCGAGCGAGCAACCTGCGCCTACAGGAAACTCGGCAATCGTATCGAGCCGATTCCAGATATTGCCGCCAGAGCGCTCCATCTCGGTGTTCAGCGCCGACAGCATTTGCGCGACGCAACCCTCGGCCTGCCAGCGTGCCCGCGTTCTGTGCAAGTCAGACTCTAATGCACGCACACCCGCCGTCGAGCTTAGTCGGCTTGCGACTGCGAGCGTGCTGATTAACACAAGCGTCATGAGCACCGTGAGGAGCGCGACACCTGAGCGTTGCAGCCCAAACATATTTCGCACGCGTTGCGCCGTCATCCGCGAGAACCGACGCGCACGATGAGCGTGTCGCGTACACCAAAACGCACAACGCCAATCGCAAATGGCGTACTTACCGATCTGCCCCACTGACGATACCACTTACCGCCGTTCGTAGGGTCAGCGAGATAAAGTATTGCAAAGCCTACGGAGTCAGTGAGAAGCGTCTCGTCTACTCCGTCCGTGTCGCATTGTCGCACGAAAGCGTGCCCGTCCTGCTGCTGAGCGACACGCACGTTGCATCGGCATGTCTCATCCCAGCCTCTCGGCGCGGTGCACATCGTTGACCAAGTGATACGGTCGAGCGATCCATCAAACGCGAGAGCTGAATCGCTTGACTCGCGTGCAAGGAGAAATCCGCGGCGCAACTCACCCTCCCGAGACACTGTGGCGAGGCGCGTATCGATCAGCGCAACGTTTGCGCGCGCCGAAATCGACAGTTGCTCAGCAATGCCGCGAGCACTGACGACCACCAGACCAGTCACCAGCAGTGCGATCATCACTTCGAGCAGCGTCAGTCCTCTACGGCGACCGTTATGGGGCTGCATCAGCACTTGCCTGACGGTAGACGGCTGTTGAGATAAGCAGTCGATTCGTCAGGCCATCTCGCAGTTCCAGCGCATAGAGCGTCTCGGTCAGGCGCGATACACTAAGTGTGTATGGCCCCTGCGGTCTAGTG
>JANNWU010000482.1:0-8492 GCA_031408755.1 Gemmatimonadaceae bacterium | reverse complement strand
GCCGCGGCGCCATTTGTGAAAGTGGAAGCGTCAAAATTCACAGAAGTTGGCTACGTCGGACGTGACGTCGAGTCGATGGTGCGCGACTTGGTTGAGAACGCGATGGATCTTGTGCGCGGTGAGCGTGAACTGGAAATTGCGAGTGCCGCTGCAGATCGCGTTGAAGATCGACTGTTAGATGCGCTGCTCCCAGCGCCGATCTCGCCGCCAACGCCACCGGCCGAAAGCGTCGAGAAAACTGAGGACAAAAACGCGTCTCCGAATATTTTTCTTGTCGGATCATCTGGTGCGGCAAGCACAGCGCCGATCAGCGACGCCGAAAAGGAACGTCATCATCGCACGCGTGAAAAGTTGCGCGTGTTATTGCGCAATAATGACCTCGAACAGCGCACCGTCGATCTCGATCTGCCCATGTCGGCTCCAACGATGGGAATGTTGAGCACACAAGGTGCGCCCGAAGGCATGGAACAGTTTCAGCAAATGATGCAGGATCTGATGCCGAAGCGCACGCGGAAGCGCACGATGACGGTGGCAGAGGCTCGGCGCATTCTCCAACAGCAAGAGTTGGATCGCATGCTGGATCGCGACGAGATCATTGCGGAAGCCATCGAGCGCACGGAAGAAACTGGAATTGTCTTCCTCGATGAAATCGACAAAATCGCCGGCACGCGGGGTAATGCGGGCGGACCAGATGTCTCGCGCGAAGGCGTCCAACGCGATCTGCTGCCAATTGTCGAAGGGTCGACGGTGTCAACGAAGTACGGAATGGTCAAGACTGATCATGTACTCTTCATTGCCGCCGGCGCGTTCCATGTGTCAAAGCCGAGTGATTTAATTCCGGAGCTGCAGGGCCGTTTCCCGATTCGTGTGGAGCTGAAACCGCTCACCGAGTCAGACTTTGTGCGCATCATGACGGAGCCAGATCACGCGCTCACGAAGCAATACGCGGCGTTGGTTGCGTCTGAGGGTACAACACTGACGTTTGCACCAGACGGCATTGCCGAGCTGGCGCGCGTTGCGACCGTCGTCAATTCGCGAATGGAGAATATCGGTGCGCGTCGCCTTCACACCGTCATGACCACGCTATTGGAAGAATTGCTGTTTGGACTTCCTGAATCGGGCAGCGACTCCGTGGTGGTAGACGCGGCGATGGTTCGGTCGCGCCTTGAGTCGGTGTCACAGGACGAGGATTTGCGCCGCTACATGCTCTGACAACGTGTTGATGCGTTGACGTCGCGGTCGGTCGCATTAGGTTCACGCCCTTTCCGGTGTCCAGCCGGTTCACTACGCCCTTTCGCTCCCGCTGCCATGTCTGCAGAGCGCTCGCATCGCGATTTTCTCGCGATTCCTGACTTTGATCGCTTCGAACTCGACGCGCTATTGCGGCTCGCTGATCGGATGCGTCGTGGTGACTACGATCGCCGACCGCTGCGTGGCAAAACGTTAGCGATGTTGTTCATGAAAGCATCGACACGAACGCGCGTGTCGTTTGAAGTAGGTGTGTTCCAGTTGGGTGGGCACGCGTTGTTTCTCTCTGATCGTGATGTGCAGCTTGGTCGTGGCGAGCCGCTCTCAGACACGGCGCAAGTCCTCACGCGCTACGTGAATGGCATCATGATTCGGACCTTCGCGCACGACGATGTGCTCAACCTGGCCAAGCACGCGCAGGTGCCGGTGATCAACGGGCTTACGGACCTGCAGCACCCCTGTCAGGTGCTAGCAGATGTGCTCACCGTGCGTCAGCATCTCAATGATGAACGCAAGCAGGTGGTGGCGTGGGTTGGCGATGGCAACAACATGGCTAACTCGTGGATCGACGCGGCGTCGTCATTTGGATTCGAGCTGCGCCTTGCTTGTCCAGAAGGTTACGATCCAGATCCGGTACTGCTGGCGCGTGCGCAAACACAAACAACTGTGCGCCTTGTGCGCGATCCCGCAGAGGCGGTGGACGGTGCAACGGTCGTCACTACCGACGTGTGGGCGTCGATGGGTCATGAAGCGGAGAAAGCCGCTCGCGAGAAAGCCTTCACTGGATACTGTGTGACCGAGACGTTGATACAGCGCGCGCAGTCGAGCGCAATTTTCTTGCACTGTTTGCCAGCACATCGCGGTGAGGAGGTCAGTGCCGCAGTGATTGATGGCGCGCAGAGTCGCGTCTGGGATGAGGCAGAAAATCGCCTGCATGTTCAGAAAGCCATCATGGCGGTGCTCCTCGGCGGGGAGACACTGCACACCGGGCAAGTGCGGGCGTAGCGTTGGCGGCTTGGTGACATGCGCGCTGCCGTACACGAGTTGCACGCCAGCGGAAACGTTTCATCCGCGAATCGAATTCGCATCAGACATACCCACCGGAGATTCATGCATGCCCACAATCGGTAAAGCCGCTCCCGCATTTTCACTTGAAAGTGATGCTGGCGAGACCGTCGCACTGAAAGATTTCAAAGGCCACAACGTCGTCTTGTATTTTTATCCGAAAGACGACACATCAGGTTGCACCACGCAAGCCTGCGGATTTCGCGATATGATGCCGCGCTTCAAGAAAGACAGCGCCGTGATTCTCGGTGTCAGTCCCGACAGTGTTGCGAGTCACAAGAAGTTCAAGACGAAGTACGAACTGCCGTTCACGCTGCTCGCCGATACAGAACACGCTGTGGCCGAGAAGTACGCCGTGTGGAAAGAGAAGAGCATGTACGGTCGTAAGTACATGGGCATTGAGCGCACGACTTTTCTGATTGATGCGAAAGGTGTACTGCGGCAGGTGTTCGAGAAGGTGAAGCCCGCTGGTCACGCGGAGGAAGTCGCTGCGGCAATTGCGGCGTTGTAACGTCCGATGAATCGCCGAACGCGTCGCAGGCGTGCAACGCACTGATCAGTAGGAAGTGCGCCGCGCGATAAAGGCGGACACAAACGGACTCGTGTACGATGAAATGACGTAGCCGTGTGACACTCTTGACGTGTCGCTGGGCGGAAGATACGTTCGATTCACGTGCACGACCGGTACTAGAGTTGTATTGCCGATGCGAGGGAACAATTGGTTCCCATGTTGACGGCGCTGCGAACACCATGAGGTGTTCCCGGTGCCGTCTTTTTTTGTTTTCAGGACGGGTGCGCCATGCAATTCCAGCAGAGCTTGAACGGGCTGATAGACGGTGCTGTGGATCTCAGTTCACACACACACCGCACTGCTGCACTCTGTATGGCACATCGTGTTCTGCCGCCTCTCAGTATCTACATCGTTCCCGCCGCGCACCGTGCGCGGGAGCGAATTGTGGCGTCAAAAATACCTTCGATTGGAGGATCGATGTCGTAGACTGACGCTGCCTTCCTCGAAGTGCCGTTCGCTCACGTCTATGCCGCATTGAGAACAGCGTTCGTCTTTCTTGTTCTGATCCGGCATTGGTGAAGACTACTGATGTCATCGCACGCATCGCTGCAACTGTAATTTGCGGTTCTGACTTGCATTTTCTAGACGGTTTTTAAACGGGGAATGACAGAAGGCGATATCCTCGGCAACGAGCCGATGGGCATTGTTCAGGAAGTTGGAAACGCTGTGAAAAAGTTGAAACGCGGCGATCGTGTTGTAACTCCTTTTATCATCGCATGCGCGACCTAGGTTGATCGTCATCTCTCGCCGCGCCCCACTCGCCAACGCGTCCAGTGGTACGAGACACTTCGCGACAAGAATGACGGGTGTACGAAGGTCGTTCTTGCGCCGTAAGTATCGTTGGCGCAGCTCCACGCGGCGACGCGTTGCACCGCAAACCTTCTCAATCTTTCACTGAGTATCAGATGTCTACAACAACTCAAGACAACAGAAAAGAAGCAATCGATAGCTATCTGACCGATATGCTGTCGCTCGAAAAACACATTCAAACAGCTGTTGCTGGTCAGATCGCAGATCTGGACGAGCATGCCCAGGTGAAGGGAACGTTGGTCCGAATTCACGCGATGTGCGAATCGCATGTAATGGCGCTTGAAGCGATCTCAGAACGCCGCGAGCAGAATCTTGGGGGCGTTTCCAAGGTGCTCAAGAAAGCGGCATCTTCAGTGCTGGGATTAGGAGCGGCGGCGATCGATTTTGTCCGCACAGAAAAACTGCCGAAAGATCTGCGCGACGACTATACCGCGATTTCGCTTGCGTATGTCGGGTATCTGATGCTACACACATCAGCACTCGCGTTAGGCGACGTCGAAATCGGTGAGACGGCTCGCCTTCACATGGCTGCGCACGCAGACACGATGATGGCCCTGCAGCGTGTCATTCCAGCGGCAACTGTGGCCTACCTCACTGAAGAGAACATGGAGCCCGATGCGTCGGTGCTTGCCACAGTCGCAAAAACCATCGACAAATCGTGGGCGTAGCACAGCGCACGTATTGAGGAACTCAGGTTGCACGTTGCACGACGTGTTACACCTTCAGTAACGCAGGTTGCGAGTTGCACGACGTGTCACACCGACTCCAGCGCCGGATTCCAATCCCCGCTGGAGTTTGTTGTATGCGGTTCGACGGGTATCTTCTCCCGTCTGCCACTGTGGCACTCACCCCTGCCTTCCCGCCATGTCCGCACCTGAATCGCTGCTGCGCACCGCGCTTTACGACACGCACGTTGCACTCGGCGCCAAAATCGTGCCCTTCGCGGGCTACGAAATGCCCGTCCAGTATCCCACCGGAATTACGGTCGAGCATCACGCCGTTCGCCAGCGTTGCGGACTGTTCGATGTGAGTCACATGGGCGAGTTCTTGGTGCGTGGACCTGGCGCGATCGATTTCATCAACTTCGTCACGACGAACGATGTTGCGAAGTTAGCAATCGGACAGGCGCACTATTCCACGTTCTGCAATGAGCGCGGTACGATCGAGGACGATTGCCTCGTCTATCGATTTGCCGATCATCTGATGCTTGTCGTCAACGCGTCGAATATCGCCAAGGATTGGGCGCATATCTCGCCGCATCTTGCGAAGTTTGATGTGCAGATGGTCGATGTGAGCACTTCCACGGCGCTGCTAGCGTTACAGGGACCACAAGCGCCGAGTGTGTTGGCACGACACACGGCGGTCAAGTTAGACGCAATTACGTACTATCACTTCGCGGTCGGTACGGTTGCTGGCGTCGAGGATGTGATCATCAGTCGTACCGGATACACCGGCGAAGATGGTTTCGAATTGTACTTTCCCGACGCGCATGCGAAAGACATCTGGGCCGCGCTCATGTCGGCCGGTGATGTGACGCCAGCAGGACTCGGCGCGCGTGATACGCTGCGGCTTGAGATGGGCATGGCGCTGTACGGCAACGACATCGACGATACGGTGACGCCAGACGAAGCGAATCTGGCGTGGTTGGTGAAGATGTCCAGCAAGGGTGATTTCGTTGGTCGCGCCGCACTTGAAGCGCAAAAGGCGGCTGGTGTTCCGCGCAAACTTGTGGCGTTCACGCTGCCGGTGCGCAACGTTCCTCGACACGGTTTCCCAGTCTTTGTTGGTGACACGGCGAGTGGCGTGGTGTGCAGCGGTACCGTTGGGCCGAGTGTCGGCATTCCGATTGGAACGTGTTATCTGCCGACAGCGAGTGCGAAAGTTGGCACGACATTCGATGTTGAGATTCGAGGCTCGCGAGTACAGGCAACTGTCGCCGCGCTTCCGTTTTGGCCGAACGGTTCGGCGAAGAAGTAAGCGCTCGTGAAGGCCCTAATTACGCTCACCGATGTTGAGCCTGCCGTTCGACTGAACGCGCTTCTTGAACAAAGCGGCATCACGACTGAACTCGTGTCGCCACTCGACGACGTGCGCGGTACGCTTGAGCGATTTGAGCCTGATATCGTGGTGATTACCGGCGCGCTTTTCGATACCGGTAATGTGCAGGTGGTGCGCGAAGAGTTGTGGGCTGGCGTGCCGGTGGTTGGTCTTGCGGATATCGACGAGCCGGGAATGCGCGAGCGTCTGCGCACCATTGGCTACGCCGAGGTGTTGGCGAAGCCGGTGTTAGCTGAAGACGTTGCTCCGGTGGTGCGTCGCTTGATGGACCGACGTCGGCTACAAAGTGAAACCGGATTGAGTGGCGACACTGAAGCGTTGCGCGAAGTGCTTGTAAAAATTGAACAGATCGCACCGGTGAACAGTACGGTGTTGATAGAAGGTGAAAGCGGCACAGGTAAAGAGCTTGTCGCGCGCGGCATTCATCGCCTTGGACCGCGTCGCAACAAACCGTTTATTGCTGTCAACGTTGGTGCGTTGGCCGAGACGTTGCTTGAGAGTGAGTTGTTTGGTCACGAGAAGGGTGCGTTCACCGGTGCAGCGGAGCGACGACTCGGTCGCTTTGAACTCGCTGATGGCGGCACGTTGTTCTTGGACGAAATCGGCGATATTCCAGCAACGACGCAGGTGAAATTGCTGCGCGTGTTGGAAGAGCGCGAAGTCACTCGTGTTGGCGGCGTGACATCCATCGCGATCAATGTGCGCGTTGTTGCGGCCACCAATCGTCCGCTGCGCGACATGGTAGAGGAAGGTTCATTCCGTTCTGATCTGTACTATCGATTGAACGTGTTGAATATGTATTTACCGCCGTTGCGCGAACGGCAGGCTGACATTCCGGTGTTGGTGCGTCGATTCATTGCGGAGTTTTCGCGGCGGCACGATCGCGCGTTTCACGGAATTTCGGCCGACGCGATGCAGATGTTGTCGCGTTATTCGTGGCCGGGCAACGTGCGCGAACTGCGCAACTTGATCGAGAGTATGGTGGTGTTGGCGCCCGGTCACGAGATCGGCGTGGCCGACATTCCACCCCAGATTCGCGATGGGCTGACTCGCTTGTTGCCAGTGCGGATGCCCGCGATGCCTGGCGGGCGGAATGGGGACGGCTCCGGAACCGTGCTTGGCGCTGCCGAGCTCGAGTTTATTCTTCGGAATCTCGTGGAGCTGAAGGTGCAGGTTGAGGAGCTGCGTCGCCGACTGGATCAGACGCCCGCGATCTCAGGTGCAGGCGACGCCTTGGTGGCGGGGGGAGCCGTAGAGCCCCTGGCCGCTCGGCTACCGAACTCGGTGCAGGTGGTGCCGGGAATGACAATGGCCCAAATCGAGCGGGCTGTAATCGAGGCCACGCTGCGGGAAACTCGCGGAAATCGTCGCCGAGCCGCGGAATTGCTGGGCATTGGCGAGCGCACCCTTTACCGGAAGATCAGGGAGATTGAGGGCGGTGACGAAATCGTCTCTTGATTTTGGGGGGTGGTCGTCACAGCTTCACACCTCGAATAGCCGGGGCCGATTCGCGTGGTGGAGTTCAACCGTCGCTATTCGCTCTTTTGCACTCCCACCCGCGAAAGAACGTGACTGTGTCTCCTGTCTTCAGTTCTACCGCCGGTCCTGGTGGTGGTTCCAACCGCCCGTCTGCCATTCACATCGCTCGCGCTGAGGAATTACTCGGCACGCTGCCCGGCGTGGTCAGTGTTCGAATCGAGGCGTCGCCTGCGGGTGATGTCGATGCGATTCACGTTTTGACGTCGGTCGAAATTGGCCCGAAACAGACGGTCCGTAACATCGAGAGCGCCCTCTTGGCGCACCTTGGTATGCGCGTGGATCATCGCAAAATCAGTGTCGCGACGACAGTCGATGCGCCCCGGATTCGCTTGACGCCGGCCAGCGTCGAGGCGGTGCCAGCAGTTTCGCCGTTCGCGTCGCCATCAGCGTCACCGGCGCCATTCGCGCCGCCGTACGTCACGCCGTCAATCTCTTCTGCCCCGTCGGCTGCATCTGCGTCGGCGATGTCTGCGCCAGCCACCGCTGCGTACCGCGCATCGTCGTCGAACACACCGCTCTCGGTGCCTGCGATTGCCGCCGATGGAGCTGTTGGATTCCGCCGTTACCTCTTTGATGATGTCGAAGTGAAGCGCAGTCGGGCCGGTTTGAGTTGTCGTGTGACGTTGCGCCGTGGTGACGAGTCATTTGAGGGCGAGACGGAAGGCTTGGAGACGGAGGCAGCGCGGCTTGAGTTGGCGGCGCGTGCGACGGTCTTGGCGATTGCGTTTGGAGAGTCGAAAGCTGGCAGCATGGCGTTAGCCGGTGCGCTGCGAGTCGACGCGTTCGGAACGGAGTTTGTGTTTGTTGGCGTGTCGGCGCGTCAAGGCCGAGAGTCTGTGTTGTTGAGCGGAAGTTGTGCCATCCGCGACAGTGCAGAAGTGGCCGGTGCGTTGGCGGTGCTGGACGCAACGAATCGATGGTTAGAGGTGACGCGCTAAGCGATTACCGGTGACTGTCGATGTTGCGTTGTGGTGGTGAGTGACACTGCGGGGCGACGGGTTTGGCGACAGTCACGGCATGCATGCAGGTGGTAGGTGCAGGTGTACGTGACGCAGTTGAGTGATCCCCCGTCCTCGGCAGAGCGGAGTAGAACGTGTAGGACCGTAGTATGAGCGGAGCCAACCAGATTTGTGCAGTCTGACGCGAAAGTCTCGCGGATGGGCTGACGAATGAAGGGAGGTGACGCAAGATGAAGTTCATG
>JANNWU010000481.1:0-18761 GCA_031408755.1 Gemmatimonadaceae bacterium | reverse complement strand
CTGCGTGACGAGTCCAGGCAGCCCCTTTCGAATCACATGCGCCGCGCAGCCTCGACTGATCAGATACGTGCGCACCTGCTCGTTGTCGGCCTTCACGAGCGTTGTCCTGCAGGTCGTGCAGCCTGCCGTTTGAAGTATCGCTCGCCGTCATTCGGTTTGAAGTAGGTGCGAATCGTCCCGTCGCGATCGACAGCGAGAAACGCTCCGCTTTCGCGATCAAAGCGTGTCACGACGCCATCACTCCGCCGCGCCTCGAGCACGTTGCTGCTGCTGGGCACATCACGCAGCGCTTGTGCAGCTCCGAGATACGCGTCAAGACTCAGGCCAGGGAACTCAGCACCGTGCTTCTCGAAGTGCTCGACCAACTTTTGACGAGTCCGAAAGCCGACCCGACCGCCACTCGGCTGTCGCGAATTGGCGCTCGTTTCACCTTGTCGGGACGGCGACTGCGTCGCCGCGGCAGGCGGTGTTGCGCTACTCGTGGCGGCGGTTGTGGGCGCAGCTTTCGGCGTCTTTGATCGCGATGACAGCGTCGAGAAGATGATCGCAAGCACAGCCATGATCACGGCGACCGGGAAACTTCTTCGCGCGCGTCGTCGAGCGGCAGCCATACGCAACCTGTGCAGAAAGATGTGTCACGAAAGAATCATCGTGCCGTGTCACACCGACTGTCGCGCCGAAATTGAATCGGCGCAAGTTCACGCCAGGTGATTGATCCACCAGACGTACGAAACTCCTACGCCGAAACAGCTCAAAGAGCCGCCGAATTCGTGGACGATGCAGTTGTCGCGTACGGCTCAGCGGCGCCTCGTGGTCGTGCGCGACCGCAGCGGAACGCGGTGCCTGGACGGCTAGCGGCGACGAAGTGAGAGTCCGCTACGTCCCCACGCGGTGGTGTCAAACTGTACCAGTGACAGCGTGTCACCACGCATCGCAAGCAGAATTGACGTGGGTCGACTGCCGGTTGCTTCGCCGCGCACGACTACTCGCACCAAGGAATCAGCACCGTCCCACGTGCCGCGTTCGGTAGTGATGCCCTTGCCAACATACTCACTCACAAACTCCGCCATGCCATCGGCGGTCATGGTGAGGCGATAACGACGAATATCAGCATTTGCCGATGGGAGCGAATCGTTGCGCCAGATACCCACCACTGCGGTCTCTGCCAGACGCGCCTTTTTGTCACGCTGACTGCAGGCACCTACGGTCACGAGAAGGACCGCGCTGAGAAAAGTACGAAATGACATGCCGCAATCTCGCATGGACGAACGCGTTGACACAGGTGTCCGACTTTCTTGACCACGCTCACAGCACGTAGCGCCTGCGTGCGCGCGCACATAGCGTGTGCACATGCCACGAATCTCAACGTTCCACTTGCTCTCGCTGCTGCTGCCCGCCGTCGTCGCGCAGGCGCAGGCGCCCGTTTCCGCCGCTGCTGGGGCGCCGAACACCGACGTTTTTCTCTCGCGATTGGCGCGAGTCAATGGCGCGCTCGTGGTGTTGCCGCCAATCAACCTGACTCGACGTGATGGATACGACAATCAGCCGAGTTTTGACGCGCGTGGCAGGGCGGTGTATTACACACGCCGAGCACCAAATGCGCTGGCACCAGACAGCGTGCGCGATGTGCAAACCGACATTTGGCGCTACGCATTAGACGGTCAGGGTCACGGTCCTGTTGCTGTCACGGCAGAGAGCGAATACTCCGCGCAAGCCACGCCGGATGGCAATGCGTTGACCGTTGTGCGCGTGGAGAAAGATTCTGCGCAACATCTGTGGCGCGTGCCAATAGGTGTTGCGGGCACTGCGGCGCGACTGGTGCCGCGCGTGAAGCCGGTGGGTTATTACGCATACACTGGCACGCAGGTTGTGATGTTCGTGCTCGGATCACCGGCCACGCTGCAGCTGATGGACACCGTCAGTGGGCGCATTGACACCATCGCTCGCGACATCGGGCGCGGCGTGAAGCGCGTTCCGAGTACACCGCGCGTCTCTTTCGTGCAAAAGGTTGGTGCGGCATGGTACATCGACGAACTCGATCCTGCGACGCGCGCGGTGACACGACTTGTGCCGACGTTAGCGAATGTTGAGGATTACACGTGGGTCGATAGCACGACGATGATCGCAGGCAGTGGCACTGTGCTGCACGCGTGGACGCGCGGGCAGACTAGCTGGCGCGTACTCGCGGATCTTGCGTTTGCACCACTCACAAACATTTCACGCGTGACTGTTGATCCAACTGGAACACAGTTGGCTTTTGTCGCGGTACCAACGCCTACCACTGGCGCAGCACGAGCTGCGTGGCAACCGCGTGTCAATGATGGTGACGTGGCGCGCGATCTCGCGATTCTTGCAGCGGACAGTATGGAAGGTCGCATGACCGGCTCTGCGGGCAGTTGGCGCGCGACGCGTTGGCTGGCAGCGCAGTTTCGTAGCGCGGGGCTCACACCGATCGGCGATAGCGGCTTTGTGCAACGCGTGCCACTCGCAACATCGGTGGCAGCTCCGGGTGCGCGTGTGCGTCCCACGTTGCTCGCGAGTTGGAGCGCCTACGACTCGTTACCCGTTGAGCGACGGCTGCCTGGCGCTAACGTACTTGGCTTTATCGAAGGAAGCGATCCGGTACTGCGCAACGAATTTGTGTTGATGACGGCGCATTACGATCACGTTGGTATCAGCAAGGGTGTGACCGGTGATTCTATCAACAACGGCGCTGATGATGATGCGGCCGGAACGATCGCCGTGTTGCACGTAGCCCGCTTGCTGAAACGATCCGCCGTGCAACCAAAACGATCGATCATTTTCGCTGCAATGACGGGCGAAGAGGTGGGATTATTGGGTACGCGCTGGTACATCGATCATCCCGCGAAACCGTTGGCGCAGCTCGTCGCAAATCTGGAAGTGGAGATGATCGGACGTCCCGACAGTCTTGCGGGTGGTGCCGGCCGCGCATGGCTCACGGGATACGAACGTTCAACGCTGGGCGATCAATTGCGCGATGGTGGTATTCCGATTGTTCCGGACCGGCGACCGTCGCAACGCTTCTTTGAGCGCAGCGACAACATTGCGTTCGCGCGCATGGGAATTCCCGCGCACACGCTCAGCAGTTTCAATCTGCATGCCGATTATCACACAGTGCGTGATGAAGCGCAGTTTGCAGATCCAGCGCACATGGCACGGGTCATTGAAGCGGCGGCGCAGGCCATGCTGATTCTCGCCAACGGCCCCAAGCCAGCGTGGCACCCAAACGGAAAGCCTGAGGGTACCACGCGTCAGATGCCCTGATGTTCTACCTAATGTTCCAGCCGATTTGCTACGCGGCGTCGAGGGTGGGATAGTCGATGTAGCCTTTGGCGCCGCCACCGTACATCGTCGCGCTATCCGGCGTGGCGAGTTCAGCATTCGTTGCGAAACGCTCCACCAGATCTGGGTTCGCGATGTACGCTGCACCGAAACTCACCGCGACGGCAAGCTCACTGCGAATCGCATCGTCTGCCTGCGCAGCGGTGAATCCACCGTTTAGCAGTAGCGGCTTACCATACGCGTCGCGCAAACGACGAGAGAAATCCGCTTCATTGAGTGATGCGAGGTGCAGCCACGCGAGTTCAATCCGCGCGAGATGCCGCAACACGGTGCTGAACGTACCAAGTGGATCGCGATCGGCCATGTCGTTGAATGGATTTGTTGGCGACAAACGCACGCCGGTGCGATCGGCGCCAAATTCCTTCGCCACTGCTTCGGTGATTTCGAGCAGAAGCCGCGCGCGATTTTCAACTGAGCCGCCGTATTTGTCATGCCGTTGATTCACGCCGTCTCGCAAGAACTGATCGATGAGATACCCATTCGCGGCGTGAATTTCGATGGCATCAAATCCGGCAGCTTTTGCATTCCGTGCCGCCGAAGCAAACTGCGCCACGACCCCTGGAATTTCTGATAACTCCAGCGCCCGTGGATCGTCGGCAGGCACCTGTTCGTACGTCGGCGTGAAGAGCATGGTGGTTGGTGCGCGCATTGCGGACGACGAGACCGGCGGGCCATTGTCCGGCTGCAACAGATTCAGTGAGATGCGGCCGCAGTGCATGATTTGCATCGCGATTCGCCCATCGACGGCGTGAACGGCATCAACCACCGCGCGCCACGACTCTACCTGCGCCTCTGTCCAGATACCCGGCGTTCCGAGATAGCCCACCGCCTGCGGCGATACCATCGTTGCATCTGTCATGAGCAGGCCGGCGCTCGCACGCTGCTCAAAATACGTTTGGTATAAATCTGGAACGGTGCCGTTTGGCAGTGCGCGACTGCGCGTCATCGGAGCCATCACCACGCGGTTGGATAATTCGACAGCACCGAGTGACGTCGGCGAGAGCAGCTTGGGATATAGCGACATGTGTGTGCTTTGGAGTTGAGTTACAAGATGTGCCGATTGTGCTACGGCTGCCGACGCACGTTAACCGTTGCGTTGATCGCGTAGTATCCGCGAGGTCGCGATGGAAGCGCGAGAGTATTTTCGCACACGTGTCGCCTTACGGCAGAGCAACGGCCGTTGCGCTGCGGTCGTTCCGTTACCATTCTCGACAGATGCCGCCAGACGAAAGTGATCGACTCGGCCCGAAGGGGCACATCTTTGTTGAGCTCGTGCGAGAGCAGTGGCGAGCGCCGCTTGAACGTGCGACCGCTCGACGCGCGCTGTTGACCGGAGCTTTTGGTGCCGCGCTCGTTGGGCTTGGCAGCGCCGGCGTCGCGCTCGCGTACGGAGAGGCGGTATTACTCATCGGCTTGGGTCTACTGGGCATCTTTACTTCGTTGCCCGAGATACGACTGCTGCAGGCAGAATTCACCGATGCGCGTCGTATTGGCTGGGTGGAGCCAACGTTGGACGACAGCCGCGTGATTGTGGGAGACCCGGCAACCTTTCGCGTAGTGCTGCACGCGCGACATGCACTGACATTGCGGAATGCTTCGCTGCATGCCGAAGCGCGAAAGTGGAATGGTTCACGTGGCGCCGAGATGGTTGCAACCATTCCAATGTCGGTGCCCAATGCGCATGGAAGCATTACTGCCGGTGCAGACTGGCGTCAGGCGGTCACGTTTCGCGTGCCATCATCAGCGCCAGCGAGTTTTTACAGCGCTGACGAATCTGTGCGTTGGACGATCACACTGCAGATGACATTCGACGGCGAGTCACCGTGGACTCGCACGTGGCCGATGCTCGTTTTCCCTGCCGACGCCGCGTGATTGCCAACACCAACAGCGTTACGGTATCAGGAGTACGCCAACGTTACCGTTGAATTCGTCAGCGACAACTTCTAAGCCCGGCGGTACTGTCCACGTTCCGTTGTCTGCACGCACATTTAACGAATGCAAGCCCGACGCGAGTGGCACGACCAGCTTCCACCATCCGCGCCCCGCACGCTGCATTGCGACCGGATTCCATTCCGTAAACGAGCCCGCCAGCTCTACGCTTTCTGCGTCCGGCATGTACACGCGAATGCCGTGGCTGTCGCCGGCGATGCGAGAGATCGCGAACTCTCTCCGAAACTGCGCCGCGTCGCTGCCGTCGTCATACCGGGCACGAGTAAGTGTCGGCCGAATTCGGAAGCCGATTGTCGACAGTCGTTGGGCAGCTAAGTGTCGCGTTGGGTCGGACGGCGCAGTTTCTTGCCGCGCAACAAGCGCAACCCGATCATTGAGCGCGACGCTGGCCCACGCGCCACCCCACTGGCGATCACGGCTGTCGTGTCCGCCCAGTCTGCGGCCCACAAACCCGCCAACCTCAAGGCTACGGAAGCGCCAACTGGCGTCGGACGTCACATCAGAGAGCCGGGTTCGAGCCAATGAGAATCCGCCCGATTGAGCATCGGGCATCGCGGTGGGTGAGTCGTATGCGTTGCCGACGTAGCCAACTCGCAATTGGAATGCACCACGCGCCAGATGTACGTCGGCATTTGCTGTCTGCACGCCACGACTCGTTGCGCCATGAACACTGCGAGCGAGGCCAACGCCGGCTGTGCCACCAAGCCGTCCGGTACCAATTGAGACACCGACAGCGCCATCGATACGACGATTGCGCACTGAGCTACCCAGCGGATCATCTTGGCCCGAGATCGCAATAACTGGTGACAGGCCGAACAAAACCGGATTGCGTGAGCTCAACACCGATCTGAGGGAACTGCGTGTGCTACCGGTGTTGGCGAGAGCAAAGTGACCAGCATTCCAGACTCGAAGCCCGGCGCCAGCCAATGTCAGTTGCGGCATTACCACAATCGCGCCGTTCGCCGCCTGCCCTCGAAACTGAAGTTCGCCGGTGCTTACGTCGAGCCGAGCCTGTGCCGCGGCGAGTGTCGGAACACCCAGCAGGGTTGCGCCAAGCAGGCGAAATCGTTGGCCGAGCACATTCATCACGGTTGTCTCCCCAACATGGCCCGGTACCGCATGCCCGCTGCCGTCGCGGGCAACATCCCACCAGAGATGTCGCGTTCGATGCTCAAGCGCAACGCGTTGAAGGCCGCATCGGTTGCGTTCGCAGCTGCCATCGCTTGCAGGGCGCGTGCCGCGGTGTCTTTGGGCACACCTCTGGCCAGCAAATCCGCAAAGACTACCAGAGGTACCGTCACACCTTGGCCAGCCCGGTTTGCGCGAAGGTCGACGAGATTCCTCGCAACGGCCCCCGCCCGGAGCGCGCTCGCCCCAGCCTCGAGTTCGGCAGGAAGTGCCGCGAGGCCAAGAGCTTCGCGGGCGACTCGGAGCCGAGTCAGTAAGCCTTGTGACGCCGCGACAATCGCACCGGGCGCTGCTCGCTTCAGCAATCCTTCCTGCGCCTTTGAGATCAGCGGCGCGGTTGGAAGACCCGCCGCGCGCGCGCTGTCTACGAGCGCCAGCATGACGCGATAGCTCGCCGCATCCATACGGTCGCGCAGCGCTGTGACGTCGGATTGCTGCGCTCCCGCCGTCGCGGCAAGCGCGCAGAGGCCTAGGCAGACAAGGAACATTCGCAAAGCATACGGCGGCGGTGGCACGGTCATCCTCCAACGTACACGACAGAGTTAGCCGAGCCGAAGTCGCCGTCGTCAGATTGCGGTGCGGCAGGGTCTGGAATCCAGCGCGAGCCATCAACAACGAAGCCATACACGTGGCGCCCTGGTGCCACCGGGATGACGACAGTCCACGTACCGTCTTGCTGCTGCAGTGCGTGCGCAGCGGCATCCCAATTGTTGAAGTCGCCCACCAGCGACACGCGTTGTGCCGTGGGCGCAGAGAGCGTGAAACGCATCACCTGCTCGCCGGGCATCGCTGCGTTCACGAGACGCACATTTGGCATTGCCGTGTTCGTCGCAAGCGATATTGGCGCGCGAAGTTTTGCGCTAAGCGCTGCGACGCCTAGCACCAATGCGAGCGCAGCCGCCATCAGCGTGAGCGGGGAAATACGCAGTGTCCGCGGCGTGACCAACCAATGTGAGCTGCGGCCAGCGATTGACGTTACGACCGTGTCGACCGCGGTGCGGCTTGGTGCGTTCGCGACGGCGTCGGCACGAACTGCGGCCTTCACCGCATCGCGCGCCGCGTTGCTTGTTGGCACGGGTGCGCGCAGTTGCGACACCGCATCGCGGAGCGTTGCATTAAGCGTGGCGTCGAGCGGCGCGTCGGAGTCTGAAGGCAGCGTCATGTGAGATCGGTCAGAAGGTCACGCAATCGGTCGCACGCACGCTTCACGCGCATCTTCAGTGCTGATACGCCGACGCCCGTGATGGCGCTGATTTCATCGTAATTCAGTTCGTCCACATGCTTCAACAAAAACGCCTCACGCTGTTCAACATCCAGTTGTGCAATCGCGCGCGACAATTCGTCACGCAATCCGAGTTGCTCCGCTTCCGCGTCACGTGATGGTGACAAGATCGCGAGCACCTCGTTGTCCGTTGCATCTTCCATGGTACCGCGACGTCGGACGGCGTAGCTCCGGCATCGGTTAATCAATATTCGATACAACCATGCGGTGAACCGATCGCTCTCGGCGTAGCTCGCAAGGGCACGGTGCGCACGCACAAAAGCGTCCTGACACGCTTCCTCAGCATCTTCTCGATTGCCAAGCAGCCGTGCTGCATACCGCAGACACCGGTCGTAATGACGATCGACAAGCTGATCGAACGCATCGGGAATTCCCGCGAGCGACAAGCGAACCAATTCGGCGTCAGACACCATTGGTACGAACCCGTCATCGTCGCTGTGCGTCACAGTTGGGGACGGTCTGGTGACGCGATTGAAGCAGGCAGGGTTTCGCTCTTCGTGAGTGGTCATGCCAACAGGAAAAATCCTGGGCAACTGAGCCATGAACAACAAGGTGAATCCTACCACAGCGGAGATCGAATGCGATATCTGGTTCCAGCGGTACTTCTATCGGCCATCACGATGACGGCCTGCGACTCGGATGACAACAAGACTCCACCGACGCAGCCGCCTGCAGCACAAACGGCACAGGTGAAGATCATTCATGGCATTGCGGGCGCAAATGGCGTTGATATTGGTGTGGCAGATGCGCGGCCATTGACTGGTGTCAATTTCACGGGAATCGCACCTGCGGCACCCGGAACGTATCTCGCGCTGCCAGCCGGCGTACCATTGCGCTTGCGCGTGTTCCTTGGCAGCGCCACGGTGATTGATAGCACCACCACGCTCACGCCCAATGCCAACTTCACGGTGTTCGCGAGTGGATCACCAACCGGTACGGGCAACACGGCGCCAAAGTTCATTTTGTTGAAGGACAGTATTACCGCACCTGCTGCTGGCAACATTCGTTTGCGTGCCGTGCATGCAGCCGCAGGCGTTCCGAACGTTGATATTCACGCCGCAGCGTCGACGGGAACATTCAGTGCGACAACGCGAATTTTGGCGAACGTACCATTCCGCGCCGCTGGTTCGGTTGATGTGCCGGCGGGTAACTACCAGCTCTGCGTGATTGGCGCTGGCACAACGCCGAATGCGGCTGGTACCAATTGCGCGATTCTGCGCACCACGGGTGCAGTTGCGGCGGGTACGGTAGCAACGGCCTTCGCGCGCGATGCGAACGGACCAGCGGAAACAGCACCACAATTGCAGATCACCGTGGATCGGAACCCGTAGTCGATCGCTCGCGACAGGTGTCGCTGCGTGCGTAGCATATCATGCGGGATGGCGCATGATGTGCTACGCGGTGACGAGTTGAAGACTCGATGTGCTACGCGGTGACGAGTTGATTACTCAATGTGCTACGCGATAACGGAGTAGGGCGCCGATTCATTGGCGCGCACGTCACGCGGAACGTTGAGCCGACGCCCACTTCACTCTCTACCGTCAGCGTTGCGTTGATAAGACTGCAGAGTGTGCGACAGATTGTCAGCCCCAGTCCTGTGCCACCGTATTGACGCGTGGTGGTGCCGTCGGCTTGCTCGAATGCTTCGAAGATCGCTTGCAAGCGCTCAGCTGGAATGCCAGCGCCGGTATCACAGACGGCAAAAACAACAACGTCGCGCTGATCTTCTGCGTGCTCAACGCTCACGGTGACGGAACCCGTTGCGGTGAATTTGAGGGCATTGCCAATTAAATTGATCAGAATCTGCTTCAGTTTTGCAGCATCCGTGCTCAAGTTCAAGTGACGCGGTGACGCAAGCGTAACAAGTCTCACGCCATCGTTTATTGTCTGTCCTTCGAGCATCTTGATCGTCTCGAACACCAGGGCGTTGCAGTCAATATCTTCGATGATGATTGGCATCTTACCGGCTTCGATTCGCGACAGATCCAGAATGTCATTGATTAGTGCAAGAAGGTGTTGCCCGTTGGTTGAGACGCGGTCCAGATACATGATATCCTTGCTACTAAGCGTGCCCTGCTTGTTGGATTTCACGAGTCGAGAAAAGCCGATGATGGAATTCAGCGGCGTACGGAGTTCATGGCTCATGCGCGCCAGAAATTCACTCTTGGCGGTGTTAGCTGCTTCCGCCTTCATGCGGGCCTCTTCGAGGTCGCGCTGAATCTGTTTCAAGTGTGAGATGTCAGTGCGCATTGATACGCGCCCACCCGACGCCGTTGGTCGATCCTGCAGTAGCAACCAGCGATCTCCGAGATTGAACTCTTTTGTGTTCGTGCGCTCCACGCGCGCAGCCACCCACGTCTCCACGGCTGCCTCAAGGTCAACGCCGGAGGCATACTCCGGGAATGCGATGAGATATGCGCGTGCGATCTCCCGATACGACGTTCCGGGTGTGAAGAATTCACTGATTTTTGGATAGTATGATCTGTATGCACTGTTCACCTGTATTAGGCAATCGTCGGCGTCAAAGAGTGCGAATCCCGACCCGATCGCTTCAATCGCATCGTGTAATTGCTGTCGCATGTCGTTGATTGCCTCGGCCGCCTTGATCCGCTCCGAGACGTCATGCGCGGCGCGATCGGCTAACTCCGTCGTCGCCGTCAGCATCGCCTCGTGCCTGCGGTTGAGCGCGCGCGATATCTCGATCACAACGCTGCCTTGTAGCACGGCCAGCGATACTGCCAAGATGCTCGGCACCACCTGATACGCGCCGTCCCAGATAAAATCGAGAGACACGCCGGCGCGCAGCAGACAGAATTGCGCGGTGTGCTGCGCAATGTAGAACGCGATACTTGGGAGCACGGCGGCGGCGGATTCGTAGCGCAGTTGCACCGTGGTGACGACAAAGAAAATCGCCCCCCACTCCACTCGACCGCCGTTTTGGACCGAAAGTCCCCAGCCGACCAAATGCGTCGCGATCCCCATCGCGATCGCGCCTCCAGCCGTTGCGTGCCACCGCAGGCGCACCACCAGGGCGAGCGTCAGTCCTGATGAGACAAGAATTCCGGCTACCGGTACCACGGCTCCGGTAAACCAAGCAATACCGCCCAGCGCAGCGATTCCCGCAGCAATCAGCCGCAGCATCCACGCATCACCTGCTCGCGCACTTTCGTGCTGGGTCACTCGCAGCGCATTGGCGATGCGGTTTGGGCAGGGCGCCAAGTATGGCACACTATCCTGTTGTTCCGAAAGGCGAGTGTGGCGAATGGACATACGAAAGGGCGTGAAGAGACGCGCGACGGTCCGGTGCGTCCATGATGGCGCTCCGTTCGTTCAAGTCTCGACGCTGTTCACGCGCATCTGAACCCGGGGCGAGTGGTCAGCGTTTATCCATCTACACGGTTCGGCGGGCGTTGCGCCGATGCCGCTTCGTCGGCAGGATTGTGTTATCACGCCGGCGTCTGCTTCGCGGTCGGCTGCTTCTTCTCAATTTCTTGGCGTTTACGCCACCTCTCATGGCTATCGAGATTCGCCGCGCTGCGGTTATTGGTGCGGGTACGATGGGAAGCGGAATTGCCGCGCATCTTGCCAACGCAGGAATTCCGGTTCTGTTGCTCGACATTGTGCCGCAGGGCGCAACCGACCGGAACGTCTTGGCCGCTGGCGCGCTGACACGCATGCGAACGCAACAACCGGCGCCGTTCATGAGCGCACAGGCGGCAGCGCTGGTGACGACGGGCAACGTAGAAGACAATCTCGAACTGCTGCGCGATGTGGATTGGATTATCGAGGCGGTCTTCGAAGATCCGGCAGTCAAGACTCCGCTTTACAAAAAAATCGACGCGGCCCGAAAGCTTGGCAGCATCGTGACGTCGAACACGTCCACAATTCCATTACACGACCTAATCGCGGGGCAATCTGCTGCATTCGCGAGCGATTTTGCGATCACGCACTTCTTCAATCCGCCGCGCTACATGCGCCTGCTGGAATTGGTGAGTGGGCCGCAGACGCGCGCCGAAGTGACTGAGACGCTACGCAGCGTGTGCGATGAGCGATTGGGCAAGGGCGTGGTCGTGTGTAAAGACACTCCGGGGTTTATTGCCAATCGCATCGGGACATTTTTCATGTACTGCGCGATGCATGAAGCGCAGAAACATGGATTGACCGTAGAGGAAGCGGATGCGGTGTGCGGCAAGCCAATGGGGCTGCCCAAGACCGGCATCTTTGGGCTCACCGATTTGGTGGGCTTAGATCTGATGCCGCACATCATGAAGAGTTTTCACGCGACACTGCCGGCCACCGACGCGTTTCGCGCACTGCCAATGACGTTCGCGCCGATGGCGGCGCTGATTGCAGCGGGAAACACTGGTCGCAAGAGCAAAGGGGGCGGTTTCACGCGCCTGGTGCCCGACGCGAATGGTGTGAAACAGAAAGAAGTGGTGGACCTCGCAACTGGCGCATACCGCGCAGAACGGGCGCCGCAGTTAGCGTCACTGACGGCTGCGAAGGGAAAGAAAGCGTTGCAGACTCTGGTGAATTTCGACGATCGCGGTGGAAAATTTGCGGCGTCGTTGCTTGCGCAAGGTCTCGGATACGCGGCGTCGCTGGTGCCAACAATTGCTGATCGCGTCAGCAACGTGGATGCGGCGATGCGATTGGGCTACGGGTGGAAATTTGGCCCCTTTGAACTGATCGATCAACTGGGAGCAGCCAACTTTGCAGCGCTGCTGAGCAAGCACAACATCGCTGTGCCGGCGCTGGTGCAACTGAACCTGCCGTTCTACCGCGTTGATGGTGGCGTTGCACAAGAACTGTTGCCGAGTGGTGAATACGCCGCACTTCAGCGCCCCGCGGGTGTCCTGGCACTGGCCGATGTTAAACTGCGCGGCGCGCCGGTAATGAAGAACGGTTCCGCGAGCGTCTGGGATATTGGTGATGGCGTGCTCTGTCTGGAGTTCACGTCGGTCATGAACACGCTCGATCCTGACATCATGGCCATGCTCCGTGACGTCATCGCCGCGGTGGGCGACGGATCTGGAGCGTGGAAAGCGCTCGTGGTCTACAACGATGGTGAGAATTTCAGCGTTGGTGCGAATCTGCGACTCGCCATGTTCTCGCTCAACATCGCAATGTGGGACGCGGTGGAGCAGAGTGTTGCCGACGGACAGAACACCTACTCCGCGCTGCTTCACGCACCGTTTCCAGTTGTCAGTGCGCCAGCCGGAATGGCGTTTGGTGGCGGCACCGAGATCGTGCTGCACTCTGACGCGGTACAAGCTGCGGCGGAGACATATCTCGGCCTCGTCGAAGTGGGCGTTGGTATCATTCCTGGTTGGGGTGGCTGCAAGGAGATGTTGCTGCGCCACGTTGGGCCTGTCCAAGCTGATGCAGCGCGAGCGATGGCGGCGACGGCGCAAGTGTTTCAGACAATCGCGACCGCCAAAACATCTACGTCCGCGGCTGATGCGCGCACGATCGGCTACCTCCGCGAGTCGGATGGTATCACTATGAATCGTGATCGATTGCTGGCAGATGCGAAGGCGAAGGCGCTTGGCATGGTTGCCGGTTACACGCCTCCTGCACCACGCAGCGTGATGCTCTCTGGTGCTGCCGGAAAGACGATGCTGATGAGCGGCATCGCGACGATGGCGGCGGCAGGCAAGATCACGCCGCACGATCAGGTGGTGTCGGGACATCTTGCGAGCGTGCTCACCGGCGGAGACACCGATGGCAGCGCACCGCTGAGTGAAACGGCGCTACTAAATCTCGAACGCGCGCACTTTATGCGACTCGCGCGCACAACTGGATCTCTCGCACGAATTGAGCACATGCTCGCCACCGGCAAGCCACTGCGGAACTGAGAATCAACTGATGCCGACCTACAACGCTCCATTGGATGACATGAAGTTCATCCTCACCGAAGTGATCGACTATGCTCGTCTCACCAGCTTGCCCGGTTATGAAGAGTTTGACACTGACACGGCGATGCAAGTGTTGGAAGGCGCGGCGCAATTCTGCGAAGAGGTGTTGCAACCGTTGAATCAGAGCGGTGATGCAGAGGGGTGCAAACTGGAGAACGGCGTGGTGTCGGCGCCATCCGGATTCAAAGCGGCGTACGCGCAATACGTTGAAGCGGGCTGGCCAGCGCTCGCCGCGGATCCTGAGTATTCCGGGCAGGGCTTTCCGCAAACATTGCGCTTTGCTGTGGAAGAAATGATTTGCGCATCAAACTTGAGCTTCGGTATGTTCCCCGGACTGAGTCACGGCGCGTATCACTCGCTACTGTTGCACGGCGCCGATGACTTGAAGAAGGCGTGGTTGGACAAGCTCGCGACCGGAGAATGGGCGGGCACAATGTGTCTCACTGAGGCGCAGTGCGGAACAGATCTTGGTTTGCTCACCACCAAAGCGGTTCCGCAAACCGACGGCAGTTACGCACTCACCGGCAACAAGATTTTTATCTCTGCCGGTGATCACGACCTCACGCCAAACATTGTGCATCTCGTGCTCGCGCGCCTGCCTGATGCGCCGCCGGGAATTAAGGGAATCAGTCTCTTTATCGTACCAAAGTTTCTGCTCAACGCTGACGGAACACTTGGCGCCGCGAATGCGGTGACGTGTGTCAGCATTGAACACAAAATGGGTATCAAAGCGTCGCCGACATGCGTAATCGCATTTGAAAATTCGATCGGCTGGTTGGTGGGCGAGAAGAACAAAGGTATGCGCGGCATGTTCACCATGATGAATGGCGCGCGCCTCGCCGTGGGAATGCAGGGCTTGGGTTTGAGTGAAGTGGCGTATCAGAACGCCGTGTCATACGCCAAGGATCGTTTGCAAGGACGTTCACTGACTGGACCGAAAAATCCTTCAGGGCCAGCAGACCCGTTGATCGTACACCCGGATGTGCGCCGTTCGTTGATGACGATGCGCGCGTTCAACGAAGGCGCGCGCGCGCTCTCACTCTGGGTGGCGACCGTCATTGATGTGCACGAGAAGACAACCGATGCCGCGGCAAAGAAAGATGCCGATGATTTTGTTGCGCTCATGACACCAATCGTGAAAGCGTATTTCACAGATATGGGTTTTGAGTGCACCAATCTCGCACTGCAGATTTACGGTGGGCACGGCTACATCCGCGAGTACGGAATGGAGCAGTTTGTGCGCGACGCACGCATCGCGCAGATCTATGAAGGTGCCAACGGAATTCAGGCCCTTGACCTCGTCGGCCGAAAGTTGCCCGCCGAGGGTGGCCGGCTGCTGCGCTTTTTCTTTCATCCGCTCGCGGAACGACTGGAGCGCACATCGCTCGATCCACAACTGAAAGAGTTTGCCGAGCCGTTGGCCAAAATTTTCCATCGACTGCAGCAGGCCACACAGTTCATTGCGCTCAAGTCGCTCAGCAATCCCGACGAAGCGGGAGCCGCCAGCACCGATTATCTGCGCATGTTTGGGCTCGTGGCCCTCGGCGATATGTGGTTGCGGATGGCTGAGGCGTCGTACGCCAAGATGCCGACGGCCAATGGCAATCGCAGCTTCTACGATGCGAAGATCAAGACCGCGCGCTTCTTCTTCACCAAGATGCTCCCTGAGGCGCACGGGCTTTTCGCCCGGATTCTGGCCGGTGCGGCACCGGTGATGGCGTTAGAGGCCGAGGGCTTTTAGAGGCAAGAGCTTTTAGAGGCAAGGGCGCCGAAGCGTTCGCGACAGGAGGCATAATCGATCACTGTTGAGTTCGCTCAAATTCTAGAGTTTTGAGCTGGGACGTCCGACACTCGCCCGTGGCCGCGCAGATGATGTGTTGCCCTGTGCCACGCCCGTCGTCGTATCCACGGGGCGGTGTGGGACCGCCTGGCCGCAATGCTCTGGTGCTCCATTCCGGACGGCACCGCTGCGTCGCGCCTCTCGACGATGGGAGAATTTCAGTGCACCCGGAACTGTTTGAACTCAAGGCCCTCGTGGCAGGTCGCCTCGACGCGCATCGCCGTCGTGAAATTGACGACCATCTCGGCAGTTGCGCCGAATGCTCGCGTCACTACGTCGCGATGATGCTCGGCAGCTCATCACCAAAGACCGCCGAAGCCGAATCGCGCAGGGCGTTAGTGCCCTCTGGCGGCGGCGCATCGCTTGGCATTGGTGGACCATCAGAAACGGCGTCATACGGTATTGATGCGTCACTCGCACCGTCCACGTTCAAGCCCGCACCGGTGCAGCCGAATGGCATGCCGATGCTCGACGTCAGCATGCCGTCGAGCATTGCATCGCGCACGCAGGTCCCGGTGTCGTCCAGTCTTGTCGAAACCATCACACGCTTGCGCGCGGAGTCTGATGCGGAGAAGTCAGGTGTTGCACCAGTAGCTGCCGCACCGATGTTTGTTACGCCCGCCGCACCTGTACCGAAGGTTGCCGCTCCAGCGCCTACTCCTCCGGCGCCGCAGCCCGCTCCCAAAGCGCCGCACAGTTCCGCACATGCATTCGCCGACTCTGATTCGTTCATTCATACGTCGGTGCTGTTGCCAACTCCGCTCGGAATGGTGTCCGCGATTCAGCCGATGATCGTGCCTCGCGCGAAGCCTGCTGCGCCTCCAGCGCCCGCAGCACCAACGGTTGAGCGGCCAACGTTCATGACACGCGCTTCACCGGCGCCTGTCGCTGCCGTACCTGCGCAGGAATTGGTGGTCACCTTCTCCTCAACACCTTCGCGCTCGGCCACGCACCGTTCGCCCTCCGCAGTGCACGCAATCACACCGTCTGCCGCGGAAGAATACGTCTCGCAAGCGGTGCCGAATCTCGCGACGCAGCAGTTTGTCGATTTCTCGGTGAGCGACGCGACGATGTCACCGCTTCGCAATCCGAAAACGATGCGGATGGCAATGATGGCTGGTGCTGCCGTACTCGCATTGAGCGTGGTGATTGGCGGGTATCGTTACTTCAAGTCGTCGGTGAGTGATGCGGCGTCAGCCGCCGCTACTGCCGCCGCGAAAGCTGTGACGGACAACGCATCGCGTCAGCAGGCGAGTAACACGCCAGTTGCTGCCGCTGCTCTGCCGGCTCCAGTGACAACACGGATCGTGTATCGCGATCGTGAGCCATCACGCCGGTCATCGGAGTCGAGAGCTTCGGCAGATTCTCAGACACCATCCAATTCGCAGTCGCCGCTGCCGGTGACGGTGAACATTCCTGACGTCAGCATCTCGACGAATATCCCAGATGCATCCATGCAGTCGAACACGTCACGCAGCGCGACATCAGAACTCACCCGCAGCGCCAAGGCAACGGCAACGCGAACGTCCACGCCGCGCCCGTACTAGCTGATTGAAAGTGCAGTTTGAGTGGGCCATCGCAGCGATGCGGTGGCCCACTTTGCGTTTGGTGTGCATGCGACGCTCGGTCGGGCATCTCCCCCGTAGACCCGATACCAGAGGCTCGCCAATGTTCAGAAACGCCACACTTCGCCAGTTCGCTCTGCTCACCGTTGGACTGCTATTCGGACCGATTACCGCACTTGCGCAAGGTTGGATTGATCCGGGCACCTCACGAACCCGCCCAATCAGGCCGGTAGATTGGCGAGTCACGCGCGTCTCCACGACCATTCGTGCGACCGTTGATGGTCGCGTGGCGCGAATTGAAGTCGAAGAACAATTCCGCAATAGTGGCAATTCAATTGCGGAAGGGACGTACCACTATCCAATGGCTGGTGACGCAGTCTTTCAATCGCTCTCGCTGTGGATGGGCGAGCAAGAAATGCGCGGTGAACTGATGGATGCCAATCGTGCGCGCGGCATCTACGAGGAGATTGTGCGGCAGCGTCGTGATCCGGCGTTGGTGACGCTTGCGGGGCATCAGTTGTTGCGGGCGCAGGTGTTTCCAATTCAGCCCGGTGAAACACGCAAAGTTGTTTTGCGATTCACGCAAGTGCTCGACAAACAAGGCGATGCGTTGCGGTGGCGTTACGCGCTTGGACCTGAAGATCGTAGCAGTGCGCGACCAGACATTCGCGTGACACTCACGAACCCAATGTTCTTCGGTCGCCCATTCTCACCTACGCACACGCTGCAAGTGAGTGGTGAGGGTGATCGCACAGTGACAATCACAGACGCATCGCGTGGCGATGTTGAGCTGTTCTTGCCGCTCCGCATTACTGCCGCTGGCTTGAGTGTTGTATCGCACGCTCCAGGCGGAGAAGATGGGTACTTCCTGATGTATGTCACGCCACCCGAGATGGCAGAGACACAGCGCACGGGCCGCGATCTCACATTGGTTGTGGATGTCTCCGGCTCTATGAGCGGGCCAAAGCTTGAGCAGGCCAAGGCTGCAATGCAGCAGGTGCTTGGCACGCTCTCATCGCGCGACCGTTTTCGCTTGATCTCGTTCTCGTCAGGCGTCCGAAGCTTCCGCGAGAGTTATGTAGTCGCAGATGCTGCGGCGTTAGAGAGTGCGCGCAATTGGACGAATGCGTTGGTGGCTGATGGTGGCACGAACATCGAAGGCGCGTTGCGTGAAGCGTTGCGAAACGAAAGCAATTCGCGCGCTAACGACGGCAATTTGGACGTGCTGGTGTTTCTCACCGACGGCGTGCCAAGCGTCGGCGAGCAACAGCCTGAAAAGCTGGCGGCAATGGCAACGCAGAATGGTGGTCGCACGCGCGTCTTCACCATCGGTATTGGCACCGACGTGAACACCTACCTGCTCGAACGCCTCGCCCAAGATGGCCGTGGCTCGGCAGATTTTGTACCGCCGAATGGCAATGTCGAGCAGACTGTCGGTGGCTTGGCGCGCAAGCTTCGTGCACCGGCGTTGGTGGATCTGCGAGTGGTGTCGTCACCGGCGCGCATTGTGTCGATGGAACCAGTTCGCCTTCCCGATCTTTTCGGCGGTCAGGAGCTTGTTGTGCTTGGTCGCTACAGCGGCGGCGGCAGCGGGCCGCTTGTGATTGAAGGGATGCGAGATGGTCAACGCGTTCGTGTGAGTACTGACGTGGAGT
>JANNWU010000480.1:0-9039 GCA_031408755.1 Gemmatimonadaceae bacterium | reverse complement strand
GCTGCGCAGCTCGATCTTCGACTATTCGAACACCACCGAGCAGCTGAGCCAGGAGTTCCGTGGTGAGCCTGTACCCCAGGCGCAGCTCAACTTTCTGCGGCCGGCTGCGGGCAATGCACTGCGTACCGACAGCGTGAGTTTTTGGGCGGTGAAGGGGCAGAATCGCGAAATCGCGATGTACTATCGGCCCATTGCCGGAAGTACCGACTCGGTGCGATTTCTGCGCTTTCGTGTGCGCGACGAAACGTTGTTGCGTCGGCCGAATGGTGTGGCGTTCCTCGCCGGAGATTCGGTGCGCATCACGATCCGCATTCTCGATTTGTCAAAGTTGATCACGCAGTTCGAGCCAAGCGGGTTGGTGTTCAACGCGCAGCGGCCGGCGGAGCTGCGGCTGGATTTCAGCAATGCGGATAAGGATTTCAATCGTGATGGTGTGGTGAATCAGGGGGACCAGAACGCGATTGCGTCGTTTGCCATTTGGAAGCAGGAAGCGGTAGGGCAGCCGTGGTTTAAGTTGTCGAGCCTTGTTGAGATCAGTGGGAATTTGAGTGAAGTGAAGGCGGATCTCGTGTCGTTTACGTCTTATGCGATTGCATACTAGGCACCGTTGTGAGCGTCGCGTCTGATCCTATCCTCGTTCTCGCACGCGCTGCGGCTGATGCCGGCGCGTGGGGAGACGTGCGCGACACACTGGAGCGAGACACGGTCACAACGCAACAAAACGGTGCGAGGGCAATCCTGCTTGCCGAAGCACTAATGCAGACGGGTGTGCCGCGCGAAGCCTCAACGTGGCTCGACGTCGCAGTGCCGCTGCTGCAGACCGCTGGTGATAGAGCTGGTCGCCGTCGCGCGATCAATATGCGCGGAGCAGCGGCGTTTGCGCTTGGTGCATTCGACCGCGCGGCAGCGAACTTTGGTGCTGCACTTGAGCTTGCGCGTCAGGATGGCGACGAACTGCTCACCGCGCGTGCGACAAACAATCTGGGCGCGATTGCTGCGATCGTCGGGCGGTCGGATGAAGCTATCGCGTCCTTTCAATTGGCGATTCCATCCTATCAGAGGCTTGGTCACGCACGCGGACTTGCAGAGAGTTGGCACAACATTGCAAACGCCTGTCGGACTCGTGGCGAGCTCGATTCCGCGGACGATGCTGACCGGCGCGCCATTGAATTCGCGACGGAAGCTGGCAACCCAAGGCTTGCTGCGATGGCGCAAGTCGGTCGAGCTGAGATTGCCTTGCGTCGTGGGGACGCGCGTTGGGCGCGTGCCAAGCTGACGCGGGCCATCGAGACGTTTGCTGCGCTTCCCGATTTTTTACTGCAAGCAGATGCATGCTGGTTGCTCGCGGAAGCGAACGAAGGACTCGGCGCTGTCCGCGACGCGGATCGAAATTTCGAGCATGGTCTTGAACTCGCACGGACGCACGGGCATCGCTTGCAGGAGGCAAAAATACTTAAGTCACAGGCGCAGATTTTGCTCCGACGCGGCGACGTCCAGCGCGCGCGGCAGACGGGTGCTGACGCGCGCGAAGTATTCGCGTCGATCGGAAGTGTATCTTCGGTTGATGAGATGACGGAGTGGCTCGAACTCGGCGCGCAGTCATAGTCAGAACGGACGTCACTCGGCGTTCACGCGCGCTGCTCGTGTGATTTTGATCGTTGTCTCGATAACTGACATCTGATTCGTTACCGGGACACACACTTCATTCTGTGTTGCGCACGATCCGAGTGGCGATGGTGAATGCGTCGCGATCGAGCTTCAGTCAATCACCCCAATCATCACATCATTCACGTTTGTCCCCGAAGTAAACGCCGGGATCAGCGCACCCACCGATCGCAGCGCAAGCAAACTATTCCACGCCGCGATATCGTCGTCCGGACTGCGCCCCGCAGCAAGAATCTCGCGCCACGTACTTTCGGAAATCACCGCGCCCGCCGCATCGGTCGGCCCATCGCGCCCATCGGTGCCCGCTGCAAGCAGCGAAATTCCGCGCGCCATTGTTCCCGCTGCATCCAATGCGCGCGCGACAGCCAGCGCCAGCGCTTGCATTCGACCGCCGCGTGGCGCACCGTCCATAGGCAGCGTCACCGTCGGTTCGCCGCGCCAGATGAGCAAGGTTGGCTGCGCCGAATCGCTACGCAGTTGGCGCGATGTCTGAGTTTCGATCAGCTCGTGAGCAACGCGCAACGCGCACGTTGCCACGTCATCTACCAGCGGTTTTGCGAACACGCGTGCGGCAAGCCCGCGTTCACGCGCCAGCGCAGCCAGCACCTGCGTCGCCTGCACACTGTCGCTCACGATGCGATGTGGGATGGGCGCTCGCACGTGCACACTGCGATCCGCGCTGTCAGCGGTCGCAGCAATCGCAAGCGCATCGCGAAGCGTCGCCGAGAGCGTCGGACTGCGTTCAATTTGCGCACGTGCGCCCTGCGAATGCGGCGCCGAAAGCGCGTCGGCCTTGCACGGTCCACTGCCAACAACACCAACGTCACCGTCAAGCACATCGGAGATCACAAATACCTCCGCCGTCGCGCCCCGGTCTTGAATCGCGTTGCCAAGTCGGCCATCACCCCAACGACTAAGCAGGCGGCGCACTGCGTTGATCGCATCAATGCTGATGCCGCCGCCGAGCAGCGCATCATTGCATTGTGCAAACACACTTGCATCAATTCCCGCGCGCGGCGAGCCAATCAGCGCGGACGTACCGCCTGAGAGCAACACCGCGACGTGATCGCCGGTCTGCACCGCGGTCGCGATATACTCGCCAAGCTTTCTCGACGCTGCCGCCGATTGCGCACCCGGCGTTGGATGGTCGCCACAAGTGCACGCAATTGGGCTTGGCACCGCCGCCTCTGCATCGTGCGTGACGCAGATGCCACCAACCACCGGCTGCTGGTTGATGCGGCACCAATCGAGCATCGAGATCGTCATCGCGACCGACGCCTTACCGAGTGCAATACAATGCAGCGGTGACGTCACGATGAACTCGCGGCCCCGCTCTGCGATCGCATCTCGGAGCACGGTGCTCGGCTGCAGTTGTCGCAGCGTGTCATGGTACAGCAGCTCGAGCAGTGTACGTCTCGCGTTCGCGTCCATGGCATTCAGTGTAGCGCAGAGACACGGTCGAGCATACGGGCAACCGACTTGTCAGCGTGAACTGATCATAAAAAGAGCCAACTCGTCACGCGCAACAGCGATGCGATTGAATCTGCCGCAGTGCGCATGACAACTTGGCCCCAACTCAGCGTCGAACTACTTCTTCATCATCGCGGCCGAGGCTGGCAATGCGCGCACCGCAGTCAGAATAGATGCGTTGGTCGGGCGAATGCGATAGTCAGTTTCGATGTCCTTCCATCGGACAACACCGTCACGATCGATTACGTAGGTGGCCGGATGCGGAATGCCGCGACTGCCACCACTTGGATTCAGAATGCCATAGCGCGCGATTACGGCGTGGTCCGGGTCTGATAGGAACGTGAAATCAGGAGCGA
Source organism: Gemmatimonadaceae bacterium (assembly GCA_031408755.1). GTDB lineage: Bacteria > Gemmatimonadota > Gemmatimonadetes > Gemmatimonadales > Gemmatimonadaceae > JACMLX01. Next base: position 5,548 of record JANNWU010000480.1, on the reverse strand, counting down.
CGCCGTCAGCACCAATACGCGCCATCGCTTGCCGAGTTTGCGGTTCGGCATCAACAGAAATTGCGACGAGCTCCGTCGTCTGCTTCAGCTCACTATCGAGCAGCGTGCGCATCTCGCCCAGTTGTTTGATGCTGAAGGGGCACCAGTGGCCTCGATAAAAAACGACAACGACGTTCTTCCGCCCGCGAAATGAGGACAACGTGGTTGTGCCGCCACCAACACGCGTCAGCGTGAAGTCTGGTGCGCGAGATCCGATGGCGACGCGTTCGATCTCCGTGGGTGCCAAGTCCTTCCCATCAACAGGCCCCAGCATTGCAGCCGCTTGGGCGCTGGCCTGAACAGCGCCGGTGGCGCTAACTGCCATGATTACAGCAATGGATTTCCAGTGCATAACGAACGGCTCCAGAGTTTGCGTGAAAAATGTGCGCGGGGCAAATAGTCATGGTGTCCGCACATCGTTCCCGCCACGCTGCGGCAAACACGAAAACGGGCGCGCTCCAAGCAAAGGAACGCGCCCGTTCTGGGCGTGCGGGTATAGCCGCTTCTACCGCATAGCGGCCGACTTCGCGACGGCAGCGCCAAGGTCAGTATAGGCTGTTTCGACCATCTGTCGGAAAGGCTTTGCGGTGAAGGTGATTTTGCCGTCTGGTGCGATCACATACAAGTACCGTTGATCGTAATTCGCTGCGCTGTTGAATGCGCCGTACAACGAACCAACGCTACCACCAATGTCACTGCCGAACATCATCGGGAAGTTCGCATCGCGCGCCCACGCTTGCTGATCTGCGCTGGCATCGGTGCTGATTGCAATCAGCGTCACCTTCTCGCCGTTACGAAACATTTCACTGTACTTGTCGCGGTACGACTCCAACTGTGTTGTGCATCCCGACGTGCGAACGCGAGGAAAAAATGCCAGCACAACCGTCTGGCCGCGCAACGACGCAAGAGTAAGTGGGCGAGCAGCGCCCTCCTTACCAATCACGCTAATCGTGAACTCGGGCGCCATCTGCCCAATTTCCGGTCCGGCTGCTGCCGCTACCGGTGCGGCCGCTTGTGCGCGAGCCGTGATTGGTGCACTGAGTAATGCTGCGACCGCGAGTGCGCGCAAAGAACGAGGATGCATCATGTGAATCTCGATAGAGGGCTGAAGAACTGCGAACATACTGACTGCACACGGCGAACACGTCGACTCGTTAACAAACGAAACTTTCCGCGCGTCCGTGCCAACGCCCGTCGTACGACAACTACATCGGGCAATTACATCGACAACTACATCGACAACTACATCGACAACTTCATCGGACGACCAGATCAGGCAACTACATCGGACAATTACATCGCACAATTACATCGCACAATTACTGCCACAACTACTGCGCTGAGCGAGCCAAGTTCCGCAACACGTACGGCAAAATTCCACCGTTCCGGAAATACTGCAGCTCTTCCGGTGTATCGATCCTTCCGCGCACCGAGAACGTCTTCACGCTTCCGTCAGCAGCGGTGGCGCTCGCCGTCAAAATTGCGCGCGGCTGCAACGTGTCATCGACACCAGCAATATCAATACGCTCAAAGCCGGTCAGGCCCAACGACTGGCGCGTCTGCCCATCCACAAACTCCATCGGCAGTACGCCCATTCCCACCAAGTTGGATCGGTGGATGCGCTCAAAGCTCTCGGCAATAACTCCCCGCACGCCCAAGAGCCGCGTGCCCTTCGCCGCCCAGTCACGACTCGATCCAGTGCCGTATTCCTTGCCAGCGATAATCACCATGGCAACGCCTTCGGCCTGCAGGCGCATGGCAACATCGAAGATCGTTTCCGGCTCGGCACCAAGCGCGGTCGTTGTCCACCAGCCCTCTTTGCCACCAACCAACTCGTTCTTGAGTCGAATGTTTGCGAACGTACCGCGCATCATCACTTCGTGGTGACCGCGACGCGCACCGTAGGAGTTGAAGTCTTTCTTGGCCACACCGCGCGATTGCAAGTACACGCCCGCCGGTGATGACGCGGCGATGTTGCCAGCCGGTGAAATGTGATCGGTCGTAATGCTGTCGCCGAACATACCGAGCACACGCGCTCCGCTTATCGGCGAAATGCCGGGCGGTGTCATTGTCATACCGTCAAAATACGGCGGCAGCGCAACGTAGGTACTGTTCTCATCCCACGTGTACGTCTCACCAACCGGTGTGGGCAGATCGCGCCACTGCTGATCGCCTTCAAACACTGCCGCGTACTCCTTCTCAAACTGCTCACGCTTCACGCTACGCAGTACTTCTGCTTCTACTTCAGGGAGCGACGGCCAAATCTCGCGCAGATACACCGGACCGCGATCACCAATGCCGAGTGGTTCGGTTTCGAAATCGATGTCCATGCGGCCTGCGAGCGCGTACGCAACTACCAGCGGCGGACTCGCGAGATAGTTAAAGCGCGTCTGCGGATTCACACGTCCTTCAAAATTGCGGTTACCGCTCAGCACCGCGGTTACGACCAACTTGCCACTGTCGATTGCCGCGCTGATTTCGTCAGGCAGCGGACCGCTATTTCCAATGCACGTGGTGCACCCGTAGCCCACTGTCTGGAAGCCAAGCTTGTCGAGGAACTTGTCAACGCCGCTCTTCGCGAAGTACTCCGTCACCACCTTCGATCCTGGTGCCAATGAAGTCTTCACCCACGGTTGCGTGCGCAATCCTTTCTGCACGGCTGCGCGCGCCAACATGCCTGCCGCGAGCATCACACTTGGATTGCTGGTGTTGGTGCAGCTGGTAATCGCAGCAATGACAACCGCGCCATGTTTAAGCGCAAATGTTTCACCGCGAAAGTTACACGTCACACCAACGTGTGCTTCCTCAATCTGACCACCCTCATTTTCCATGACGGCGGTCGCAGTGGCCGTTGATGCAGTGACTGGCGCGGTTTGCGCGCTAAGCATCTTCAACGTATCTGCCAAGTTCGCGCGATAGTTCGCCTTCGATTCTGTGAGCGGAATACGATCCTGCGGACGACGCGGACCCGCCATCGATGGCACTACGGTCGTCATGTCCAGACCAACCGTGTCAGTGTACACGGGATCGGGCGTTGCATCGGTGCGGAACGTGCCCTGCGCCTTTGAATAGGCTTCCACCAAAGCGATTTGCGCTTCGCTACGCCCGCTCAGTCGCAAGTAGTTCAACGTCTCGAAGTCAACAGGGAAGAAGCCCATTGTTGCGCCGTATTCCGGTGCCATGTTTGCAATCGTCGCGCGATCGGCCAACGACAGATTGCTCAAGCCGGCGCCGTAGAACTCGACGAACTTACCGACGACTTTCTTCTTGCGCAGCATCTCCGTCACGGTCAACACCAAGTCAGTCGCCGTCGCGCCAACCGGCAACTTGCCGCTGAGTTTGAAGCCGATCACGTCGGGAATCAACATCGACAGCGGCTGGCCGAGCATCGCTGCTTCTGCTTCAATACCGCCAACGCCCCAGCCAAATACGCCGAGCCCGTTGATCATTGTGGTGTGACTATCGGTGCCAACAAGTGAATCGAAGTACGCGTGTTTCGACCCGTCGTCATCGGTGCGTGAGAAGACCGTCTGGCCCAGATACTCAAGGTTTACTTGATGACAGATGCCTGTGCCTGGCGGCACTGCGCGGAAGTTCTTGAGTGCAGTCTGTCCCCAACGCAAAAACTGATAACGTTCGGTGTTACGCTCAAACTCCAATGCAACATTCTGAAAGAACGCATCCGCGGTGCCAAATTCATCCACCTGCACGGAATGGTCAATGACCAGATCGACAGGCTGCAGCGGGTTGATACGATTGGGATCGCCACCAAGTTTTTTGAGTGCGTCGCGCATCGCCGCAAGATCAACAACGCACGGCACGCCGGTGAAATCTTGCAGCAGCACTCGTGCCGGCATGAAGCTGATATCTCGTTCGGTTGTCTTCGTGACATCCCACGCGGCCAGCGCTTCGATATCACTCTTCTTCACGAATGCGCCATCTTCCATGCGCACCAAGTTTTCCAGCAACACGCGCAACGACACTGGCAACGTGTCGACACGTGCTCCAGCGATTCCGGCCAACGCGTCGAGGCGGAAAATGGAATAATCAGTGCCGCCGACATTGAGCGTCGCGCGAGCACCAAAGGAGTTCGGATGGGACATGGTCCGACGATCTCCGGAACCGGGCCCCCGCAAATGCGGGAGCGTAGTGATGAGTGGAGCCACTGCCGCGGATCGTGCCGTGAGGCCGAGTCGGCAGGCTGCGCGAAAGATAGTGCGAGCGGAAGCGGGTGTTCCCGATCAAGGGGTCAGCGATCTTGATAACACATAAAGATATCTGACCCCTTGATCGGTGTCCGCTACGTTGTGTGCATGACGAGCCCAGCCCCAACTCTGCCCAACGTCCTGTCCATCGCCATGCAACTGATGGCCACCGAATCCACCACCGGCAATGAAGGCCGGGTGATAGGCGTCGCCGAGCAGATCTTTACCGAACTGGGCTGGAATGTGAGGCGGATTCCGGTTACGCCCGGCCGCGACAATCTGCTGGCGTACGGTGATACGCCGGTTGAGCTCGTGTTCTCGACGCATCTCGACACGGTGCCGCCATATCATCCGCCGCACATCGACGGTGATCGGTTGCTAGGTCGTGGTGCGTGCGATGCGAAAGGCATCGCTGCCGCGATGATCTGCGCTGCAACGGCGATGAAAGCGCGAGGAGAGCCTGTCGGCGTGTTGCTGGTTGTCGGTGAAGAAGCGCCGCATGATGGTGCGCGCGCTGCCAACAAATTTCCGAACAACTGCAAGGTGCTGATCAACGGTGAGCCGACTGAATCGAAGCTCGGCATCGGCACAAAAGGCGCGCTCCGCTGCTCGATTGTTGCACGTGGAAAGGCCGCGCACTCCGCCTATCCCGCTAACGGCGAAAGTGCCACGGCCAAATTGGTGAGTTTGCTGGCTGAACTTGAGACGCTTGCGTTGCCCACTCATCCGATTCTTGGGGCGACCACCATCAACATTGGCACATTAGCCGGTGGTGTTGCAGATAACGTGATTGCGCCTGAGGCAACGGCACGATTGATGGTGCGATTGGTGACGCCACCTGCTGAGACACTCGCGGTTCTGCGAAGTTGGTTGGGCGATCGCGCGGAATTAATCGTCGAGACGGAAGTGCAACCGGTGTTGCTAGGCTCAGTGTCGGGGTTTGAAACCGTTGTTGTGGCGTATGCGACGGATGTGCCTGAACTGAGTAATTGGGGCACGCCGTATCTGTTTGGGCCTGGCAGCATTCACGTGGCGCATACGGATCATGAATTTATTTCGATTGAGGAATTGCGAGCGGCGGTTGGGGCGTATGAGCGGTTGGCGGGGGCGGCGATGGCGGCGGGTGGATGAAGTGCGCGCGTTCCATGGTACGCTCGGATGAGTTTGTCGGTTTTTGTTGAGAGCAGAAGTGAATTGGAGAAAATCACGAATATCGCGATTGATGAAAATCGCATTGTTAGCACGCATTAATTTTGCGGTGTTTGCGTTCCATTAGTGCTCACGCGGTAGGGGCAATACGGGAA
>JANNWU010000479.1:0-14302 GCA_031408755.1 Gemmatimonadaceae bacterium | reverse complement strand
AACCATCGGACCCTCCGGTGAATCGTGGCGCCGTACCTCGGAATCTCGCTGCGGCGATCCACAGAAAATTAGCAACGGGAATCGCGCCCACCTCAACAATAGAGCAAACGCTCGCCTATTGACAAGTAGAGCAACACCTCTAGTATAATCTGACAACTAGAGAAGATGCTCGGTTATTCTACCGCAACACAGAAGCTATGCGACGATTTCGGTTACTCGCAGCCTTGCACCTGACGGCCCTTTGGGGCGCCCAGTCGGTGGCGGCCCAGGGCACGTCTCGCTCGCCGCTCGATGCGCTGGTAGCGGAGGGGCTGGCGGCTAATCCAGCGCTCCGCGCACGAACGTTTGCTGTCGCCAGAAACGATGCCGCGATCGCCGAGGCGCGCGGGCGGTTTTTACCATCGCTCACGGCGAATGGGCGCTCATCAAGTCTGAATGGTGCAACGCTGAATCTTGGGCAGCTGCTCAATCCGGCGTATGCCGCACTGAATCAGTTGCTTGCGCGGCCTGCGTTTCCGACGGACATCAACCTCCAGTTACCACTGCGCCAAGAGACGACGCTGCGCTTAGCGCAGCCACTGTTTGAAGCGCGCGTGTTCGAGGGCTATCGCATTGCACGCTCGTTGCGTGACGCGAGCGTCGCCGAACGCGATGCGCAGCGCCGGCAACTCGCGGCGGACATTCAGACGTCGTATCTGCAGTACGCGCGCGCCAGTCGTGCAGCCGATCTGTATGCGCAGACAGTTCCGCTGCTTGACGAAGCGATGCGCGTGAGCGAGAGACTGCTCGCCGCGGGAAAAGTGACGCCGGACAATGTACTTCGCGCGAGGGCTGAGCAGAGCACCGTTGTGCAGCAACGCGACGGCGCCATGCAACTTGCGAACGCAGCTCGCCAGCAACTCAATTTTCTGACAGGCCGCGAGATCGACGCTCCACTTGCACTGTTCGCAGATACCGCGTTGGCGTTCAGCGAACGTTTCACAGCGCGCGCAGATGTGAATGTAGCGCAAGACCGTGCACAACGCGGACGCGAAGAGTTGACGCAGCTGGACCGTTCGTTCGACGCAGTGGAAGGCCAGCGCCGGTTAGCACGCGCCGCATATCTACCGAGTGTCAACCTTGCCGTCGATTACGGGTTTCAGGGCAACAGTATTCGTGTTGGTCGCAACACCGATTTCGCCGTCGCGAGTGTTGTGCTGAGTTGGAACCTGTTTAACGGCGGTCAAGACAAATCGCGCATGCAGCAGGCGATGCTCGATGGCGCGCAGCTGAAGGCCCGCCGTCAGGATACATCACGGGGCATTGCCCTCCAGGTGTTGGTTGCGCATGACGCTGCGTTGGTGGCGCGTACCGCAATCGGTACTGCGGGTGATCGTCTTGCAGCGGCTGACCGCACCTTTGAGTTGGTCCAGCGCCGGTATGCAGCCGGCTTGGCATCGCAACTCGAATTACTCGATGCGCGAACGGCGCTCACGTCGGCGCAACTGAACAAACTGATCACAACCTACGATTTCTACCAACGCGTGGTCGACTACGAACGCGCCGCTGCACTCTCAATACTGGAATGACGCGATGATCACTATCTCATACTCCGCGCCGGCTGACTGCCGTTCAATGCGCACTGTCACGCATAAAGGCACGCGCAACAGAAAGCACAACGTCACGCACAACGGCACGCACACTGTCAGACGAGTGCTTGCGCTCACGCTACTCGTGTTGGGCTCATCAGCGATGCTATCAGCGTGCAGCAGCGGCGCCGATGCGCAAAAAGCCGCCGCACCCGAAAGTACTGTCCCAGTGCGCGTGGTATCGCTCGCGCAACAGGTGGCTCCATCAGCGAGCATCATCAACGTGACCGGCACGCTAGCGGGGAAAGAAGAAGTCGCACTCGCTTTCAAAATTGGCGGGGTGATTTCGCGTGTTGTCGTTGACGCCGGGCAGTCGGTTCGCGCCGGACAGGTGCTTGCGGAACTGCGACCAACAGAGATTGCGGCGCAAGTGGCCACCGCACAACAGGCACGCCAGAAGGCCGAACGTGATCTGGAACGCGTGACGAAACTGTACGCCGATAGCGTAACGACGCTCGAACAGTTACAAGACGCGCGCACTGCGCTGGAAGTCGCAACCAACAACACGCGTATCGCGCAATTCAATGCTGACTACGCCGTCATTCGCGCGCCCGGCGACGGCATTGTACTGGCGCGGATGGCAGAGCCGGGGCAAGTAGTAGAACCCGGTCGTCCGGTGCTCAACGTCCGGCGCAATGGCCGCGGAATGGTGGTTCGCATTGGTGTTTCGGATCGCGATGCAGTGCGCGTTCGCCTTGGCGACAGTGCTGAGATCACATTCGAAGCGCTGCCAACGCAAAAGTTTGCGGGGCGCGTGACGCAGCGTGCCGCTGCCGCGACTGCTGGCTCAGGCGATTACGGCGTCCAGATCACGCTTGCCGACGCGGCAAACGCCCTCCCTTCTGGCCTCGTGGCACGCGTTGTCCTGCGTCCGCACGGTGCCGCAGCGTCAGGCACCACTCAGCGCGTGACCGTTCCGCTTGATGCGCTCGTTGACGCAGATGCTGATTCAGCGGCCGTCTTCGTGATCCGCGCTGATGGAAACAGCGTTGCGCGTCGCACGGTGAAGTTGACTGACGTAGCCGGCGCATTGCTGACGGCGCAGGTGCCTGTCGTGAGCGGGTTGGATGGCTCAGAACGCGTTGTGGTTGCGGGTATGTCGCGCCTGATCGATGGTACACGTGTGAGGATTGTCGCCGAGAAGATCGCGTTGGCGCGTGCGGATTCGGCACCGGTGTGGAGGGCCGCGCCGTGAAGTTCATCGATTATTTCGTAAAGAATGCACAACTCACCATGGTGCTGCTGGTGGCGTTGCTTGCAGCCGGGCTACAAGCATTCCTGACCATTCCGCGCGCCGAAGATCCGCTGATTGATTTTCCGGGTTTCAGCGTCATTGCCGTGTTGCCGGGCGCTGGTCCGAACGACATGGAGCAGCTCGTCGTTGATCCAATCGAGAAGCGGCTGAAGGAACTCGACGACATCAAAAAGATCCGCACGTCCATTACCGACGGACTCGGCGTGGTCTTTATTGAATTCAACGACGGAGCCGATGCCAGCCGCAAGCGCGATGATGTGTTGCGCGAGGTCAATTCGCTGCGACCAACGCTTCCGAATGAAATTGCGATGCTCGAAGTGCAGCGCAACAACACGGGATCTGTAAACATCCTGCAGTATGCGCTTGTCTCGCCCACCACGCCGTACGCAGCGCTCGACGCACAGGCACGCTCCATCAAAGATCGCTTGTCAACAGTGGCCGGGATTCGCAAAGTTGAAATCTTTGGCTCGCCACGACGTGAAGTGCAGGTCTCCCTGGACCTCGGGCGACTAAGTGCGCTGAAATTGCCGTTACCGCTGGTACTGGGCGCGCTTGGCAGCGAAAGCGCGAACGTGCCAGGCGGAACGGTGAACGTTGGTCGGAAGCAGTTCGTGGTGAAAACCAGCGGCTCTTTTACGTCGCTGGATCAAGTACGCCAGACGGTGGTTGGTGCCGCCGCATCCGGTGTTGTCAAAGTGAAAGACATTGCCAACGTGCAATGGGGTTACGCCGACGCAACGCACATCACTCGGCACAACGGAGAGCGTGCCGTGTTTGTCGCGGCGAGCATGCAGGACGGCGCAGATATCGCAACGATTCAAGTGGCGGCCGCGAAAGTAATGGCGGATTTCGAAAAGCAGTTGCCCGCCTCAATCACGCTGCAACTCGCCTTCGACCAGAGCGAAAATGTGCGCAATCGCCTTGGTCGATTGGTGAAAGATTTTGGGATTGCGATTGCGTTGGTGCTGATCACATTGCTGCCTCTTGGATTCCGTGCAGCAGGCATCGTGATGCTTTCGATTCCACTCTCGCTCGCGGTTGGCACGGTTGTGCTCCAAGTCTTTGGATTCACGCTCAATCAACTCACCATCGTTGGTTTCGTGATTGCGCTCGGCTTGCTGGTGGACGACTCAATTGTTGTTGTCGAGAACATCGCGCGATTCTTGCGCCGCGGCATGTCGAGAACCGAGGCAGCCATTGCCGCGACGCGCCAAATCACGCCAGCAATTCTAGGCGCGACAGGTACGCTGATCTTTGCATTTCTCCCGCTGATGCTTCTGCCTGGCGGTGCGGGCGACTACATCCGATCGCTGCCAGCGGCCGTCGTCTCGACAATTCTCGCGTCGTTGTTGGTGTCATTGACCATCATCCCATTTCTCGCCAGTGTGGTGATGCCGCGTGACAGCGACATGCACGGAAACCGCGTGCTCCAATGGTTGCAGCGTGCAATTGACGTGAGCTACACGCGCGCACTGCACGTCGCTCTAGGCGCGCCGCGTAAGACACTGGCGGCGGCAGGGCTGCTCTTCGTTGGCGCACTGGCGTTGATTCCGCTCATTGGTTTCTCGCTATTTCCGAAGGCTGGCATTCCGCAATTTCGCGTCACGGTCGACATGCCCGACGATGCGACCATTGCGCAGACGGATAGCGCGTCACGCTTCGTTGAGCGCACGCTTATGGCCAGACCGAGCGTACAGCACGTGATGAGCAACGTTGGGCATGGCAACCCATTTGTGTATTACAACATCGCGCCGGTCAACGATCAGCCAAGTTACGCTGAAGTAATCGCGCGCGTGAGAAAGTTTGAACCGAAAGCGACGCCGATGATGCTGGATACGCTGCGCACCATTTTCGATGCGTATCCTGATGGTCGCATCGCCGTTAGCGAGTATGAAAACGGGCCGCCGCTGGAGGCACCAATCGCGATTCGGTTTCTCGGCCCAAGCCTAGACACGCTACGCATTCTCGCGTCGCGATTTGAGCGGGTGTTGAACAGCATTCCAGGTACGCGAGACGTTGGCAACCCGCTGGGCAGCACAACCACAAACCTCCGGGTTGGTATTGATCGTGCGCGCGCTGGGCTGCTCGGTGTACAGATCGCAGATGTTGACCGCGTAGTGCGACTTGGGCTCGCGGGCGTACCCGCCGGTCGCATTCAGGATACTGATGGTGAGGCGTACAATGTGACGGCACGTCTCGCACGCACCGCGCGCGCGACACCAGACGCACTGAGCCAACTCTACGTCGCGTCAAATAGTGGTGCGCAAGTCCCGCTAACACAGATCTCCACCATTCAGCTCGAGCAGACGCTGCCGCGCATTCAGCACTACGACACCGAACGCGCAGTCACTGTCACCAGTCAAGTTCGCACTGGATTCAACACTGATCGGCTCACCAGCACCGCACTCGACACACTGAAAAGCTGGACCATGCCCAGTGGATACCGCTGGGTTGCGGCAGGTGAAATCGAAAGTCGGCAGGAGAGCTTTGGTGGATTTGGTGGTGCCATTCTGCTCGCGACCTTCGGCATTCTGACAGTCCTCATCCTTGAGTTCAAAACGTTCAAAAGCATGCTGATTGTGGCGTCTGTGATTCCGCTTGGAGTGATTGGCGGTATGGTTGCGCTTTTTCTCTCTGGCTTCACGCTCAGCTTTACGGCCATGATCGGCTTTGTCGCGCTCATCGGCATTGAGATCAAGAACTCGCTGCTTCTCGTTGACTACACCAATCAACTGCGCGCCGGCGGTACTGATCTCGATACGGCCATTGAAGAAGCGGGACGCGTGAGATTTCTGCCGATTGTACTCACTACAGCGACCGCGATCGGCGGACTCTTTCCGCTCGCGATTGAAGGCTCGAGTCTCTACAGCCCGCTCTCTGTAGTGATCATCGGCGGATTAATCTCGTCAACAATTCTCAGCCGACTGGTGACGCCGGTGATGTATAAGTTGTTGCCACCAGCGGTGCGTCGCGATGTGGAAGAACCGGCAACCGTTTTGCCGAGCGTTGGTTATGCGATGCCGATACCCGGGTAAGTACACTTCGATAGCGACGCGTGTGTTCTACGCGTCGCTGTCGCTTCCGGAATACCCTTCTTCGCGAAGAGACGCAATGATGCGCGCGCGCAGATCAGACGGCACATCTGAGTCAAACGGCACCGTGTCAGGAATCATGCTCAGCAAGCGGCGCGAAAATTCATAATGCGGCGCGCACGCTTGGCACGTTTCGTAGTGCACACGCAGCACACTCATTTCAGCCGCAGGCAACCGTCCATCAATAAAATCGAACAGAGCGCGCGCAGAGCGCTCACACGTGATCATGGATGGCATTGCGTCGTTGGTCATACTCACGCTACAACTCCCGAAACGGGTGGCACTGCAATCGGTGCGATGCCTGCGTCAACGGCATACTCGTACAACGACTTCTGAAGCAATCGGCGCGCACGAAAGAGCCGCGACCGAACTGTCCCAACTGGCACACCGAGTATTTCGGCTGCCGATTCGTACGACTCTCCCTGTACGTCCACCAGGATCGAAGCGCTGCGATACACCTCGGGGACCGCAGCAAGCGCTTTCCGAATCGCTGGACCAACTTCAATCCGGTCCAGTAAATCGCGCATCCCGTTGTTCTCCGCATCCACATGCTCCAGCGCCGCCGCCAATGATTCCAATTCAGCGTCGCCACCGGAGGTATCAACCACGCGTGCTTCGCGTTCCCGAATGCGCAAAAACACATTCCGACAGATGGTAAACAACCATCGCCGAGCATCGAGGCCCTCTTTGAAGGTGTCCCACGAGCGATAGGCGCGCAGATACGTCTCTTGAACGAGATCGTCCGCCAGAGAGTCGTCATGCGCCAGCGCGCGTGCAAAGCGCACCACATGCGGAAGCGCGGCAAGCACTTTGGCGTCGAACTCGGCGTCGCGCGGAGAGGCGGTCATGAGAGCGGCACGGCTAGCGTTCGGTGGAAGCGAGGTGAGCGTAGACCGTTCGTTACACTCTCGTACGAAAACTGATCCGTCACAGATTAGCCAACCAAGCCGACGCCACTGCCCGGTGCCGACGCGTGAAAGGACCGCAGATCGTGCCACCACTGGACGCACGCTGTTTCGATTGCCTCACTGGCCGACGCAAGGCGCGCCGGGCCGGATCCGCTGATCGTTGCCCACGGCTTGCCCAGTCGATTCAGATGGAAAATCAGTCGATCATGAAACCAATCCCGATCGCTTGACGCGACGCGCACGCCGTCAGCAACCCATGCTAAATCAGGCTCGCACAGCAGATACAAATCGATCTGTTGCCGCGCCGCAACGTCCCACACATGCGCCGGCACCGGCTGACGCAACCACTCCGTCCAGATCGCGGTGACAATTGCCTCGGTATCGCTGACGCAGAGTCCACGCGCGCGCCGACGCGCTTCGCGAATCAATACTTGTTGGCCATCGGTGACCAAAATCGCGTCCAACTCCGTCCACTGATGATTGGGAACGCCGGTTGTGTACGTGCGCCCGTATTCGTCCACCCACGACGTGTTGTAGCTGTGCGCAAGCTGTTCAGAGAGCGTGGATTTCCCGACACTTTCGCCGCCCACTAGTGCGACCGTTTTCACAAACCAGTGTCGCGACGCCGGTGCGATCAACTCCCAGTGCTGCCATGGATTTTGACGAATTCGCGCGCCGCGAATATCGTCACGACTTCGGTCCACATGCACAAATTCGGCGCCCAATGTGGCTGCCAGCCCAAGCCGATCGGGATCGCCAGAGAACACATGCGTGACGTCGGGCGCGAGTTCGAGCAGCGCCGCGAGCCACTCAGCGGCGGCCTCGCGAGACCCGTCCGGATGCGGCGGCAGTGCTGATTCAGGCACAATCACCCGTGCCCACGGGCAGCTCTCGACCAGCCAGCGCCAGCGGACGTCCCACGGAATAGGGTCGTCCCAGCGGCGTTCGAGCACAATCGTCGTCCGCTCACATTGGCTGCGTGCAGCTTCGAACAACGCCATGTGCCCCCGGTGGACTGGGAGAAACTTGCCGACCAGCAGGGCGTGAGACATCGCGACGGGTTGGAGAGATCGAGGCCCGCGGAAACGGGCCGGTGCCGCCAATAGGCGTCAGATAGTGAATTCACGACAGCCCGACAGGTTGATCCCAGCGAAGATGCACCCCAATCGGCGTGTGCGATATTCGTAGGTCAAATCGTCGTGATGGTGCCGCTGCTGCCGACACTCTGGTGAAGACAGCGCCCACGCTCACTCGACCCTGCCCTCTCGCGCGAAACATTGATGTCCGCTGCGACTCTTGCGCCTCCACGCGCACCTGCGCCAAAGACACCGGCATCACTCCCGGCCGTCTCCGCGATTCCAATTGCCGAGCTCTTGGCGGCGTTGTCGCACGCGCTGGATCTTACAGAAGGTGCGCCTGCGGGACACACGCTGCGAAGCTGCATGATTGCGATGCGCATCGCCGACAGCATTGGACTACCAACATCTGAGAAAACCGCGCTCTACTACGCGATGTTACTGAAAGACGCCGGTTGCTCAAGTAATGCGGCGCGCATCACCGCGCTCTTTGGCACGGATGACCATGTCGTGAAGCCGCGCATGAAAATCGTGGATGCGAACAAACGAATTCGTCTTGCAATCGCGACGTTTCGCAACGCTGGCGGCAACGGCTCGTTCAGCGATCGCATCTCGCACTTTCTTGGCATCGCGCGCGGCGGTGGCGTGACACGCGAACTAATTGGGATTCGGTGTGAGCGCGGCGCCGCGATTGCGCGGCAACTCGGCTTTCCTGAGCCAACGTGCGACGCGATTCGTTCGCTCGACGAGCACTGGAACGGCAATGGTCACCCGGAAGGGTTGCGCGAGCACGCAATTCCGTTGCTCGCGCGGATCGCAAATCTCGCGCAGACAGTAGACATTTTCGTTGGGGCACGCGGTGTTACCGCTGCGATGGCGATGGTCAAAGATCGGCGCAAATCGTGGTTTGATCCAAAGCTTTCTGATCTCGTATTGACGTGGCGCGCTGACAACGATTGGTGGTCATGGTTGCGCGAATCGATGCCAGAAGCGGAAGTCGCATTGCTCGATCCAAGCGACAATGGTCAGCTGGTAAGCGACAGCGGGTTCGATCTGGTGGCGCAAGCGTTCGCTGATATCGTTGACGCGAAATCACCGTTCACCTATCGGCACAGCACGAACGTGTCACGATGGGCGCGCGCAGTGGGCGCAAAGTTTTTTACGCAGCCCGCCGATCTTGTTCGACTCTCACGCGCTGGTCTTCTGCACGACGTTGGGAAACTTGGCGTGTCCAATACGATTCTGGACAAAGCTGGACCACTTGGCGACGACGAACGTCTTTTGATGCAATCGCATCCGGTGCACACGTGGGAAATTCTGCGTCGCGTGCGCGTGTTCTCTGGGTTCGCAAAAACTGCGGCGCTGCATCACGAAAAGCTCGATGGCTCTGGCTATCCATGGGGCGTGGGCGCCGATGGGCTCGATCTGTCGGCACGCATTCTGGTGGTCGCTGACATTTTCGAAGCACTGACTGCCGATCGTCCCTACCGGGCGGGCATGCCGGTGCACGCCGCACTGGGGCTGCTCAACAAAGATCGCGGCAAAAAACTTGATGGCGCGGTGCTTGACGCACTTGAGCAAGCCACCGTCGAGATGCCGTCGCAGGGTTGAGCTTTACCGGCACGTCTACACGTCTGCGCCTAATCTGCGCATCTTGATAGCTGCGGCGCCAACCGGTGCCTTTCGCCTTTGCACACGCACATGACCAAGACGTCGATCACCGTCCATAAGTTTGGCGGCGCCGCACTCGCAGATCCGGCCGCATTTCGTCACGCGGCATCCATCATCGCGTCATACGCGACGCAACGGCCCGTTATCGTCGTGTCAGCGATGCGCGGTGTGACCGATGCGCTGACAATCGTAGCGCAGGGGCCGCAGGCTACGGCGAAGAAGGCGCTTGCAACGCTCGCTCGGCAGCATCGCGCAGTGGCCGCGGCGTTGATCACAGATCGCGAGCACCGCGCAGAGTTGCTAAGGCAGGTTGACGCGATCTTCACCGATCTGTCTGCACTGTCTGCGACGCGAACACGCGGCGTACCGAGCCGAGCACTCGTTGATCGTATGATCTCACGCGGCGAAGTGTTGGCCGCGCTGTTGTTGGTGGCGGCATTGCAGCAGCGCGGGCAGACGGCCGAGTTCATCGACGCAGTGACGTTGGTGTACACCGATGGCGTACACGGCGCAGCAACACCAGATGCGGTGAAAACAGCCAGCGCTGCCGCAAAAGTCATTCTGCCGCGCGTGCGAAAGCGAATAATTCCTGTGGTGCCCGGTTTTATCGGACGCGGTCGTGCTGGCGCTGTCGTCACGCTAGGCCGCGGCGGTTCCGACTTAACTGCAACGCTGCTTGCACGCGTGCTGCACGCTGGCAGTGTGATGCTGTGGAAGGATGTCCCTGGGCTATTGACCGCGGACCCGCGGATTGTGCCAGATGCGCGATTAATTCCGTCGCTGCATGTGCGCGAAGCATCGGAGCTTGCGTATCACGGTGCAAAAATCTTGCATCCGCGCGCGCTGATTGGATTGCCTGTTGCAACGCGACTCTACATCCGTCCACTCGCGGATCCGACCGCGATGGGCACGGAGATCTCTGCATACGCAACCGTCGGCACAAAGAAGCGCGGCGTGCCGGAGTTGCCCGTCAAGGCGCTGGCAGTGATTGATGCTCAGGCGCTTGTGACCATCGTCGGCAACGGCATGGCGGGCCTTCCGGGCGTCGCGGCTCGCGCGCTTGGAGCGCTGGAACAGATGAACATTTCCGTGTCGCTTATCTCGATGGCGTCGTCGGAGCACTCACTCTGTATCGCGGTTCCCGGTGCTATGGCTCCAGCGGTTGCGAAACGATTCCGTGCGGTCTTTGCAGCGGAGATTCAGCGTCGCGATATCGATGGCGTTGACGTGCGTCGCAAGGTCGCAACGTTGGCGATTGTCGGTCTTGGTATGGCCGGAACTCCCGGCGTCTCTGCGCGGCTGTTTGATGCACTCGCACAAGCCAAGATCAACGTCGTCGCGATTGCACAGGGCGCATCGGAGTTAAACGTTTCGGTGGTGATCGACGGAAAGTCTGCCGCGCTTGCACAACGCGCGGTGCACGCCGCATTCCGTCTCGACAAAATTGGCGGCGGCGCTGCAGGCAGTCGTCAACACGCCGATGTGATCGTCCTCGGCTTCGGCTTGATTGGGAGAGAACTGGCGCTGCAACTCGCGAATCGGCGCACGCCAGAAGGCGGCCGACTGACTGCGCCGGTGCGCGTTGTCGGTGTCATTGATCGCACAGGCTATGTGTTTAACGCGCGCGGCATTCCAGCGCGCACGCTGAAAGCGCTGGCCGATGCGAAAGCGTCCGGCACACCGCTCGCGCTGCAGACTGACGGCGTGCGTGCGAGTGACGATGTCGCGATCCGCGCCATTGGGTCGCACGCACTGGAGCGGCCTATTCTGGTTGATGTGACAGCCTCAGAAACTTCTCCGACGCTTGAACTGGCCATCGCGGCAGGTATGGATTTGGTGCTCGCCAACAAGCGACCGCTGGTAACCTCTGGACGGCACGGCAAGG
Source organism: Gemmatimonadaceae bacterium (assembly GCA_031408755.1). Classification (GTDB taxonomy): domain Bacteria; phylum Gemmatimonadota; class Gemmatimonadetes; order Gemmatimonadales; family Gemmatimonadaceae; genus JACMLX01. The sequence goes on along the minus strand of JANNWU010000479.1, from coordinate 2,787 downwards.
GTCTCGCAAAACTTGCTGCGTCGCGTGGGCGTCGCATGTTGCATGAAGCGACCGTTGGCGCCGGTTTGCCGGTGATTGATACGATCAACAAGCTCACCGCATCAGGTGACAAAATTCTACAGATTGAAGGGTGCCCATCTGGCACACTCGGATTTCTGTTCAGCGAAATGGGTCGAGGCACACAATTTTCTGTCGCGCTGCAGTCCGCGATGGCTAAGGGTTACACAGAGCCAGACCCGCGCGACGATCTGTCGGGAATGGATGTTGCGCGTAAGGCACTCATTCTCGGCCGACTACTTGGCTACCACGGTGAGTTGTCAAACATTCGCGTTGAGTCGCTGGTGCCGGTCGCGATGCGTGCACTCTCGCTGCCTGAATTCCTTGCGCGTGCGCAAGAGTTGGATGCGGCGTGGTCTACACGTGTCAGCGATGCGCAAGCCCGCGGCGAAGTGCTACGCTATCGCATCATCGTCACCGGAAAAGAGGTGCGTGTGGGCGTGGTTGCGGTGGACGCAAGTAGTCCGCTTGGTGCCCTTGGTGGCACTGACAACCTGTTTGCGTTCACCACGACGCGCTACAAAAGTAATCCACTTGTGATCACGGGCCCGGGTGCTGGAGCAGGTGTGACCGCCGCCGGTGTGTTTGCCGACGTGCTGACACTCGCTGAGCAACGATGATCGAGAGCGTGCAGGTATGCGACGTGTGCGCGGCGCGTTTTTCTGCACTCGACGCGCGTGTGCAGTGCGCAACGTGTGGCGGCTTACTGCATATCGTGCACCCGCAACCGCCAAAGTGTGCCGCAGCACTGCGCGATCTGTTCGATGCGCGCTTGATTCCTGCACGCGGTGTACATGGAGCCGGAGTCAGCGACTCCGGTGTTTGGCGGTTTCGCGAATTAGTTATGCCCGGCATTGCTGATGCTGACGTGGTCACGCAATCAGAAGGCAATACTCCGTTGCTTGCACGCGCACGTGTCGCAGCGTGGGCTGGCGTAAATGATTTGCTCATCAAACATGAGGGCCACAACCCAACCGGATCATTCAAAGATCGCGGAATGACGGTAGCGATTACGCAGGCCAAACGCATTCACGCGAGCGCAGTGGCGTGTGCGTCCACTGGCAACACGTCATCGGCACTGGCTGCGTATGCGGCGCTTGCAGGACTGCGTGGATTGGTGCTCGTGCCTGCGGGTAAAGTGGCTTTGGGGAAGTTGTCACAAACCATCGCGTATGGTGCGCAAACGCTGCTTGTTCGCGGTGATTTTGACGATTGCCTGCGGCTCGCGCGCGAAGCTGCCGACCAACTGGGCGTGTACCTCGCGAACTCGATCAATCCGTGGCGATTGGAAGGACAGAAAACGATCATCTTTGATTTGCTCCAGCAACTTCGGTGGCAAGCACCCGATTGGTTGGTGCTGCCGGCGGGCAACTTGGGCAACACGGCGGCATTCGGCGCCGCACTGCGCGAAGCACGTCGATTGGGACTCATTGATCGCGCACCGAGGCTCGCGTGCGTGCAGGCCGCCGGCAGCGCACCATTTGCGGCGAGTTTTGACGATCGCTTTACCAAACGACATGTCGTGCGCGCAGAAACGATCGCGACAGCAATTCGCATCGGCGATCCCGCCAGTTACGATCGCGCTGTGCGCACCATCCAGGAAACCGACGGCGTGGTCCTCTCCGTTACAGACCACGAGATTCTTGAAGCGAAGGCCATCATTGATGCGAGCGGTATTGGCTGCGAGCCAGCCAGCGCCGCGAGTGTGGCTGGCGTGCGAGCGCTCGTGCGCGACGGCACAATTGCGCCCAATGCGCGCGTCGTTGCGCTGCTCACCGGGCACATGCTGAAAGATCCTGAAGTCATGCTGCATTACCATCGCGCAATGGACCCCGCTCCGCAGTTTGCGAATCGCAGTATCGAAATCGATGCGACGTTGGCTGATATCGCGCGCGTACTGCAGCAGCCAGCGAGCGCCGCGTGACAATACTACGTGCGACGGTGCACGTTCCCGCCAGCACATCGAACATTGGCGGCGGATTTGACTGCGTCGGAATGGCGGTCGATCGATGGCTCACCGCGACCGCAACGCGCGGTGACTCACCAAGCGCGGTGACGATTGCTCGCCAAGGTGCTGTTGCATCCATCACCTGCGATGCAACCGATGACCTGGTGTACATCGGCTTTGCTGCCGCCTGCGCACACACCGGAACCGCTGCGCCGCCCGCGCTGCACTTTGAACTTGAATCAACTATTCCGGTGGCGCGCGGTCTTGGCTCATCGGCGGCGGCGTTAGTTGCCGGCGCTGCCCTGGCCGATGCACTGCTCGCACTGCAGCTCGGAACGCACGGGATCGCGACGTTGGTGTCACAGATAGAAGGGCATCCGGACAACGCTGCGCCTGCCGCGTTTGGCGGCGCCATGCTCGGTGTCGCGCGCAACGACGCGACCGAAACACGCGCGTGCTCATACGCATTCTCAGCGCTGCCTATTCACCGCGATCTCACATTTGTTTTTGTCGTGCCGTCACTGGAAGTGACAACGGCATCGGCGCGGGCCGTGCTTCCTGCGACGGTGCCGTTCCACGATGCGGTGGCGGCGGTACAACGCAGTGCAGCGCTTATTCACGGGCTTGCGACTGGTGACGCTGAGCTGCTGGCCCGCGCACTAGATGACGTGTTGCATGTGCCGTATCGGCGACAGCTTCTTCCTGGCTACGATGCTGTCGTGGCGGCGGCGGTACAGGCTGGCGCGTTCGGCGCCACACTCAGTGGCAGCGGCTCCGCAATG
>JANNWU010000478.1:0-18530 GCA_031408755.1 Gemmatimonadaceae bacterium | reverse complement strand
TTCTCGCTGGTGCTCTGGTTCGCGGTCACGCGCTGGGGCATTATCGGTGCGGCGATGGCGTGGACCGGTCGAGCAGTTGCTGACGGGGCGCTGATCATGTGGCGGGCGCAATCGTTTGCTCCACTGCCGCAGTCCGGCATTCTGATGACAGTCACTGGAGTGGGTCTTGTTGCGTGCTGCGCCGTGCTGAGTGCGGTGTCACCGCTCAGTACAGGAGCCTTGATCGTTATTTCGTGCATTCTCGCGGCAACGATTCCGATCGCGATGTGGAGTCAACGATCGGCAGACGAGCGCAGGGTGCTCAGTCGCGCAAACGGTCGCGGGTAAGAACGATGCTCGCAATTGTGGTGCTACAGTATGGTGGGTGGCGCGATACCGTGTCGTGCTTGCAGAGTCTTGTGGCGTCGGTTGCTGCCGGCCACGCGCGCGTTATTGTTGTTGACAATGCTTCGACCGATGAGAGCGTGCAGCAGGTGCAGTCGTGGATTCGCGGTGGACTCGCAACACTCGCACGCCCGGTACACGATCCCATTGCGCATCATTGGTGGCCGTTGGTTGGCGCGGAAACGGAGTGGCAACTGCTTGATCGCACCTCGCACGAAACGGCGGCTCCCGCAGCGTGGTCGCTCTATCGTGCCGAAGCGAACAACGGATTTGCATCGGGAATGAACTGTGGGTTGCGCGTGGCGCTGGCCGACGATCGCGTTGATACCGTGTGGTTGCTTAACAATGACACCGTGGTTTCGCCGGATGCGATTGAGCATGTTCGTGCTGCACTGGCAGACGCGCCCGTAGACGTTGGGCAGTTTGGCACCACCGTGTGCTACTACGATCGTCCGACAATCATTCAATCTGTTGGGTGGTGTAAGTGGAATGCTTGGCTCGCTACCAGTCATCGCGTGAATGACGGCGCGAACATGACACAAAAATTGGTACGCAAGCCGACCGCGACAGGTTATGTGTATGGTGCGTCATGGATCATCCGAGCGGCGGCGTTGCGAGATGTGGGGTTGTTGACTGAAGAGAGTTTTCTGTACGGCGAAGAGTTGGATTGGTCGCGGCGCGCGAAGCCCGCCTGGGGCACGCAACTGCTGGCAAAGGTGCGTGTGTGGCATCGTGAAGGGGCAACCATTGGAGCGGGCGCTCGAAGTCCGCAGCGGCGGAATGAACTGATTGACCTGTGCGGTATTTCTGCGCGACTGCGCCTGACGCGCCGGTTTTTCCCACGACGGCTCCCGGTCGTATATTTGGGATTGCTTGGTGCGGCGCTGAATCGGTATCGTCGCGGTGACAAGCGTCGCGCGAGTGCGGTGGTAAAGTTGGTGTGGAATGGTGGTGAGCCCGCGCCGCGTCCGCGTGGTGTTGGTGGCGGGAGTTCTTCTTTGGTTGATGCGTCGTGAGCCCTGAGTTACCCAGTGGAGTGAGCGCGTTGCCGCTACCGGTCGAGGAGTTTTCGATTGAGGAGTTGCGGCGTGGGGTTGCTGAACGATGGCTGTGGTGGACAGTTGTTCCGCTGCTCGGTGCGGTACTTGGCGCAGGCCTTGCGCTGGTTTGGCCAAAAACATGGGAAGCGACAACGAGCTTCGTGCCTGAGCAGGCCATCTCCGGATCCTCAGGCGGATTACTTGGTGCAATAGGATCGATCGGTTCGCTACTTGGTCAAAATGGCGGCGGTGCGCTCAGCAAGTTGAATGACGGGCCGTCAGGCGAGTTCTTCGCCGATGTGCTCACGAGTCAGGAATTGCTTGCGTCTACGTTGAAAAGTGAATTCCCAGATCCAGCCGCATCAGGCACAAAGCGCCCGCTGCTGGACTTAATGCGACCCAGCGGCGACAGCGAGGCGAAACGCATGGGTTCCGCGATGCGTGCACTGAAACGAAAGTCCGAGATCGAGTTAATGCGACGTAGTGGCATCGTGAAATTGACGGTCGCGCTTGACGATCCAACACTCGCTGCCGCAGTCGCGAATAGAATGCTGGTACTGCTCGATGAATTCAATCTTGCACGACGGCAGCGCACATCCGCGGAACAGCGTCGCTTTGCGGAAGAACGACTGGTCACTGCACAGCGCGAAGTAGACTCGGTGAGCCGCGAGCGCCAAAGCTTTCTGGAATCAAATCGTGCACTTTCGAGCAGCCCACGTTTGCTAGCGCGCTATGACGAGCTGGATCGATTGGTGCAGGTGAAGGAGGGTGTCCTGCTCGGCTTGACGCGCACGTTTGAAGAGAGTCGAGTCACGGAAGTGAAGGACACGCCGTTGATCGCAGTTGTCGATCATGCAATGGTACCCGACCGCCCAGTGCAGCGGCCACTCCCGTGGGCTGCCGCTGCTGCGGCAATCTCTCTGCTGGCGGGGCTTGGCGCCGCTGTGTTTGCATCAATGCGGAGGCGTGCAGCGCTCGAGGCCAGTGTTCGCGACAGTGTGAGGACTGGCGCCGCCGTGCGCGCAATTGGGTAAGGTCGGTGTGACCACTGCGCTTACAACACGATCGTTAGCGCCGCCGTCGCTGTCGATTCGCAGTGCAGCCGCAGGCACCATCATCGCAACACTGCCGCTTACATTCGCGCTCACAATCCCAGTCGGATTTCCACTCAAGATTTATGAGTTAGTGCTGGGCGCGATCGTTCTGATCGTGCTTGCCGAAGGGCGCATTCGAGTTGCGCCTGGTCTGCGCCCGTACGTCGAACCACTGCTGCTGTTTCTCGCGCTCGCAACTGTCGTCCTCGTGTTTCGATTGGTTGTGCGTCTCGACACATTCACCACCAGCGGATTTGAATCTCGTGCTGGACCCGTGGGTGATGGATTGCTAAAACTTGCATACTGGGCCTTGGCCGTTCTTGCGTTCGTGGTTGTCGCGACGGAGACGTACGAGTCACCGCATCGGGTTGCACGTATCTGGTGCATCAGCGCGATAGTCGCTGCGATTTACGGATGGGCACTTGCAATACCATCGGCGCTCAATCTGCCTGCGCCGATTCTCCCCGGTATGGAGGCCGCTGCACGAATTACGCTTGGTGGTCGAGAGGTGTACCGCGGCGGCACGTTTCAGGAGGGCAATTTCTTTGCGCTCTACTTGCTGACATCTTTCGCGCTCGCGCTCTGGCTGAAATGGCGGAAGACCGCATGGTTTCTTGCGCTCACCGTCTTCATCACCTTCTCAACGTCGAATGTCGCCGGCTTGGTTGTGATGCTCGGTTGGCTCGGATTGTACCAACTCAGGCAAGCGCGCGACGTGCGCGTGCAGATACGAATTGTTGCATCAGTGCTCCTGTCTGGCGTTGCACTCATCGCGATACTTGTCGCAAGCGGCTACATCGGCACCATCTTCATTGCTAAACTCACCGGAGCGCAGTTCATCTCTGGCCTTGACCGCCTTGACCTCACGGTTGCCGGCGTGCGCATGACGCTTGACCATCCGGTCGTTGGTGTTGGTCTGTCGCAGTACGGATTTAACTACCGACCGTATCAACTGACTGACATTTTTGATGTATCGCGACCCGTGAAGCCAATTGCCACAAACTCTTGGATTGAACTGGCGGCGGAAACCGGTCTGATCGGCGTCGGCATTATCATCGCGTTTGGCGTTCGGGTCTGGCGATGCACTCGCGGTCCGACACGCGTGATGCTGCAAGCGGGCATGATCGGCCTCGCACTTGGTCTCTTCACGTTCCCTGCTCCAACGGTGACGTTTCTTTGGGCGTACTGCGGCTTTGCGGTTGGGTTGCACTTACGTGAGCGCGCGATAGCGCAGCAGGTGTGCGCGCAATGACGATGCAGCACGGCGCCGACATTCCCCGTTCAAGTAAAGTGCCAGTGCCCACGGATCATCTCGACGAGCGCGTCACGGCGCAGGTTCGTCACGAAGCAAATTTCTGGAGCACCGATCCGTTTGAGCGGCCAGGCGTTAATACGCTGGAAAACTTCGTCAATAAGGCGCAGGACGCGGCGGTGTTATTTGACATCATCGCACCGTTCGCGAATTCGTTTCATGAGGCGCGACGCATCGTAGAAATCGGCGGTGGCCAGGGTTGGGCGTCATGCATGATCAAGCGCATGAATCCGTCGGCGCATGTAACGCTGACGGATGCAGTTCCTGAGGCGATCGCTGGACGCGTGATCTGGGAGCGCGTACTGGACTGCACACTGGATGCTGCACATGCAGCGCCCGCGCAGTCACTGCCGTTCGCTGACGCGAGCGTGGACCTGATGTTCTGTTTCGCTGCCGCACATCATTTCGTTGATCATGCGGCAGCGTTGCGCGAGACGCATCGTGTGTTGGCTCCGGGCGGGCGCTGTCTCTGGCTCTACGAGCCCACGTCACCGAAGTGGTTGCACGCGGCGGCGGAGCGACGGGTGAACAAAAAGCGGCCGGATGTGCCAGAGCATGTGTTGGTGCCGGCAGAAATCGTCGCGATCGCTCACGCGTCGGGGCTCGATGCGTCGGTCAGCTATTGCACGAGTACCGCGCACCGCGGGCGGTTCGCGACGTTGTACTATAACCTCCTTGACATTGTCCCACCGCTGCAAAGACTGCTTCCCTGCACCGCGCATTTTCGAATTCAGCATCGATTGGGTGCCGCAGCGAAGGTAAGCGGAGTTCTTTAGACTGAGTGCGTGATCGCACTGCCTTGTGTAGTCTCAGAGAATACCGCTGTCACAGACGTCAGCCGCGTCGGTTTCGTCGATCTATCGCAGCTCGTTCTGCTCCGTATTCCACACACAATGAGGGTGGCGTGACTTATAGCTCGGAAGAGCACCGGAACACCTACATGACGTTTCATGCGAAGCGTGCAGACTATCTCATGCGGTGCCTCGCTGAGTTGCCGGTGTCGAAAGTCGACAGTGTGCTTGACGTTGGGAGAAGCCCACTGACGAATCTGGTTTTCAGAGAGTTTCCACGACTGTCAACGCTCGGCTTCGAGCCGACATCGACACTCTTGGACAAGGCTGATCCGATCGATGCCGCGCTCGTGCCGCACATTGTCTTCGATCTCAACAAGTGTGATACGCCGTCAGAATGGGTTGCACCGAGTGCGTTCCGCATTGTCTTGTTCAATGAGGTGATGGAACACCTGCAGCTCTCGCCGTACTGGGTGTTCCGATATCTCAGAGAACTGCTGGTGCCCGGAGGATTTCTCGTGATTCAGACACCGAATGCGGTGTCGCTCGGGCATCGAGTGCGCATGATGTTGGGCCGCAATCCGTACGTTGAATTTGCACGGCAAGGGGAGCTTGGATCGCACCATTTTCTTGAGTACACAAAATAAGAATTGATTGCACACGCCGTTTCAGCCGATTTAGTACCGTTCTCGCATGAGTTTGTGAACTATTTCCCAAGCGCCTCCATGCCGCTTCGCGCGCTGAGTCGTGTGACGGGTCTTGTTCCGGCGTTCCGCAATGGGCAAACGTTCGTGTTTCGGCGGCGGGAGTGATTGGTTGACGGGGCGGCGAAACTTCTAGTGTCAGATTTAGGCGTCTCAGCGGAAATTCCATCAGGCACCGCGTCGCAATATGACATCGGCGGACGACCGTTCTAAGGGCGCCGCACCACATGCGTGTCATAACTCCGCTGCCCCTGCGATCGGCTCACCCACGTGCACACAATTACACTCCGGATCCCGCACACGCGCGTGTACGTCGGGCTCACCGCATCGCGCGATGTTGCGACGCCACCTGTACTGCCGAATAGTGAGACGCTGGTCCACGGCGCGCCCGCGCACGATGCTGAGACGACGCGCGCGCACGAGCGAACACTCCCGTCACCAGCAACAATCTTGTGTGCGAGGCGCGAAACTACGAGGCACTCCGTGAGAACCGCTCTCCCTGGAAGAGCGCAAATTGCATCGTCGCTTTGCACCACGCCTTGGCGGAACGCTCGGGCCAGATAGGTGGCGATGCGCTCATTTTCGAACTGATTGCACTGTCACCGTATTTCCGGAGGTAGCCAAGGTTGGGCGTCGTGCTTGGTGAAACGCCTCTACCCAAGCGCACATGTCACATTGACGGACGTGGTGCCGGAAGCAATTGCAAGCCGTTGGATCTGGGAGCGCGTTTTCGACTGCACTGTGGATGAAGCAGTCGCCGCTCCGGCGCAGCAGATTCCATGCGATGACGCGAGCGTTGATCTTCTATTCTGCTACGCTGCGGCGCATCAATTTGTGGATCACGATGCCGCGTTGCGCGAGGTCCGGCGCGTGCTCGCGCCGGGCGGTGTCTGTTTGTGGTTGTACGAGCCGACTTCGCCTAAGTGGTGTCACACAGCGGCGGAGCGACGCGTGAACAAGAAGCGTCCGGACGTGAAAGAACATGTGCTGCAGCCAGCTCCTGTTTCGGCGGCAGCAACACAGTGTGGTCTCAGTGTATCACTCGTCTATTGCACCAGTACCGCGCATCGCGGGCGATTTGCAACGCTGTACTACCACGCGCTCGCCGCAATGCCGGTGCTTCAGTCGGTGCTGCCGTGTACGGCACATTTCGTCATTATGCGTGCGTAACGGAGCGCGCCGAGGCTACACTTGCGCCTATTGCGATCGAACGCGCAGCGTGTCAAAACCGCGCCGAGACTGCAACCGATTTACCCACGAACACACGACTACTTCGCGGATACCACAAACTCGGAAGTAGACCTGACTCTCGGGAGACCGGCTTGTTGGGATACCGCCGGGTGAGCCGAACCGCGCGTAACTCTTCCATGCGCCGCCTGCGCAGTCGTTGCTCAGCTCCATCGCGCACGAACGCACGGTCCCGTCGCCTGGAGATATGCTATCCAGCTCTCTCCCAGCAGACGAAAGCGTTCCTGCGTTGCTGAATTGGAAAATCTCCCCAGTGAAGTGCCGCTCACCCGCGCCGACGCGAGATATCAGGACGGTCTCAGAACCGCTTAAGAGCGCGCTCGAGCCTGCCATTACAGAGCCACCGTCCGCGAAAAGCACCTCGCCGCCGGGGAAAGCGCGTGCGAGACGCAGCGATCCGAAGCCTACGCACATAACGGCGCCGCTGGTCGCGAAGCCACAACCAAGTGAGCCACTGTTTGCGAAGAGCTGCACGATTACGGAATCAGAACGCACGGCTCGCCACGACGGAGCATCGGTTGGTCGTGCTCCCCACGTGAGTTGGTACACATTTCCAGTGGCTGAGAGAGCGAGTCTGCCCGAGAATTTTCTCAATGGCTCATGGCTCGCAGATGTTAGCACTTCGCCGACAGGGCCGAGTGACCGCCAGCAGCTCGTGAACCCGCTCGCGAGAAGTGCGCACGCTCCTTCAGTGATCGACCGAATCTCGACCGGCGGTGAGGAGAATTGCAGCCATCGCGGTTCCGCAACTGCGAGTGAACTGCCGACACGCCAGTGAGAAGAGTCTTCGACAGCAACAGATCCAAGACAACCAACTCGGTTCTGCCTTAAGAAGCAAACAGAGTGTAATCCGCTTGGTGCCACTTGCTCGGCGCCAACAGGTGCAGGAATTCCGGCAACCGAGCGAGTGACAAGCGTGTCGGTCGTGATGATAAATCGGCCAGCGCCAGGTAGAGAATTCCCATTGATGTCCACGAGGAGACGCGCCGTCGCATCCGCCCCCGTATGCCACCTGAAAGCGACTCGACCATTGGCGCCGGTGACCAGCACCGCGTCTCCGCTCGATTGCCACTCGCTATCTGGCGCACCCAATGCTTTCACATACCCAGTTGATCGGCCGAAGACAACCGTGGCATTTCGGAAGTATCGACCGAACGTATCGACAACAGCGACTTCGAAGGTGTACGGCACCTCGGCCAATGCATTGATCACCTTTGGTGCGGATCGAGCGAGGACCTTGATGCCGGTGGCAAACGCGTTGTTCTGCCCTTGCTCGAGGATCTCGGGCTCACGCGAGACGCCGTCAGAGCTGCATGCAGTTTCCGTGCACAATGCGAGCGCAACGAGAACACGAACGGTGCGCGCACCATATCGCATTAGAGGCCCCGAATCCGAAGGGTATCGAAACTGCGCCTAGCTTGTGATCGACTGATCCACGAACATACGACGACACCGCGGATACCGCAGATCCTCGTGTATGCCTGCCCCACTGGGTCGCGTGATGTCGCCACGCCACCGGTGCCACCAAACCGCATTACGCTACGCCAGACCCCACCAGTGCACCCAGTCGCCAGAACGAGCGAGCATGAGCGTTCGGTGCCGTTGCCCGGACTAATTGAATCAACCGATGGGCGGAGCGACGCGAACGCAGATTGACTGAGGAACTCCGCGCCACGCACATAAAACGCGTTCAGCAGCCCACCACGGCGCGCGAGCAGTACGGTTTCGGAGCCGGACTGACCGTCTTCGGCACCGTCACTGATCGCGCCGCCATCGGATACGATCACTTCGCGCAGCGGATTTGCGCGCGCGACCTTCATTGACGGAGAGTCGAGGTTCGCAGCCGCTCCAGGCGCGCAGAGCACAGTCCCGCTCCTCGCATAGCCACACGCAACGTCGCCGCCGTTTAAAAACAGTCCCACGAGCACCGAATCTGAAAAGACTCCGCGAAACACTGGCGCAGAGGTGGGTTTCGCATCCCACCGCATACGAAGCACTTCTCGATTGCTTGACAGCGCGAGTCGTCCAGAGAACTCCGCAACGGCAATCTGATTTACCGATGTGCGCACCACACCGTCTGGGCCAAGCCCTCGCCAGCACGCTACGGATCCGGTTTCGAGCAAGGCGCACGCACCTTCAGCGACGCTCCGTAGCGCCACCGGCTTCGCCGAGAATTGAAGCCATCGCGGCTCGGCGACTGCAATTGCTCGCGCAAGCGACCAATCGGTTGCGTGCTCTGCGTCAACGGATCCAACACACCCGACGCGCCCCGTTTGCAGAAAGCATGTCGAGTGCACGCCGCTCGGCGCGACTTGCTCTGCGACGACCGCTTCGGTCGTGCCGAACGAATTAGCCGAAACAAGCGTGTCTCGCGTGCGCAGGAATTCGCCTTTGCCTGGTAGGGAGCCCGGGTACTGCCGATTGATATCGACAATCAGCAGCGCTTTTGCGTCGGCACCTGTATGCCAGCGAAACGCGACCCGGCCAAGATTGTTCGTGACCAACGCGGCGTCACCACTCGATCGCCATTCACTGTCAGGCGCGCCGAATGCCTTGATGTAGCCAGTGGACCGGCCGAAGACGACTTGTGCGTTCTGCAAAAATCGACCGAGTGAATCGACAACGGCGATTTCGAAGGTGTACGGGACCTCGCTGACCACGTTGATACTCGGTGGCGGTGCCCGATTTGCCAGAATTTTGATGCCAACGGGATAGGGACCGGTCGCGGTATTTGCGACGGCCACCGGTTGCTGACCGTCGCGACGAAGCGGGCCATCGCTCGTGCAGGCGACTGCTGCGATTGAGAGGAGCAGTGCGCGCAGCGAGGCAGATCGGATCATTGGCGACGGTGTTGTGTGGTGCGTGATGCGGGGGCTGCGTTGGCGGGAGACGTCGGCAGAAGCTGCCGAGATCACGCCGAAGGCAAACTCGACGACGTATTAGGAAGGAATTTTGCGCACCGTTGCTCAACTCGGCAAGCCATACTCGGACTGAAAATCGCTGCGAAAGCCTGTGCATTAATGATTTCTAATGCCAAACAATGCGGCGCTGTAACACTTCATCCGGCGCGATACCAATGGAGTCAAGTGCAAGGTGCGTTTCAAAGGACGAAGAGGCGTGTGAGGCATCACGCTTTTTCAGCGCTGATGTTTGTCCGACTTTCCGTTTCTCACACCGCGATGATGGAGCGCCGCAGATTCACTGATTTACCCTAATGTCGCGATGCTGTTTTCTCGTTTCCGTAGGCGTTGATTCTGTACAAATGTTCGCCGCGTGTTGGCTCTGTACGCGCGCTCTTGCGTAGCTGAGGATCAGCACACAACATGCACGTGCAGGATGAATTTCGCGGTCGCGGCATCGTTGTGCGGGTGCCATGCATCGCTGGCATTGCTGCACGCATGTCCTCACGCATGCAGCTGTCGAAACTTCGCGGTTCCCTCACCGTCACTTCACTCTCGAGGAATCATGTATCGTACTAGACACAGTGACAAATCGTTCACTCGGATTTGCGGAATCGCTCAATGCGCCGTGGCGGCGCTACTGCTCGCTGCGTGCAGCGATGACATTGCGCCGACGGCGCTCGCAAATAGTGCTGGTGTATCGCTGAACGTGAGTGGCAATAGTCCGTATTCGATGGCAGGGTCGCTACCAGCAGCGGCGTACCAAAGCATAAAATTCGGCGTGAATGGGCATCCCGTGAACGATAGTATCGCCGTTTACGCGACGGACGCGCCAATTGATGAACAACTGAGAGTTGTCAAGGGACTCGGTGGCACAGTCTATCGTATTGACGTCGTGTCGCACGCGTCAGAAACTGGAATCAGTCGGGTGATTGAGTCGATCAATAACGCGTATGCGCGAGGCATGCAGGTTGTGCTTGTCATCACCGATTTCCCCGCTGCTTCCTTTCCGTCAGGAGTGACGGGCGCGATCGGTGACTCGGTAGCTCGTAAGGTGATTTCTCGAGTGCTACTCGCGGCCAATCCATCCGTAGTCGCGGTCGAACTCGGGAACGAGCTCGATGTCCAGCTTGTCGATGAGAATGAAGTTGGTCAATACAGCTCCGACTACGACATGGAGCATGTTCGCGCAATGCGCAATTTCTACCAAGGAATGCGTAGTGTGTTCGTAAATCACGGAAACTCGTACATCTCGGGAATGACTCGCCTCCTCAACTCATCAACCGGGCACACGTATTGGATTGATGCTGCGCGAAAGAACCGAGTCTGCAGCTATGTCTGGAATTCCAGAACGCGGAAGTGGGTGCTCCAGTGCAATGACAACGCAACAGTTGTCTTCATTGCACCAGGTACGAAGGATCAGATCTCGTGGCATTGGTATCACAACTTGCAAACAGCGGCATTCTCGTTTTTGTCATCACCTTATTGGTGGCCTGATTCTCGTGTTCCGGTCATTTCGCAACTCCGTGGATTCTTTCCGGCAGGTTTCGAGGTCTGGGTGACAGAGTTCAATCGCACAAACGGAAAACCAGGAGATTACAACGTCATTGTCTCGGGAGATTGCCCAAACGATGAACATACGCTCATCTCGGCACCGCTAATGGAGCCGCTCATGAACGATTTCGTCGCGCAACCCGAGGTCAAAGCCATCATCGCCTACGAGGCTTACGATCAACGGAACACACCCGGAAGATTGGAAGAGAGATACGGCCTTGTTTCTCGCGGGTGTCCGAACGTGTCATCCAATATCTTTTTCAAACCAGCTGGCGAAACCTTTACATCAACTGTCTTGCGGCTCCGCGACGAGCGCACGGCACTCGGCCATACCGCCCTCGCACTGCTCACCGAGGGCTATGCGACGACAGCATCCGATTCGACGCTGGCCGCACAGTCCGTGGTCAACATCGGAGCTCGCGCGACAGCAGCGTATCAAGTGGATAACAGCGCTGCGAAGGCGCGCTGGCTCTCAAATGCGTATCTGCGAATCCTACATCGCGATGGCGACGCTTTTTGGCTCTACTACCTCGGACAGACAGGCTACGATCGTCACCGAGTCGAAAGTGAGATTTACGCTAGCGACGAGTACTGGTACAACAACGGTGCGACGAACGCGACCTATGTGGCTGCGTTGTACCGCGACATCCAGCAGCGTGATGGTGGCAGCGAAGGAATTGACTATTGGGTGTGGCGGATCGAGAACGGTGACTCGCGCCGGGAAGTGGCGCGGCTGTTCCTGTCGTCACCGGAGCATCTCACGAGATTTGTAAATCGGATTCACCAGGTCGCGTTTGGACGCGATGCAGCGGCGCATGAAGTCGATTTCTGGCTGCCGCAGGTGTACGCGTCAATCACGTATGAGCAGATGGTCGAGCATTTGCTGGGGACGGTGGAACTCTCGGACAAGAGTCGTCAGCGTCGAAAAATGTATTTGCGCGAAGGCTTTTGAGGTACAACGGAGCGTGGGTTTGATCTCGCTTTCTCACGCTCCAGTGTTTCTGTATCCGTTGGCCGCAACCGTCGATGCACGCAAAGAAATGAAATCGGTGACAGTGCACTCCGTTTTCGCGCTATTGCACTGTCACCGATTTGTCGGTGCGGCCGACGCGGTGCGCGAGGCGCTCACGGCGCTTGCGGCGGGATCGTGGGGGCAGCGGTACCCCACGATCGTGCGCCAGTGGGACCGGCACTGGCCGCAGATCATTTCCTTCTTCACGTTTCCGCCGGAGGTGCGGCGCGTGATCTACACAACCAATGCGATCGAGAGTCTGCACATGCGCCTCCGCAAGATCATGAAATCACGGAGTCAGTTGCCGACCGATCACGTGGCGATCAGGCTCTTGTCGCTCGCACTCCAGAACATGCACGGCCACTCGGTGCGCTCCGCGAAATCCCGGCACGACGCCATGAATCAGTTTGCGATTGTGTACGGTGACCGTTTTACGGAACGCACCGCGTAACCTCACCCCTCACACACAAAATTCCTAGCACGTCACCTACCCCTTCTCGCGACGCATTCGCACGTGGCACTTATTGCGATGCTTTCACTAGCCGCGCCGCGCTTCGCTTGAACACTTCAAAGAACTGTCCTTCGGCGTCGCACCAACTCACAACGATCCACTCCCGGTATTCACGAAACCAAAGTATTTATGGAACCCGAAACCGCTCATTTCGCGAAGCGCGACTTAAGATATCGTCCCAAACGCAACTGTTTTAGCACCTTCGAGTAGTCGGAACGCTACTCCGCTTACAAGCTCGTGGTGAGGAGCATTCGGCGCGAGAGAACTCACGTCGCACAGCGTATCTATCCCTTGCTCGCGAGGCGACGGGAATGACGCTATGACCATACTCCAGTCACTATCGCACTCAGCCCTTGACGGAAAATTAGAGTTCTCGATTCGCCCAATCGTGACGTAGCGATTTCCCGTCGGCAGCTCCGTGCGTCCACCTTCAATTGACGGCACCCAATGCAATACTGCTCTCATCGTCCCCCCTACTTTATGAACGCTAGGTAATCGTTCTGAAGCTGTTGGATCGTTGCGAATCTTGTCGCCATGTCATCGTTGGTGCAGGACTCTCGTAACTGCGTCTCCGGAATGGTCGGCGCGTTTCAATGATTCATTGCTGCAAACGATGTCGGAGCTGTGTAATCGCGTCTGCGAATTCCAAGCAATCAAATTCCCACCACGCCCCCCCCTTAGAATTGAAAATGAGGAGGGTCGATACACCGCCCATGTTTCGAAGCTCAGCGACTTGATGCTCAGCGTACCACAACTCGCCTACTACGGCATCCGCATCCGGCACACTCGCCAACTGCACCCAAAATTTACCCTGATTCATTACGGCTCCAAGAGACAGATAAACAGCCGACAGTCTGATGAGAAACGCACGCCTCGACCGCTCGAAGTACGCCCCTCAATTACCTCGCCAAATCGACCAGTGCCACGTGTTGAGAATCGTGTGTTCGCTCCGAAGACAATGTCGTCTACGATTTGCTTCCCTTGCGCATTTTTCGACGCGACGTTTCCTGTCGCTCGCGGAAATGCGCTTCCTTCGCGAACTCCGTGCTTGTCGAGTGCTCGCCCCGCTCGGGTCAAGCCGCCTCGATCGGGGCTAGCTGCAGCTCGCGACATTTCCATGCGCTGCTCTTGACTTGGGCCTGAATTTCGGAACAGCGACGTCACAGCCGAAACGATCTCGCCAACAACTCCCTTGATCGCTCCGCCAAGATACATGCTCATGATAGCGGCAGAATTCACGCAGTCGCCCGCGCCGCTGTCGATGTATCCTGCGGGGCACGGGTCTAGCCCAAACGGATCCGAAAAACTCACCGGATCCCCCGCCGCATACCCATACGAATTCAACCCGCCCGCCAGTCCAATCGGATCCGGCTGCGTAAACCGCCCACTCGCCGGATCAAGATACCGATTCCGCCGATACAACAGCCCGTTGGGTTCGCGCTTGTCTTGGAGCAGCGAGCCGGTCCATCCCCTGTACAACGGATCAATCTGCTTGCCGCTCGGTGCCCAAACCTGAGTCCACGCCATCGCGTACGTACACCGCTTCACACTACCGTCCATCTCGCAGCGCGAGATGCCGCCATCGGCTGACGTGCCTATCGACGGTTCGCCGCGCTGGTCCCACTGCGGATAGAGGGCAAAGGGTTGGAAGCGGCGGTACGGCAACTGATTGAAAAATCCAGAGACCCTACGGTCGCCGTAGTCTTGACGAAGTACCACAATCGGCTTGTCGATCGCGCCACCGTAGACGTAGCCCACACGGCCATAGTACGCATCCCGGTCCACGATCTTGGCGGGAGCGGGGTTGAACACCAATCCCAACGTGTCGCCGGTCGCGAGCCCGTCCTTCTCCCAATGCTGACTCTGGTCGGGCATGCGGACTTCGTAGAGTTCTTTATTCCCGTCCCAGACCGTGCGCAGCACGTAGCCTAAGTTGCACTCCACGAAGAAGTCGGCTCCGCGGGACACTCCCTGCATATCAGTGGGGCAGAGCCGCTGTGAGCGGCTTAAGACGCGGCGGCCGAGCGCATCGTAGCGATACGTGTCGAAAGTCAGCAGGAAGTGCAGATAGTTCGACCAGCCGGGTGCCGAGCCAATGCGCGCGTCAACCGCCACGAGCTGATCGGCTGCGTTGTAGTACATAACGCGCTCGGTCGCCTCTCCTTGCGTGACGCCACCCAGGCCGCCTCCGGGCACTGCGAAATCCCGGTGCTGTTGGACGTGTGTGTTCCCCGAGTCATCGTATTTCAGCGTGTCTGTGGCGTATGGCGTGGTCGTTCGAAGTAGGCGTCCTGTATTCGGCGTGTACTCGTGAACACGTGGACCGGCGGTGTTGTAGCGCCCTTCAGCGAAGACCGCGCCAACAAAGTTGTAATTCTGGGTAGCAGACTCTCGCCGGGTGGTCGTGCCCAGCGCATCGAGCCGGATCGTCTCGGTCATCGACAGCAGAGTGTTTGAGGGATACCCGCCGGTGTAGTCATAGTACCGCGACGAGTACTGGCTGCTGCGCAAATGCCCCAGCGGCGAATACCCAAATGTGGCCGACTCGCGCAGCCCCATCGAATTGTTCATCGTCAGCATTTTGCCGCGCGCGTCATATGAGTACGTGACGCTCCGGATGTAGCCATCGTACTGGCCATACCGAGGCAGTGGATCGAGCGGCGTACTCGGTGGGCCAATAGTACCATTGCCGGGCGCGAGCAGATCGGTCTTCACCTCGCCGTCTAGCGTGTAAATGTACTGACGCGCAACGTTGTTAGGATTGAGCTGTCGTGTTAGCTGGCCTGCCCCATCGAAACGGAATTTCACGACACTGTCCATCGGGTCGCGGACCGAATCTGGCCGTCCGGTGAGCGGATTATAGTACCACCGTTCGCTCTGGTTCCCGGGCGCAAGCTGTGTGGGGTGGCTCACGGTGGTGCGACGCCCCGCGACGTCGTACACGTACTGCGTGGTGTAGACATGCCGCCCGAAATCGTCGCCTGTGACAGTGCGCACGCGCTGGGTTTCGGACTGCAATGCGCCATTTGGGAGATAAGTTCGGTTTACCTGTGCGGCCCGATTGTTTGCAGTCGCAATCTGTCCCGTGCCCACGTCATACGTGAAGCTCGACGTATCGCCGTCAACGTTGAGACGACTGCTTTGGCCCAGGTTGCCCCGTGGAAAAGCCGGGCGAAGCGCTTCATCGTACGCAGTCTGAGTAGCCGTGCCAATCCGCAGCGAGTCATATGCCATCACTGACGTGATGCTCGTCAACGGGCGGTTCAGCGCGTCATAGGTAGTCGTGATGCGTCCGCCGCGCGGGGTGACCCGCAGGGTAAGGTTGCCCGCCGGATCGTACGCCAGCGACTCGGGGAGCGTGAGCCCTTGCGCGAAGCGGCGTGTCACGCGTCCAAGGGCATCGTACTCAGCACTGTCGCTGAGGACTTCCCACGGTTTGTCATCATCGAATCGGCTAACCGACACCGGTAAGCCGCTAGCGCCGAGATACCTCGTGTCGACGCTGTACGACTGCGTGAACGCGCCTGACGGCGCGGGTCCTCCCGGTGGCGCGGGCGCTCCGTCACCCGCCGCCCAACGCCTCGTGCGCGTCACCCGATCGAGCGCGTCGTAGGACGTCGAATCGTGCAACCACCGACCGCCTGGCGTCATCTCGAGCCGCGTGCGGGAAACCAGCAACCGGCCAATTCCATCATTGACATACTCTGCGCGTTTGCCGGCAGCACTCTGTGTCGCGCTCAGGTTGCCGAGCGCATCGTATTCATACGTTTCGATGCCTCGCTGGAGCTGGCCGTCCTGCGCCGAAATTGTCGCGCCCGGGAGACCGAGACAGTTCTGCAATGTGCAGTAGACGAATCGCACCAAGGCCCCTACATCTGAACCCGCTTGCTCCGTTTCCAACTGTGGGTAGCCGGTACCGGGCACGGTGGCGTAGGTGTAGGTCGTGGTGACACCGGCTGGATCCGTGGTACTGGTGAGATTGTCTGGGTGCGCTAAATCGGTGTACCGATAGTACGACTCAGGTGTTGGTCCGCCGGGCGTCGCCGCATCGGCAGTCACCTGCGTCGCGTTCCCGTGCGCGTTGTACAGCGCGTAGGTCGAGTAGCCGGACGGCTGCGTGACGCGCACGGGGAGGAGCGGGAAGGTGCTGTGCGGCAGGATCGATGTTTCGCGGACCACGCCTGCGCTGATTTCCTCGACAATGCGGAGCGGATTACCCCACGGGCCGAGGAACACTCTCTTGAATTCCATCACGGCAGGACGTCGCGGTGAGTAGAGCCCGGTGAAGACGTCCGCCTCCGTTTTGGGCCCGCTAACTGCCGCGCCCTCACCGGCATAGAAAATCTGTTTGATGCTGTCAGTTGCGGTGCCCGTTGGCGTATGCGCACTGCTGAGCAGACCGGCCAGCACATAGAAAAACGACGTGGTGGTGCCGCGCACGTCGGTTAGACTGCTGATGCGACCGTTGGACTCAGCGTACGTCACCGGCGCGGTGCCGTTTTCGCGCGAAAATCCGCCGCCGTTACTAACGAATGAGCGATACACACCGCGTCCGATCGTTTGCCCGCCATTCGGATCGGTGGTGACCGCAGCGCTAGTCTCAAGCCTCGCCGTCGGATTGCACGGTGTGCTTGTGTTGTCCTGATCGAAGTTAAACGCCCAGCCATGCAGTGGTTGGCCTGACACATCACTTAGCCGGAGCGTATTCAATCGACCGCATCCGTAGGGATCGGTGAACTTTGTCACAATGCCCTCCGACGATACTGTCTCGATGTGGTAGCCGCTCGCGTTATAACGTACGTATGCGCCACGCTCCAGCATGCGGCGCCACGACCCGTCACGCGTGTAGATCAGACTATCCGTCCCCGCCAGTGAGCGCGCGTGATACGTCCACCACTGATTGGATTCCTCGCGCGTGAACACATACTTCCGCGTGCTCCCATCGCCGCCCACCCAATACATGTCATCCGTCTGCCCTTGATGCGGCACCGACTGAATGCGCTCGTAGCCCGCGAGCCACCACCCGCGGCCAAACGCACTCGTGGCGCGATTCACGATCGCCAACTCGCCGGTCCTGATCACCCTCTCCAAGCGGTCGCTGTATTTGAACCTTATCTCCAGTACGTACGTGTACAGATTCGTTGTTAGGTCGGTGGCGTCAAATGTGAGCGCCAGCTGGTGCCGTTCCGTGCTCCACCCCGCCGCATTCCACGAACCACTTGCGCGAACGGCCCCCACCTGGCCCGTGATCAGATCCTTGAGCCGGAGCGTCGCGCTGACGGTATTCGGTTGCCAACTGTTCGGCTGCAGTTGCACCCACGCGCGCACAATCGGCGTTGGGCGCGCATGCTGACTGTTGTAAAGAAACGCGGGTGCGCGCGTCTGGTTGCGGTACCGGATCGCCGGCAGTGCATACGCCAATCGTAGATCCCCGCATTCGTACGCCGCGTTCGCGCGAATCGCCACGCTCACGCACGCACTGCGCTCAATATCAGCGCCGGGATTGGCTGACTCGACATCCACCGTCGGTGTCACGTGCACGCGCGTCCACGCGGGAAGCCGACTGAGCAAGCCGCTTAGTTGCAGTAGGCTCGGTGCGCCGCCAGGAATCGGCGACGCGGCGAAGCGAAGGGCGGTGCTTTGCCTTTCCGCGACACCGGCGACTGTGGGCGCCGCGCGCGTCGCGCGAAGGACCGACGGTGCGGGCGGCATCCGCCGCGCGGTGACAGCGGGCGGTGTGACGACGGCCGCAACAAAAGCGAGAGCGGAAACCGCGCGGACGCGCATCCAGCGTTCCATGTAAGCCCCAGTGATGGTGGTGATTGCCCACTCCATCAAGCACACCACGCGCCACTGTCGCGCATCAGGTAAGTGCAGTTGCGACAACGAGCTACGGCATTCCCCGATTCACTGATTCACCCGCGCGGCGCCACATTCACCGCGCGCACCGGTGACACAACACGCAGCGCATCACTGCGCG
>JANNWU010000477.1:0-4116 GCA_031408755.1 Gemmatimonadaceae bacterium | reverse complement strand
ATTCCTTAATCTCGAATACGAAGGGCGCAGTTTACTCTCACTCGCATCGGATGCCGACGCCGACCTTGCCGCCGCATTGAGCGACGATGCGGGGGTGGCTGCACGTTGGATGGATGCATTTAAAGGAATCGCATCACCGCGTGGAGTGATCAGCACGCATACACTCGCCAAGCAGCTATTCTGGCCGGTGAGCGATAATCCACAGGATGACACGAACGGGTATCACCTGCTCGCTCCGCTTTATCCGACATCGCTGGTGCATCAGGTCTATCAAACGCTGCAGGAAGATCGTTTCGGTGAGCCCGCGAAGGCCGCCCGTGCTGCGCGGAAGGAAGGAGCGTGGTCTGATCGACCGGTACGAGAATACTCGCAGCTCGCGATTCAGAAGCTGGGTGGCACTAAACCTCAGAATATCAGTCAGCTCAACAGCGAACGGCGCGGCGAGAACTATCTATTGGCGTCGTTACCTCCGGTCTGGCAATCACAGGGAGTCAAACCACTCTTCGGTGTAACGTCGATGTTCGATTCGTTTCGGCGGCGTAGCGAAGTTCGAGCAATCGCTAAACAGCTGCGTCGTTTCCTCGAAAGCGATCCAGCGCGCAATCTCGAAACTCGCATGCGGCGCGACGAAATGGTTGAATCGCTGCTGGACGAGTTCGTCCAGTTTACGAGCGAAGTTCGCGAGCTCGAATCAGGCTGGGCGGCTGATCCGCAGTGCGACTTGTCCGCCGCGCACGCGCATTGGCTGGATCCGTTGGGCGCTCATGTACGAGTCGCGGAATTGGAAAACATACTCGCGGGTGATTTTGCAAACTCGCTAAACGCACAATTGCGTAACCCGCTGCCGATGGGTGACGTCGAGTATCTGCACTGGCGCAAACAGGCGCGCGATGTAATCACCGAAATGTTGCGGGAGGCTGACGATGAGCGCGAATGATGACATCATGCCGCGTCACAACGCGGTGCTGGTTTTGCCTCACATTCGAGTGCAAAACGCGAACGCTATTTCAAGCCCGTTGACATGGGGGTTCCCGGCCATCACGGCTTTCACTGGCATGATGACAGCGCTTGAGCGCAGATTGGGTCGCAACGCTGGTATCGCAATGCATGGCGTCGGCGTCATCTGCCACAGCTTTGAGGCGCAGGTCACGTCATCGGGTTACACCCGCGCATTTCATTTGACTCGCAACCCGGTGCAAGCTGATGGCAGCACCGCTGGTATTGTTGAAGAGGGGCGCGTCCACATCGAAATCACTCTTGTTTTCGATGTCCAATTAACCAACGCGAATCAAGGGCGCGTCGAACGCGCGAAGTTGGCAGAGCATGTGCTCGACACGTTGACCACGATGCGCGTCGCAGGGGGGAGTATCGTGCCGTCGCTGCGTGCGACGACGCGTCGTTTTAAACCGCCAACCCTCGATATCGTGCGAGACGCGAGCCAACACGATGAACGGCGAAGCCAGTTTCGCGCTTTAGCGCGGCACTGGCTCCCCGGCTTCGCCTTGGTATCGCGCGACGATCTGCTCCAAGCACGTCTGGCTGAGATGCGCACAGACAACATTGGCTCGACCGTTCTGGACGCATGGCTCGATCTGACGCGTTGGAATTCTCGCGCGATCGAGATTCCCAATTTAAACGGTACCGATGAAACGACTGTCGAGTGGATCACCGACCGTCGCGCGGGATGGACCGTGCCAATCCCCGTCGGTTTCGCTGCGCTCTCGGCGCTTTATCCGCCGGGTACTGTGAGTGGCAGCAGAGATAACCACAGTCCATTTCGCTTTGTGGAATCGGTGTGGTCCATAGGGCAGTGGATTAGTCCCAATCGGCTGACGGATTTTGATGAGTTGTTTTGGGCGCCGAGGTACGACCACGATGCCAGTCAACCAGCAGAGCAGGCGGTTTACCGCTGCGTAAATGCGTACAAGCAAAGAAAGCCGTAGTCTGATTTGGCAATTTCCGCAGGTATGATCACGTACGTCTTTCTTAAGGAGAGCTAGCCATGGCAACAGTAAAAGACACGATTTTGAAGACAGCCTCTGTCTTAGCGTTTGAGCGCAAACTCGATCCGTCTGACGCGCAGTTTTTCTCGTGTAGTTGGGATCGTCGCGATAATGTTCAGCAGGCATGCGCGGTTGTTATTCGCGAGAAATCAGTACGCGGTACCATCTCGAATCGATTAAAAGCAAAGGACCAAGACGCTGCCAAACTCGACGCCGCTATCGAGAACGCCAATTTGCAAACGGTAGACGTAGCTACTCTTCCTGCGGACGCGGACACCCTCCGGGTAGTTTTCACACTTCGTGTGCTCGGTGGTACTGGTACTCCATCTGCATGCAACAACGCCGACTATCGAGTAAAACTTTTGAGCACCGTGCAGGGATACGCCGAAGCGAATGGTTTTCTCGAACTCGGCCGACGCTATGCGCATAATCTCGCCAACGGTCGCTTCCTGTGGCGTAACCGTATCGGTGCTGAACAGGTCGAAGTACGTGTCGAGAGTCTGGTGCAGGGTGTGGCATCACGCACTTGGAGCTTCGACGGCTTAAGTCATTCGCTACGCGACTTTGTGTCACCAAGAGAAAGCTCGGCAGAACTTCACGCGCTGTCTGAACTCATCGCGACAGGTTTGGCTGGACAACGCCATGTTCTGCTGCGCGTAACTGCGTTCGCACGCATAGGCGCCGCGCAGGAAGTTTACCCGTCACAGGAGTTGATTCTAGATAAGAGTGTTGGTAAAAAGAGCAAGACGCTGTACTCCGTACAAGGCGTTGCGGGAATGCACTCGCAGAAAGTGGGTAACGCACTTCGCACCATCGATACGTGGCATGCCGAGGTGAATGAGCTCGGCCCGATTGCGGTGGAGCCATACGGTTCGGTAACAACGCTTGGTAAAGCCTGTCGGAAGCCTGCGGAGAAAATGGACTTTTATAACTTGCTCGACGGATGGCTTCTCCGAGACAAGGCGCCAGAGCTGGAGCAGCAGCATTTTGTGATCGCCACAGTCATTCGTGGTGGTGTATTTGGTGATGCTGGTAAGGAGTGACATTGGTATGACTTCCTACTACGTCGATATTGGCATTCGGCCGGACCCGGAATTTCCAACGCACCAACTGCTGTCAGCGGCTTTTGCGAAACTGCACCGAGAACTCGCGGTCCGTTCGGCGAGTACGATCAGCGTTAGCTTCCCCGGGTATGCGATTTCACCAATCACGCTGGGCAGCACAATGCGTATGATTGGCCCGCTACACGAGTTGGGCGCGTTGATGGACGCCTCTTGGCTCGCGAGCTTGCGCGATCATGTCGTGGTCACGCCGATCGTGGCTGTACCCGCCGACGCCGAGCAACGAATGCTTCGCCGTGTGCAAGCGAAGAGTAGCGCCGAACGAATACAACGCCGCCAGATACGGCGTCATGGGTTGAGCGAGGAAGAGGCGAAGGCGAAGTATGACGGCGTTCGCCCGCAGCGGCTTCGCTTACCGTTCATCATGTTGGCCAGCGGGAGCTCAGGGCAGTCATTTAAGCTCTTCCTTAAGCTGGGTGGGATCGAGGCGAACACCCAGTCCGGTACCTTTAATGCGTACGGACTCAGCCAGACGGCGACGATTCCGTGGTTCTGACCCTTTTTTCAGGGTTTGCTGCAAGTGCTTGATTAACGGGTGCTTGCAGGGCGCCACAAATAAAGGGTTTTTAGATCCGAGCATCGCGATCCTGTGAGCTGACAATGACTTAGACGCCTCTTGGCGTAGTTCACTGCCGCGCAGGCAGCTTAGAAACGAACGACGTGACGTTCATTACGAGCG
Organism: Gemmatimonadaceae bacterium; assembly: GCA_031408755.1. Classification (GTDB taxonomy): domain Bacteria; phylum Gemmatimonadota; class Gemmatimonadetes; order Gemmatimonadales; family Gemmatimonadaceae; genus JACMLX01. The sequence continues at coordinate 313 of JANNWU010000477.1, read as the reverse complement.
TCTGCGTTCACTGCCGCGCAGGCAGCTTAGAAAATGTAATCCGACGCCGAGCGCGGAACACTGTCGTTCACTGCCGCGCAGGCAGCTTAGAAATCAAAAGAAGAATGCAGGGTCCATATGTCCTCGTTCACTGCCGCGCAGGCAGCTTAGAAAAATCAGCACCATCCGAAGACGGGCAGGGAGAGGTTCACTGCCGCGCAGGCAGCTTAGAAACCGAAGACGGTGGGAAGAGTGTTTTCAGTGATGTTCACTGCCGCGCAGGCAGCTTAGAAATCTCCGAGTTTCTGCCGCCGGTCACTGGCGGTGTTCACTG
>JANNWU010000476.1:0-9568 GCA_031408755.1 Gemmatimonadaceae bacterium | reverse complement strand
CAACCGCCAACCGGCCATCAGGCGAATCGAGTCGATCTTGTGCTTCAAGTCCCTTCAGCAACACCACGGTGCTTGCGACCGCAACGCAGATACCTACGACCAGCGCACCGCCAGCACTAATTCCCCATGTGTGCGCGAGATACGCACCAACACTTCCCGTCACCAGCAGTTGAATCAACGCGCCGGGAATCACGACCCGTCGCACGCTCATCAGGTCGCGAAATGAGAAGTGCAAACCGACGCCGAACATCAACAGGATGACGCCAAGTTCTGCGCCCTGCGACACGACGCCGCTGTCGAGAAGCACGCCCGGTGTAAACGGGCCTACCGCAATTCCTGCTAACAGATAGCCGACAATTGGTGGCAGCCGCAAACGCGCCGCACCCAAGCCAAACAGAAACGCGACACCAAGACTGGCGGCGATCGTGGCAATCAACGTGGTATGCGGGGGCATCTATGAGCGCTGGTATGGCAAGGAGAAAAAGACAATCCGCTCGAAGCGATGTTCTGCTTCGAGCGGATAAGAGTCGCGCACTGAAGAGTGACGCGAACTCAGTCCATCATCGAGGCTGGAACGTGACCGCCATTCGCAGCAAACTGGCGCATCACTTCTTTATGCAACCACATGTTCATCGTTGCAGTGTCCTTCTTGTCGCCAGTAAAACCGAGTTCATCGGCCAACTCACGACGCTCGGCCAAGCTGCTTTCCATGCCGAGCAGTGTCATGAGATCAACGATCGACGTCTTCCAGTTGCTTGGACCTTTGTGCTGCGACGCCATGAACGTCAACACTGCTTCAACGTCAAGCAACGGCGTCACTGGTGCCGGCGTTGCGACGGCTGCTGCTGCCGTTGGAGCGGCAACAGGCGCCGGCGCCGCTGCGGCAGGCACTTTGGTGCCAAACAGCTTGTCCTTCAATGTGCTGAAAATGCCCATGAGTGAAATCCTCGCGTCGTGTCAGAGATGAGATCGATACCGAAACGGTCAGAACGCCGTCGAGGTGAAGTTTAGGCGGTTGCGATCACTGGTGAAATAGCAGTGCCCGCGCCACGCAGCGTCAAGCTGGCTGAGGCGGGCACTATAACCCTTCTATTGATCGCTGATCGCACTCGTGGCACGACGCAGCGGCGCTCAACCGATTACGGCTTTCCCGGACTCGGCATTTGAATCATCGGTATCGCCTGACCGCTTACCTGCGGCATCACACCGTTCCACTTCTTTGCCATTTCGTACTGCACCAAGCTGCCCGAGATGCTCTTCGCGAGTAGTTCGTTTGCTTGCGCCTGTGCTTGCGCTTCGGCCAAAATTGCCTTCGCGCGACCGACAGCTTTAATGCTATCACCTTGCGCCTGATAGGTGTTCTTCTGCAACTCGTTCTGCGCTGTCAACGCCTGCTGCTGCATCACGTTCTTGGCGTTGATCGCTGCCATGACTGCTTGCGGCGCGCGAATTTCATTGATTGAGAACTGCTTCACTTCAATACCGTACTGCTCAAGCGATTTAGACAGTTTGGCTTGTGTGCGCGCGACAACTTCAGCCTTCTTTGGGCCGAGAATATTCGCGATCTCTTCCTGTCCCGCGACTTCTTGAAGCGCTTGACGAATAGTCTGACGCAGATACCCACGCTGGATCGCGTATATATCCGTGCGGAACGTGGAGTACAGGAACGGCACCTTCGCTTGCAACAATTCAAAACTCATTGAAACATCCAACGAGATCGGCTGACCTTCAACCGAGTTCACATTGATCTCGTCGTTGTTGGTTGAACCTTCCGTGACTTCCTTGGTCAGCACCAGCGTCTGCATAAACGTCGGGTATTCTTTGATGCCGGTTGTCAGCGGGTTGCGCATGTGCAGGCCGGGTCCGAGCGCGACCGGATCAACGCCACCGCTGGTGCGACGGATGATGATGCCAACGTGGCCCGGTTCCACATACGTGACCATGCTCGACGCGAGCCAAACGGCGCCGACAAGAATTCCAACACCGAGGACGGCCTTCCGAGCGCCGCCGCCACCGCCGCCGGACGCCTTCACGCCCATTTGCGAGATGCGGTCACCGATCGAGCTGCCCATATAGAGTCTCCTGATAGCACTTTGAACACAGCGACTCTCCGCTGGGGAGTCGCACGAGGGAGTCAGGCGCCTGGGTCCCATGAATGGGGCAGGTGAGAGCGGCGAGCTGATCGATGTGACGGCGATTCGCCATCTGTCGCCAGCGGGTGCCGAGCGGCGTGAACGCCTTGACTCCCCACAACGAAAAGGCGGTGACCGCCGCGATAGCCGCGACGAACAGCACGCCTTCAAGAATGATGATGAGCACAGTTCCAGTCTCCGTCCGAGCTCAGGGGTGCGCGACCGCGCATCAAGCTCATGGACTCAATCGAATGACGGGTAGATGTGTCAAAAAGTTTCACTTCAACGGCCAAGTTCGAATGCTAACGCCTGCTGCAGTGTTGGGTGGCGGTGCGTGAAACCTATGGCTTGCAGCCTCGCAGGCAGTACGCGCTGACCACCGAGGATTGTCGCTTCCGCCATTTCTCCGAAAAGGGCGCGGAGCGCGAAGGCCGGTACCGGAATGATAGTCGGACGGTTGAGCACGTCACCCAGTGTGTCTACGAACTCAGCGTTGGTCACTGGTGCGGGGGCGGTGACATTGAACACGCCGCTGGCGCTCTCTGTCATGACGAGATGGTAGAGAGCAGCGACCGCATCATCCAACGACACCCAGCTCATCCATTGATTTCCGCTCCCCAGCGTGCCGCCCAATCCTAGCTGGAACGGGAGGAGCATTTTGGCCAGCGCGCCTCCGGCTGGCGAAAGCACGACGCCTAAGCGCGCGATCGCAACGCGAGTGTCGGCGGGTGCAGCGCGAGTCTCAGACTCCCAAACTTCGGTCACGTCAGCTAGGAAACCTGTGCCTTTCTGAGCGGTTTCATCCAGCACTAACGAGCCAGTATCGCCGTAGTATCCAATCGCTGATGCAGAAACGAGCGTTTTTGGTGTACTTTTCGACTGACGTAGAGCGCGCACAATCGTCCGAGTGCCTTGCTCGCGGCTCATCAGAATTGCGCGCTTGTGCTCAGGCGTCCAACGCTCGCCAACATTGGCGCCGGCCAAGTGCACCAACGAGTCCACACCCTCCATCGCCGCCAAATCGATCGTACCAGCAGCGGGATCCCACCCAATGTCACCGCGCGATGGATCTGGCTTGCGCGTCACCCAGAGCACGGTGTGACCGGCAGTGCGAAGCAGACCGGTGAGTGCGCTGCCAATCATTCCGGTGCCGCCGGTAATGGCAATCGTTTGCTTCGGGAGGTTGGTAAACACGGCGTGTCGCTCCAGATCGGTTTGGGTGCGCTCGTGTCGAAATTCAAACAGACGTTCAAGTTTTGATCGGACAAACTGACCGGCGACGAATTCGCCAAACGGACTCACCGGCAGCTCGTAGTCGATCTGGTCTTCCAAGACGCTCGTGCCGTCGGGCAGCGCCAACATGCGATGGGTGTGTTCCCACTTCGCAAACGGCCCCTCAATCTGTACGTCGCGGAACTGTTGTCCGGCCACGTAATCGCGATGCTCAACCAACAGCCGCTGATGGAGCAAGCCGCCCAAGAGTGGAACCTCAACTTCGACGCGACTGCCGTTCGTGATGCCGCCGGTTCGCGAAACGACACGGCTCGGCTCCCAGCCGGGCGTTAAGCGTTCGAAGGCACCAGGTCTCTCATGCCAGTCAAACAGCTCTCGGGCGGAGACGGGCATCGCACTGCGTTTGACGAACTGCGCCATTGGCGCTCAACTGGAATGAGGGGCTAGCGACTTGCAGGCGCGACGGACGCCGCGCTACTCGTTAACGCGGTTCGAGGCGTGAGCGGGTTCAGGCTCAGCCGGTGCGATTTCCGTGTCGGCTGCCAGCTCACCCGGCAGCGGAGGCAGCACCAACCCGGCTTTTGCCGCGCGGCGCTCGCGTTCTTCGCGATCGACGAGCGAGCGGATCATGGCATCCACCACGGGGCTCTGTAGATACCGGCCCTTCTCCCATCCTTCGACGATACCCTTGGGCAAGCCGTGCAGCAGCTCGCCGAATTGCGCGGTATTGAGCGCGAATGACTCGCGCATGTGCTTGATCTCTTTTCCCGTCAGCAACGTGTGCTGCGAGCGCATTGTCAGCACTGCCTCGCGCTCGGCTTCTTCACGTTGCTCGACGGTGTGCTGCTTGTCGGCGCATTTCTCACAGCGATACATGGCGCGATCCACTCGCGCCGTCATACCGCTGAGCCGGATCGTGACTTCTTCCACGGCGAGGGCGTAATGCCCGCCGCAGCGACGGTGGAGATGACCTTCGAGAGAGAGTTCGGACATACTGGAAAGCTAGCACGGCTTGGCACGCGGCACTGGAATTCTGCTCGCCGTTCACGGGCCGCTCACCGATGCGTCACAGGTCAGGCGCGGTGACACCACGTGCGCTCTTTCGCGCGCCACTCCCGCGCAGTGTTTCAGCCGTTTCAGCGAGTTGCGGTAACGTTGCGTCGATTCCGCTGGATGTGGCCGATCACCGACACTAATGCTGCGCGAATTTCGGTGGTGATCTGCGTCCGCGTCATTGGAGATTGCTGTGCCTGAGCGTCTGGCGGCAACTCTGCATGCGTATCTGGCTGTTCTGGTGCACTTGTCAGCACATCCACAAGTTCGATTGCACGATTGAGCGCGTGAATCATCTGATCGGCGGAATCGCGTGTCGTGCTCGCGAGTTCGCCAGCCAGCGCCTTATCAACCGTGGCGGATGCGTGCTGACAGTCAGCGCCAGCGGACGGCACTGACACAGCACGCGGCGCCAGCTCATCCAGTTCAGCATCCAACAGTCTGAGTGCAGACTGTGTGTTGTACAACAGTTCGGAGACGCGATTGTCTTCCATTGCTACACCACCGTGCTAATGAGCACACTCTCAATTTTTTCTTTCAGAACGTGCGGCGTGAATGGTTTCATGATGTAGTTGCTGGCACCCAGTTCCAGTACCGAAATGATGTTGTCGCTTGCCACGCGCGAGGTGACTAGCAGCACGGGAACCGTTCTGCCGTCGTCACGCTGCCGCAGAGCGTGTACCATCTCCGTCCCAGACATGATTGGCATCTTCCAGTCGGTGATAATGAACTTCACGGAGCTATCAAACTTTGCGAGTGCTTCATGGCCATCAGATGCTTCAACAAACTCGCTGTAGCCAAGTCGTTGCAGCGCATGGATCATAATCCGTCGCATGGTTGTTGAGTCATCCACCACCAGGAATTTCATTCGATTAACTCGTCGATTAGCGCGGCAGGAACGTGTGGCGACATGCGGCGCTGGTGCTCGCAGCGATACACGGTCTCGCGCAGCTCGCGTGCGTTGCGAGCATCAGCTGACAGTGCGTCAGTGTCGTCCGATTTCGTCGAGTCTTGAGCGCTGCGAACGTTGTCGCGTGTACCGCGCGCAGTACGTTGGCGCTATAGATTCCCTCCACGAACTGCGGGCAGTCGCGTGTACCGCGCGCGCGGTACGTTGTTACGCACATGCACCGCCGCACGTGATCGCAGGCGCGTCGAAGTAACGGTGACAAAAACACACGGTCGCACCGCGAATTGCGGTGCGACCGTGTGTTGTCATTCATTTTTCGGTGCGGTAGCAATCACTGCGTTGCGCACCACCGATCAGATATCGCCGCGTTCCAGAATACGTTTCGCGACTTCGCCTGCCATCTCGGCTGTGTTGTACGCGCCCATCATGATGCGTTGCCGCACCTCTTCAACGCGCACACCTGTTGCAATCGTGCTCGACGCGGCGCCACTTGCCAACGCGCGCGCTTCCTTGCTGAACGACACCGAGTCCTGCTTTGGACGGTCAGGGGTTGAGACCACCAACTCTGGGCGCTTGGCCGGTGCGCTCCGTTCAGGAGCGGTCGGCATCGCACCCGGTAGTGCTTTGGGATCGATCCTACCTTTTCCAGTGATTTCCATAGTTGTCTACCTCCATGGGGAGGGTATCGGCGGAAACGGACGAAACTTTAGTAATCTGCGCCGCGGCGCGACTACGAGCTGGCGGGGACGGCGTGTTGCTCAGGAATCGACTCAATTTCCTGCGGCACAGAGAGCGGGGTTTGGCGCGGCACCGAACGAGTGGGACGCGCGGGGGTGCGCCTCCGTGGCAAGTCAGCGCGCGGCACCGGCGCCATGGGCACGGCCTGATCGCGCAATGCGGCGAGCAAGCAGATACCGAGTGCGGCGAGCGTATTCGTGTCGTCCCGACGGGAGACCGAGCGGACGTCGATCGCGTGCGTCCAGCGCGGCGTCAGCAAATGACTAGAAATTGAAGAGGATTGTGACATCTGCCAATCGACGCGTGACGGACGGTGGAGCAACATGAAGCCGCGCTGAAATTCAGCGAGCAGCGGGGCAACGTTCGCTCAGCGAACGAGGTCGATCGTGCGGAGATACGGGTCGGTACGGAGATAGTCGTGCGACGCCTGTTGTCGCGCTTCGAGTGCGGCGATTTCGGCGGCGGCAACATCCCGACCCCGGATCGCCGCATCGTGAGACTTCTGACCGAGCGTTAGCGTCACACGCGTGGCCTGCTGGACGCGCGCCAGCACCTCTCGCGGCTGCCTCGCGGTGGCGACATCGCGCCAGGTTGCAATTGCCACCTCTACCACCGCTGCACGCTCTGTGAGCAGCAACGCCAGCTCCTCGTCGTCATCGTGTGCGATCGCCTCCTGCGCCGCGATCGCCAACGCATCCGCACGACGCAGTAGTTCCAGCATGACGTCGTGCGGCGGCGGGAGATCGCGATCGGTCAGCATATCAGGCGGAAACCGCGATGGGCCGCAATGATCCAGGGTGATCCACGATTGCGGCCGCGCCAGTAAACCCTTCGCGCAGCGTGACCACGATGCCAATCAAGCGGCCTAAGAGCACCGCATCGCGCCGAATTCCAACATCAACCAATTCCGACAACAAATAGCTGTACAACTGTGACAACTCAACAGCGATGTCACCACCCTCTTCCAAATTCAGTGTGCCAAGGAACTCGCTGAGAATGGCGCGCGCCTTGCTCAGACTTTCCACGCGAGTCGCAACCTGTTCGGTCTCGATTGCCATCATCGCGCGTCTGAGTAGTACTTCCAAATGTTCGAACAGCATCACGGTCAATCGCGCCGGCGTGGCCGACATAACCTGCATTTCACGGTACTGCATTCCACGCGATGGGTAGCTCACGTTGTTGTTGTGCAAAGTGTGAAGTACGAGACGAGCCACAAATGAGTCGTGAGACTTTACAACGCTTTTTCAAGGCGGGATGCCATAACGGCCGGCGACATCCCGCGCTTCAGTTTCAACTCATCAATTCCGGCCAGGCGAGGACCCAAAAACCGCCGCGGATAATGAATTGCCCTGGTTCTGCAATCGCGACACCGCAGTCTCCATAGCGGTAAAGCGCGCGATCAACGCTTGCTGGCGCTGCTCCACGCGTTCTTGCAACTGCGTGATACGCTTGTTCGTACGAATGTTCTGCGCGCTAATGTTGTCGAGCAGCGTTGGGATGGTGCCAATCGCCGTCTGCGTCGCTTCGTTCGCCGCAGCCACGATCGCGCTACCAATACCGGTGGCGCCAAACAGTGCTTGGATTCCGGTCAAATTGGCGGTCATTGCAGTGCGCAACGCGGTTTCACTCACCTCCACGGTGCCCGCTTGCGTGAGCGAAAATCCAGCCAGCGTCGCGCGCGAATAATCGCCCGCTTCGGGTACGATCGTGCGCAGCGACTGCGTGAGCGTGCTGATGATGCGACGCAACGATCCATTGGTGGCGAGTGGCTGCCCACTGAGTTGCTGTCCAGCAGAAAAACTCACCACGTTGTTGAACGCGGTCGCAAAATCCTTGACCGCTTTCACTGACGCTTCTTGATCGCGCGTCACCGTGACATCGATCTCGGTGCCCGCTTCCGCTTGCAGCAGATTCAACGTCACGCCTTCAATCGCATCCGCGATGCTGTTTGTGCTGCGAGAGAGCAACACTCCATCCACGCGAATCTGCGCGTCCGTTCCTTTGACCATTGCACGCGCACGGCCCACTGTCTCCGTGTCAAACACGCCAAGCAGCGACGCCGGTGCGCCGCCAGCCGCCGCCGATACGCTCATTGACAGTCGAAGGCGCGAATCGCCGCCCGTACTGTCAGTCATACGCAGCTTGCCATCAGGATCAATAGATGCCGTTGCTCCACGTGTTGTGCTCCCAAAACCGGTTGCAGAATCGTTGAGCGCGGCGGTGAGAGTTGCCATCGTATCGGCGCCACCCACTACAAACGATGTGTTGACCAGCGTGCCATCGCCACGCTGTCCCGTGAAGGTCAACGTGTCACCGACGTTCACACCAAGTGACGCGCCGTTCGCACGTAGATCGGTGAGCAGAGTGCCGCTGGATGCGGCTGCGTTGGTACCGTTTTGAAATGCAAGACCCGACGAAACCACATGCTGCACCGACGATTGTGCACCGGCCGCAAACCCAAGCGTCGCAAGTGTTGCGGCGCTATTGGGGTCCGCAGTTGCAGTGACGTTACTCCCGATGCTCATGCGGTACGACGGTACGCCGCCTACGGTCTCGCGCTGCACTTCAGCCTGACCGCCTGCTGCGCGAATTTTTGCGACAATCGTTGAGATCGAATCCACATTCAGATCGACGCTGACCGTTCGATTTCCAACCCGCACACTGCTTGGCGGCGGACTCGTGACGCCAAGTGCGGCGGCGATGCCGAGCGTCGATGATGGGACTGCGCGCGAGCGTGTATCCAAGAATCCAAGATCGCGCAGCGCGGCTTCCGGGCCATCGAGCAAACCAACGCCAGTTCCGCCAGCGGTGTCAGCTGAGAGCACCAACCGCTTTTGTCCGCCAGCACTGGACAGCACCGACGCGGAAACTTTGGTGGCATTCGAGCCAACGTTGAGCGCGTTGATCTTGTCGCGCACACCATCCAGTGTGTCGGTGGCGGCAATGGTCACCGCTTGGCCTGCAACGGTGAACGATCCACTGATTGCGAGCGCGGTGGTTGAGTCTGCGACAACGGCGCCGCTGAGTTTCTCCGCTCGTGCTAGGTCAACCACTTCGACTTTGTACGCGCCAGGTCGTGCCGCGACAGTAGCAGAGGTGTTGAGCAGCGCGCGGTTGGACTGCGAGCTGAGCGACGCAGCAGTCGCAAAACTCTTGAATGCGGTGCCCTGCTTCAAGGTGTTACCGGCATCCTGCAATTTCTGCACAAGGCCGGAGAGTTCGTTCCATGCGATCTTTCGTTTGTCGGCAGCGCTGACCTGTGTCTGCAGTGGTGTGATGTTGCGCGCACGTTCTGCGGCCAGCAACTGATCGACTAGATCACGCCATTGCACGCCGGTGGCGAGCCCACCGATGTTGATACTTGATCCCATGGTGCAGTACTCCCCGGTGTGCCAGCCGGTCGTAACGCGCGTTGCATTACGACCGGCTCACCACACCTGCATTATGCGAGGTTAGCGGAGCAGGCTCAGGACGCTCTGTGAGCTCTGGTTGGCCTGCGACA
>JANNWU010000475.1:0-4460 GCA_031408755.1 Gemmatimonadaceae bacterium | reverse complement strand
GCGGTTGCGGTTGCGGTTGCGGTTGCGGTTGCGGTTGCGGTTGCGGTTGCGGTTGCGGTTGCGGTTGCGGTTGCGGCGCAAACGCAAACACCCCGACGATCGCCAGCGGGATCAGAAAGAAAGGGATTCGCACACTATAAGATATGCGCTTCAAACTACCTTTCGCGCTATCCCGGCTCGCGATTCGCCGCCATCCATGTTCGCGCCGCCTCGACATCTGAAACCGTCAGTGCGTGCCCGGCGGGCTCCCAGCGCAGGGAGACTTTCGCACCAGCGGTCGACAGCATCGCAGCCAGACGCTCTGCATTAGCGCGCGGAACAATCGGGTCGAGTTCACCCTCAGACACAAGCACGCACAGATTACTCAAATCAGCCAGCGGGGGTGTCTGCAGCGGAACCATCGCCCGGAGAAGCACGGCAGCCTGAAACACCTGCGGATGTAACAGCATCGCCGCCGAGGCAATGTTTGCACCATTTGAGTATCCAAGCGCGACCACCTGGGACCGATTGAACCCGTATCGCTGCGCCGCGACCGCGATAAACCCCACTAAATCGCGCGCGCGACGGATGATGTCTGCTTCGTCAAACACGCCTTCGGCCAACCGTCGGAAGAATCGTGGCATTCCACCTTCCAACACCTGACCACGGATCCCAAGCAATCGCGCTCCCGGCACAACGGTCGCACCGACGTTTAGCAAGTCGCGTTCGTCGCCACCCGTTCCATGCAACAACACCAAAGTTCGCGTCTCAGTTGAACCAGCTGGTGGTGGCACATGAACATGCACAAACTCCACGCTTTCATTCGTCATCATGCGCGCGTGCCCGCGTCTGTGGGCAACTGCAGCACTGGTAGCCGCTCCGAGAGCTCGGCACGCAAGTGTTCGTATTTGGAAGGAAGCTGTAGCGTGCGACCAAGGGCATCATACGGTTCGTCAATCGTGAAACCGGGAGCGTCCGTCGCAAGCTCAAACAGAATGTTGCCGGGTTCACGAAAATACATCGATCGAAAGTATGTACGATCAATCTGCTCCGTGATGCTCAGCCCCGCCTCCGTGATCTGTGCGCGCAGACCAAACTCAGTCGCATCATCCGTCGCGCGATATGCAACGTGATGCACCGTGCCCGCACCGCCGGCACCGCTCGCACCAGTTGGCAACTCTCGCACATCGACGAAGGCGCCCAATTCTGCATCGTCGATTGCAAAGCGCGTTACCGCGCCATTTTTCGCGTGCTCTCGGAAGCCGAGCTGCGCGGTGAGCACAAGCGCCGTCGGTTCAACGCGATGCACCCAGAGCGTCACCGCATGCATTCCGCGAATTGCAAATGCTGCGGGTACAACGCCCTCGTCGCTCGGTAGCGCCGCAGCCGAATCGGTCGCAATGAGTGCGATCGGTAAGCCATCGAGGTCCGTGAACGTGAGCGCCATCTCGTTGTCGAATCGCGGCGTTGGCCCTTCAAATGCCACATGATGCGATGTCAGCCGCTCAATCCAGAACGCCAACGCACCGCGGGGAATTGCCAACTGCGTCTCTGCGACCTGACCAACACCAACGCGTCCTCGTCGAGCAGTGGGCCAAGGAAAGAAGGTAAGGATCGTACCTGGCGTGCCTCCCGCGTCTCCGTAGTACAAGTGATACGTACTCGGATCGTCGAAATTCACTGTCTGCTTCACCAACCGCAAACCGAGCGTTCCCGCATAAAAAGTGATGTTCCGCTGAGGATCGCTTGCGATCGCCGTCAGATGATGCAGTCCTGTTGTTCGATACATCTTTCCTCCTGTATGATCAGCAGTCGGCGCAGATCATCACGCCGTTGCTCCCACACCGCGCAATGCAGCGCGGGAGCAATTGACAGTATCAGTTACACAAATCGTGCGACGCGCGACACGGCATCCCAGCGATGCTCTGCGTCCGCGGGCGCAATCATGGCTTTTTGCCGCTCGAAGTCGCGGTCGAGGACGCCGTCCAACTGGAAGGTGCGAACTCATAGATGGCGGTGAGCGCGGTCACTCCCATCGCGCTGGAGTGCCCGGCGACGACTCGTTCCCAGTGCGCGCGGCGCGGTGTTCGTACCGGTCCAGCATCGGCGGTTGCGGCGGGCGCCGGAGGAATGCGAATGCCGCAATCTGTGCAGAGAGCGAACGTGTCCCTGCGTCAGTCGTCAAGAAGGTCGATACGGGCGCGATCCGTCAATCGCTGCGCCTCCCAAGTGCGACGCACGAGTCGGAGGATGTGGAGGGCGACTGCCCGTTTTTTCTCCGCGCTCCGTGTCTGGTCGGTGATCAGGGCGCGAAGCAGTTCGGCGAAATTTGGCATGCGCGAACATTCGACGTCAGCATCACACGCGCGTCAACCGACGCGATCCCTGCGTGATTACGCGCACACCCATTAGAGAATTCTAATGTCCTGCGAACGCGAATTCCTGTTTGTAACACTTTCGCACAAGCCACTCTGCTCCGAATGACGCATCGCAGACGCACTCACTTGACGAATTAAGAGTGCCGACGGATGTTATCAATGAGCCAGCGCTCCAGTGTTTCCTTCCATCGATGCACTGGCGTTTAGATAGAACAGCAGCGCATTTGGCACTGTCAGACTTGCAGCAACGACGACCGCGTGAACTACTAAAGTGGACTTGTATGCATGGATCGCGTCTGGCGTTACCGGCGCTCTTCGGAAGGAGCGAACCCTCCGAGGATTCCGTTCGATTGACGAAGCGGGGAGGGCTGTTTGCATTCGAATCAGTAGACGTTATTGACGTGTCGAGAGGTGGCACCGCTTTCAGTCCAACTTTTTTTCGATCAGCTATCGCGCGACGCACGAAATAGTCGGTGGAGACGTCCTGTCGTCGCGCATCGCCTGCGCCAGCAACTGCGTCGATTTCAGAGTGTGTAAGCATACAGCGCGAACGCGACGCATCGGGGTAGTCGACTTGTTCAATACCAGCATGAAGCCTGTCGCAAATGGGCACGATTACTCTCATCACGAAGTGTTCGGAAACCTGAAATCTTCAAGTCACGTCCGTGCTACCAGCACAGTTGCTCAAATAACATTGCGTAACTCGGTTCCCGTTGGCTCGATGAGTCCTGATTTCACGACAACCAAGCTCAATGCCTGGTCCACAATCAAGCGAGAAAATTCGATATGCGTACGCGCACGGGCGGTAGCGTGGTGTTTTGGTGTTTGGGTGTCTTCGCAGTAGCAGGCTGCAGCGACCGATCACTACCGACATCGGAAATGTCAGCCTCCAGTGTCTCGGCGGCGCTCGGTGCGGTCGGTACGCAGGCGGATTCGACTGACATGCCGATGATGGAACGATTCAGCCTGACCTTGACCGCGAAGGGAGCATTTCGTCCTGGTGTGCCGATTGTCATCCATGCGGACATCGTCGGCAACCTCGCCACTGACGATGCGGAAGTCCGAGTCGTCCTTCCCGAAGTAGAATTTGAAACACTGAATGGATGGGTGCAGGCGCGCGGCCGTCCAGTCCATACGAAGCTCAAAGCGCGCGAGGAGTCGAGAATTGCTCTGGCAGCAGGGGAACGGAAGCAGGTGTCTTCGACGGTCTCAATCCCAATGGCTGGGTATTATCGGGTCGTCGTGAGCGTTTCGCAGAAATCTCGTGAGCCTGTCACGTTCGATGGTCGCTGGGTTAAGAGTGTCGCGTTTCGGGAACTTTGGCTGTTCATCAGTGAGTCGGGCGGTCAGGCGACGACGGTGTTCGACGCATCGCTGACCGCAGATTCGATCTCGCTCGAACCCGGCATGCGGCGCCTTCTGGTCGGGCGCGGAGCGAAGAGATCAGGTGGATCAGGCCCTAACCTTGCGGCAACCGCGCGACCGTCGTCAGCACGCAGCAGCAGCGCGGGACTTGGAGGTCTTCGTTCAGCATCGGGGACGCCCACTCCACGACAGCTTCAGTATTACAACCCAGACGTCGGCGCATATCAGCCGGTCGCTGCAGCAGTCGTGTATTGGCAAGTGGTCGACCCATTCAACACCGTCACGGATTCGTATTATGGTGTTACCGACGCCAACGGGATGTATCCAGGGCCATGCGTATCACTGCCAGGCTACGAGTACGCGAGAGTGAACTATGCTCTCGAGAATGGTGACATCAGAGTTCTGAATGGGAATGGAAGTTGGATTGAGGACGAGTGTGATCCTGCGCTGCAGGGGCGGACGGTCGCGAGTGAGACTGCATGGATGTACTCACGTGCAAATGAGTTTATTCCGTTTTCGCGTGGCGTCCTGAATGCGGCTCGTCCAATGGTTGATGCGGAACCTGTCAATGACAATGAGACGTTCCGTTTAAGAGTTTAAAGAGTCTTGAGCACGAGCTGTTGCGCCTCCGTCGGATTGATGTGGACCGCCTTGGGTAGGCTCGGCAGCCGCGGTGTCCCGCGCACGAAGCGTTCGGGATGGCGCTGATGTGCAGCCTGCATGGTGATGATGCGCTGC
>JANNWU010000474.1:0-4999 GCA_031408755.1 Gemmatimonadaceae bacterium | reverse complement strand
CGCGGAGCGTGTTGAGGAGTTCGGGCCGCCGAACAGCGCGGTCGTACCGGGAGTCTGGGGAGGCGCGACGTGAGCGCGACTCTTCCCCCACGCGTGCTCGACATGGCGTCACCGATTACTGACATGGAAAATCTGGATGTGCGGCTTCGTGCCGACGCGTCCAGTCGACAGGTTGCACTCCGCGCATTTGCATTCTCGGTTATTTGGTTGCTCATTGGCTCGCTCTTCGGATTAATCGCGAGCTTCAAGCTGCACATGCCAGATTGGCTCGTTAGCAACCCGGCGCTGACATTCGGTCGCGTGCGTAGCGCACACTTGAATGCGATGGCGTACGGATGGGCGAGCAGCGCAATGCTTGGTGTCAGCGTCTGGATTATTCCGCGACTGGTACACACTGAATTGCGCGTTCCCAAAGCGGCCGAAGCGGGATTGTACTTCTGGAATATCGGTATGGTGCTTGGCGTGTTCGGTATTCTTGCCGGCTATAGCGACGGTTTGGAATGGCTGGAGATGCCTCGCTACTGGGCCGATCCGTTCTTCGTGATTGGTGGTGGACTCGTGGGACTGAGTTTGCTGTCGACCATCGCCATGCGCGAGATCAAGCACCTGTATGTGAGTGTGTGGTACATCATGGCGGCGTTCATCTGGTTCCCGATCATTTTCGTGGTCGGTAACTGGCCGACATTTTCTGGTGTGGAAAGCGCGGCGGTGAATTGGTTTTACGCGCACAACGCGCTCGGGCTGTGGCTCACGCCTGTCTGCCTCGCGGCCGCGTACTACTTCATTCCCAAAATTCTCGGTCGTCCCATCTACAGCTACCAGCTGTCGCTGCTTGGATTCTGGACACTCGGATTTTTCTATTCGCTCAATGGCATGCATCATCTGATTGGCGGACCGCTGCCAACCTGGATGATCACGACATCAATTGTCGCCAGTGGCTTGATGATTATTCCCGTCTTGGCCGTCGGCGTGAATCAACACATGACACTCAACAGACGGTTTGGTGCGCTGCGGTACAGCCCAACGCTGCGCTTCATTGTGTTTGGATCAGTCGCGTACACTTTGGTATCGCTGCAAGGCGTGTTCATGGCGTTCCGTGAAGTGAATCGGTTGACACACTTCACCCACGTGACCATCGCGCACGCGCATCTTGGCCTGTACAGCTTTGTGACGATGATCATGTTCGGCAGCATTTACTACATTCTGCCGCGATTGCTGGGACGTGAGTGGGTGAGCGAGAAACTCATCACGTGGCACTTCTGGAGTGTGGCCGTTGGACAGGTTGTCTATCTCGTCCCACTGACAATTGCGGGCATGGTGCAGGGCGTTGCGATGTCTGACCCAACCAGCACATGGGAGACGGTCGTCAAGGCGATGCTCCCTGGGTTAATTGGTCGCTCGATTGGTGGCACGCTGCTTACCATTGGACACGGTGTGTTTGCGTACCATGTGTGGCTGATGTTTCGCGGCGCCAAGTCGCGACAGGGACTACCGCCGTTCCATGCTGTGGCGCCAATTGTCACCACGCGTGACAAAGCTGCGTTCGTTGCGCGAGGTGCAAAGTGACACGTATCTGGCTTCTCATCCTCGGCGTGCTGGCGATCGTCATCTTCGCCACGGCGCTGCTTGTGGTCATTCCGAATACAATGATCGGACAGGTTCGCGCCGCGAAAGAGTTGTTGCCATACACGCCGCAGGAGACGCGCGGTCGTGAGGTGTACGTCGCGGAAGGGTGTGTCTACTGTCATTCGCAGCAAGTGCGCGATCCCGTGTACACAAGCGATAAAGCACGTGGCTGGGGCCCGCGCGCCACCGTCCCCGCTGATTACGTGAACGACAAGCCGCATCAACTTGGCACCATGCGCACGGGTCCAGACCTGATCAACATCGGTACGCGTCAACCCAGCGAGCAGTGGCATCATGCGCACTTGTTTAACCCGCGTTCGCTGATGTCATGGTCAATCATGCCGGCGTTCCCGTATCTGTACACGGTGAAAGATTCCTCGTCGATCAAGCAGGGCGAAACGTTTTACACTGTGCCCGGCGACAAGCTGCCAAAGGGCAAAGTGATTGTGCCTACGGAAGACGGCGCTGCGTTGGTCGCGTACTTGAAGTCACTGAAGCGCACGTATGTCATTCCAGTTGGTGCAGCAGCAACTGATCGATCCGTCGGTGGACGCAGCGAGCACACCATGCCATGACCGATCCGACGAAAGGTGAGCGCGAAGCGTTCGGTGATGCGGAATCTGACGTGGAGCAGATTCATCGTCAGATCGTGCGCGAACTTGCCGATCCTGCCGAAGGCTATGAACGTGTGCCGTGGTTCGTGTGGCTCACCGTTGCGACGATGGTGTTTTGGTCAGGGTGGTACCTCGGCCGACGCGGCGGCTCGTTCGACACGAATTCGCATGTGGAGTATGCACAAATCGGCATTACCGCAGGTGCTGCTGGTGATACGGCTGCCACTGGTCCCATCGATCCAGTGGCAGCGGGCAAGCAGATATTTTCGGCCAATTGTGTTGCATGCCATCAGACGTCGGGGCTTGGTGTAACCGGTGCGTATCCACCCGTTGTTGGCAGTGAATGGGTCACGGGCGACGAGCGCGTATTGACGAAAATTTTGCTGCACGGTCTGAATGGACCTGTGCAAGTGAAAGGGGTTGGTTACAACGGTGCCATGCCGGCGTGGCGTGAAGCGTTGTCCGATGCTGACATTGCGCACGTGCTCACCTATCTAAGGCAGTGGGCACCAAACGCGGCGGCTGCGATTACTGCAACAACTGTCGCCTCTATTCGCAAAGAAGATGCGGCGCGAACGGGGCCGTGGACCGAGAGCGAGTTGAAGGCGATTGCTGCAGGTACGAGCACGTCAACTTCGCCACTACCGGAGGCAAAGAAATGACTACCGCCGAGCAGTCAGTGATTGACGAGCCGCTCGCGCGTCGGCCCCCGGTGACGCCAGTGTATGGCTACTTCGCGACGCCCGACGCGGTACAGGCGGTGTTGCCATCGCTCGCGAGGCTCGGCATACCGCGCGACTTGATCGACATTGTGGTCACGGAAAATGGCGCGCAGAAAATGTACGCCGGCAAGCGTCGTGCAATGCGACCTTTCTGGCGATTCGCATCAATTGGTGGACTGCTTGGACTAGGTAGCGGCGCACTGGTGGCGTTCGCGCTCATTGCGTGGCCCGGCTTTGCAGATCCTGGTCCGTTCTCCTACGCACTGCTCTTCACACCAATGATCACCGTGGTCCTCGGTGCAGTGCTGGGCGGTGTCGCGTCGTTTCTCACCAAACGCAGACCATCGGATTGGCGGCTGCGAATTCCGCCGCCTGATAGCAGTGAAATTTTGTTAGTAGTTCGGGCGCGCGGCGAAGAGCAGATTGATCATACGATGAATGCACTTCGCGCACATAACGGCACCGGACCGCAGGTGCTTCGATGAATTGGATCGCCGCGCTTCGAATCCCGATCGCGGCGTTTCTATTTCTGGTCGTTGGGGCGGTCGCGTTTGTCGGCAATCTTGCGCCGTACGACAAGTCGCTTGGGCGACAGATCTGGTTTGTCGGATTAGTGCTGACAGGCGCGATTCCCGTCTGGCAAACCGTTCGCGAGATGTTCAAGGGTCAGTTTGCCGCTGACGTCGTGGCGATACTCGCGATCGTTGCGGCGGCGTTGTTGTACCAGCCATTCGCTGGTCTGATTGTCGTTATCATGCTCACCGGCGGCGCCGCGCTGGAGCGCTACGCGGAAGGTCGTGCCGGTGCCGCGGTCGCTGCACTCGAGAAAGCGGCGCCGCGTCAAGCACATATTCGCGATGCAAACGGCACCGTGCGCGATGTTGCAGCGGAGTTGGTGCGCGTAGGTGATTCGCTGCTCGTGCGGCCTGGAGAGTTGGTACCGTGCGACGGCGACGTGATTGAAGGTCGCAGCCACGTTGATGCAAGTGCGATTACCGGTGAGCCGTTGGCGGTGCCAGTCGCCATCGGTTCGCGCGTGTTGTCGGGTAGTGCGAATGTAGACGGCCCAATCATTGTGCGCGCGTCGGCAGTTGCGGGCGAGAGTCAGTATCTGCGCATTGTCGATCTGGTACGCAATGCTCAGGGGAGTAAGGCTCCGCTCCAGCGAATTGCAGACAAAGCAGCAGTCTGGTTTACGCCGGTGACATTGCTCATCTGTGCAGTGACGTATCTCATCACGCGCGACAGCGCGCGCGTGCTTGCAGTGCTGATGATGGCAACGCCCTGTCCGCTAATTTTGGCGGCGCCGATCGCGATTATCGGCGGCATTAATCGCTGCGCACGTAGGCAGATTATTGTGCGCACCGGTGGTGCGATGGAAGCGTTGGCCAGCGTCACCACTGCCGTATTCGACAAGACCGGCACGCTCACGTATGGGCAGCCAGCGGTGGAGGCTGTGCACGTTGCCGACGGCTTTGCGGTCGCAGATGTGATGCGCGCCGCGGGCGCAATTGAGTTTGGCAGCGGGCATCAACTCGCGCGTCCTATCGTGACGTACGCGGAAAAGACCGTCGGACAACTTCCCGACGCGAGTGGCGTTACAGATGTTGCGGGGCGGGGCGTTTCTGGTGTTGTGGACGGCGCGTTGGTGCGCGTGGGATCGTTGGCGTGGTTGCGCGAATCTTTGCCAGAGACTGCAGCGACTTCGCTCGCGCTGCTGGATCGTACTGGTGACGGTTTGCGCGCATATGTCGCACGCGACGATGCACCGATGGGCACAATCGAATTCGCCGATTCGCTGCGACAAGGGTTGCCAGCCTTCTTCGCCGATCTACGCGCGCAGGGCATCAAACGCACCGTGATGTTAAGTGGCGATCACACCGCGAATGTGGCAGTGGTTGCAAAGGAATTAGGCATCACCGATGCGCGCGGCGATCTGTTGCCTGAAGACAAAGTCACCGTGGTGCGTGAGCTCCAGGCGCAGGGTGAACGCGTGGTGATGATTGGTGACGGTACGAACGACGCGCCGGCGCTGTC
>JANNWU010000473.1:0-5599 GCA_031408755.1 Gemmatimonadaceae bacterium | reverse complement strand
ACTGCGCTACGCACGTCTGGTCTCTGATCGCTTCAAGACACAGCATCACGAAATTGTCGTGTCGCCGGAGCAGTTCTGGGATGCATTGCCGTTGCTGATTTGGCACGAAGATGAGCCGATCGCACACCCCAGCTCAGTCGCACTGAATTTTGTTTCTCGACTTGCGGCCGAGCATGTGAAAGTGGTGTTGACCGGCGAAGGAAGCGATGAAACGCTGGCCGGCTACAATCGGTATCGCGTGACAATGGCGAACATGAAGCTCGGTGGGATGTGGGAGAGCGTTGTGCCGTCTGGCTTGCGCCGCGCGCTCGGTAGCGCAATTGGTGAAGCAGGAAGTGCAGGAGTACGAGGGAAACTCGCGCGCACATTCCTCGCTCGACCAGCCAATCTTGACGCGATGTACTTCGATAACTTCGCGGTGTTTGCTCCGAACCGATTGTCGGCGCTACTTGCACCAGCGATCCAGCGCGAAGTTTCTGGCGTTGATGCATACGCAGCGTACCACGATGCGATCGCGCGCAGTGATGCACCCAGCTTGCTTGGTAAACTGCTGTATGCCGATACGAAAACGTATTTGCATGAACTGCTTATGAAGCAGGACCAGATGAGCATGGCGGCGTCGATTGAAAGCCGCGTTCCTTTCCTTGATCATCCGTTGGCCGAATTTGCAGCACGGATGCCTGAGCGGCTGAAGTTGCGCGGGTTGACGACAAAGTACGTGCTGCGTCAGGCGATGAAGGATCGACTTCCTGAAGAGATTCTGTCGCGCAAAAAGATGGGCTTCCCGGTGCCAGTCGGAGCATGGTTCCGTGGGCCGTGGCAGCATTTGCTGCACGACTTCGTGCTCTCGGAGCGTGCACTGTCGCGCGGATTGTTTGCGCCTGAGGTGGTGCGCAAGCTTGTGCATGGTCATGTAGCAGGCGAGAACCACACGGAACGTCTGTGGGCATTGTTGACGCTCGAAATTTGGCAGCGCATTTTCTTTGATGGCGAGGATCCCGCGTCGATCAACATGCGTCCGGAGCTGTCTCGCAGTGTTCCGTCGCGGTCAGTGGCTGCTTGAGTCAAGAGCGAATGCACATTCTCTGGCTAAAGTCTGAACTGCTCCATCCGGTAGATAAAGGCGGCCGTATTCGCACCTACCAGATGTTGCGTGCGCTTGCTCGGCAGCACCAAGTCACATACTTGGCGCTGGACGATGGGACGGCAGACCCTGACGCGATCCAGAAGGCGTCTGAGTATTGCGACCGAGTAGAGGTAGTACCGTTTGCATCCCCCGCAAAGGCGAGTGTTGCATTCTATGCCGCACTCTTCGGCAATCTGTTTTCCGCATTGCCTTATGCTGTCGCCAAGTACGACGTGCCAGCGTTTCGGGCGAAGATTCGTGAGCTTTGTGCGACGGGCAGCATCGATATTGTGGTGTGCGATTTTCTAGCTCCGTCAATCAATGTGCCGAATGATTTAGGCGTACCTGTTCTCTTTTTTCAGCACAACGTCGAGTCCATAATTTGGGAGAGGCATGCTCAGGTTTCCGCGAATCCAGTAATGCGGGCCTATATGCACTCGCAGTGGCGGCGAATGTATCGCTTTGAGGCAGGTGAATGTCGTCGTTTCACACGCGTCGTAGCGGTGTCTCGAGAGGATGCCGAGGTTTTTCGTCGCGAGTTCGGCGTCTCAGACGTTCCTGACGTACCAACTGGCGTGGACACCGACTACTTCGTACGCCAGCCAGACGTAGCCCGCGCGCCAGGGTCGATGGTCTTCACTGGATCAATGGATTGGATGCCGAATGAAGACGGTATTGCGTGGTTCGTGGAAACCACGTTACCGAAAATCCGCGCGGCCGTACCAACTGCGACGCTCACAATCGTCGGTCGCAATCCCACCGCGAAAGTTCGCGCACTGCACGCACCAGATGCGGGTGTGACGGTCACTGGATCGGTGCCGGATGTTCGTCCGTACCTCGCGTCGTCGCAACTATTCATCGTGCCGTTGCGCGTTGGTGGTGGCACGCGCTTGAAGATCTATGAAGGGATGACCATGGGCCTCCCTACCGTCTCCACAACAATTGGTGCAGAAGGTTTACCTGTGGTGAACGGCGAACATCTGGTGCTTGCTGATACCCCTGACACGTTCGCGCGTGAATGCATTGCGTTGCTGCAAGATTCCGCACGGTCAATCGCGATGGGTAATGCTGCTGATGAGTATGTCCGTCAGCATTTCGGATGGGATGGTGTTGCACGTCGGTTTGCAGAATTCTGTCAGGCTGCGATTCCCGCAGTGGACATGTCACTCTCTGTCACGAAAGTATGAGCTCCGTCAGCGTCTTCGGACTTGGTTATGTGGGTTGTGTGTCGTCTGCCTGTTTCAGCCGTGAAGGGCATACGGTGATTGGTGTAGACGTGAACCCCACAAAGGTGGCGCTGGTGAACGCTGGCAAGTCCACGATCGTGGAAGACGGTATTGCCGAGCTGGTGTCGCAGATGGTTGCGAGCGGCAGGTTGCGCGCGACGACGAGTGTCGCTGAGGCTGTGCACGCGACTGATATCTCGTTGGTGTGCGTGGGAACGCCGAGTGCGTCCAACGGTGCGCTCGATCTGAGCTACGTGGAACGTGTGTGCTCCGAGATCGGCGCGGCGCTGAAAGAGAAGTCGAGCTTTCACACAATCGTGATCCGCAGCACCGTTCTGCCGGGCACTGTACACGGCGTTGCAACGCCAGCGCTGGAGCGCGCGTCCGGGAAAAAGGCAGGTGTTGATTTCGGAGTCTGCAGCAATCCGGAGTTCTTGCGCGAAGGAACGTCGATCAAAGACTTCTTTGATCCGCCGTTCACACTCATTGGTGCCGACAGCGAGCAGGCGGCGAATGCAGTGAAGGGCTTGTATGCGGGCTTGGAAGCACCGGTGCACGTAGTTGCGGTTCGCGTTGCCGAGATGATCAAGTACGCGTGCAACTGCTATCATGGATTGAAAGTCGGTTTCGCCAATGAAATTGGCAACGTGTGCAAAGCACTTGGCGTGGACAGTCACGAAGTGATGCGCATTTTCTGCGAAGATCGGAAGTTGAATATTTCGGCCGCGTATCTGAAGCCTGGCTTTGCTTTTGGCGGAAGTTGTTTGCCGAAGGATCTGCGTGCCGTCACACATAAAGCGCGCGAATTGGATATCGAAACGCCAATTCTTCGCGCAACGCTCGAGAGTAATCAACGTCAGATTGAGCGCGCGTTCACGATGATTCAGAAGACGGGTGCACGTCGCATCGGGATGCTCGGCATGAGCTTTAAGCCCGGGACTGACGATCTGCGTGAAAGCCCTTTGGTGGCGCTTATCGAGCTCATGGTTGGCAAAGGCATGGAACTCGCGGTCTATGATCGGGACGTGTCAGAAGCGCAGCTGATCGGTGCAAACAAGGACTACATCGAGGGCGAGATCCCGCACATTTGGTCGCTGATGCGTGACAGCGCTCGTGATGTGATCGCGCACGGCGATTTGGTTGTGGTTGGCAACGCGACAGGTGAGATTCGCGCGCTTGGTGAGCAGAGCTTCGCAGGGAAGAAGGTGATCGATCTGGCACGTCTGTTCAGCTCGCAGCCGGCGGGAACAGTTCAGTATGATGGAATTTGCTGGTGACGGTCTCGCGGTGATCGCGATCTCCGGTGCCAGCGAAACCGTTGCGCACCGGAGGCGCACACATGGGCGTAGTTGGCGGCGAACTCGGCTATCGTATTTTACGCTGGTACAGCAACGGTAACTCAAGTGCGATGGACGGCTCGGCGTATGCTGGCAAAAGCAAGCTCCGAACGCTTCTCGGCGAGCAGCTCTTAGGTGAGATCCGCGACCGAGATGTGATTGATTTCGGTTGCGGCGAAGGCTCTGAGGCAATTGAACTTGCCCAAGCGGGAGCCCGCTCCGTACTTGGCGTGGACATCTTAACAGAACGGTTTCCGATTGCCGCGAAGCGCGCAGCGGACGCCGGAGTCGGCGACAAAGTACGGTTCAGCGATCGCGCCGATATGGCGGCCGACGTGATCGTGTCGATCGACAGCTTTGAGCATTTCGCGAATCCGGCTGAGATTCTGCGCATCATGGCAACCATGCTTCGCACAAATGGGCGCGTTGTGATTTCGTTTGGCCCGACGTGGTATCATCCTTTGGGCGGCCACCTGTTTTCCGTATTCCCGTGGGCACATCTCGTGTTCACTGAGTCCGCGCTGATCCGCTGGCGTTCAGACTTCAAAACCGACGGCGCGACGAGATTCCATGAGGTCGCGGGTGGCCTCAATCAGATGACTGTTGCCCGTTTTGAGCGCACTGTCGCGGAATCGCCGTTTCGGATTCTCAAGCTTGAGCCCGTGCCGATCCGAAAACTGGAGCCAATCGCAAATCGTTTGACACGTGAGTTTACTACGGCGACGGTTCGTTGCACGCTTGAGCTTAAGCCTAATGGTGGCCGCTAGCACGCGCGTAGCAGCCGAGAAGTCTCTGCATCGCCGATTCCTCGCTGAATCGTTCTACGGAGCTCGAGCGCCCCGCTGCGCCCATCGCGAGGCGCATTTTCGTGTCGTGTAGCAGCGTAGTCAGCGCGCGTTCAGTCGCGTGAACATCGCCGACGGCAACACTGAGCCCGGTGACGCCCTCAACCAGCACATCGGGCACGCCGCCGACGGGTGTCGCAACAAGCGGGACGCCGCATGCTGCCGCTTCGATCAAAGAATTTGGGAAACCTTCGTTCTCTGACATGAGTGCGGCAACATCAAAAAGTTGCTGCGAGAGCGGCGTGTTGGGCAGCGTTCCAGTGAACGTTACAGCTGACTCGACGCCCAGCACGCGTGCGCGTTCCACGAGCGCGCGTCGTTCATCGCCGTCACCAATGAGCACTAGATGTGCACTCGGAACAGACGAGCGGATTCGCGCGAATGCATCAAGTAAGACGTCGTGTCGTTTTACCTTGCTGAGACGCGCGACACAGCCGATCACCAGCGCCTCGACGGGAATACCCAGCTCAGCGCGCCATTCCGCCACACGACTCGGCGAAAAAAGCGTCAGCGCATGATCATCGAGAAAATTCTCGTGAACAACGATTCGGTCTTTGCGCACACCTTCGGCAACGAGGGTTGTTGTGAGAGCACCAGAATTTGGCAGGACGAGGGTACTGCGGCGATGAGCCCAAGCGTTTAGCGGTGTCAATTCCTTTCTTGGCACTTCGTCCTTCCACCGACGGCTCGTGAGCACAGGTCGGCGTAGCAGCATTCTTCCAGCAGCGATGCCAAGAATGTTTGTGTACACATCCTGAGTATGCACAACCGATGCGCGTATCGACCGGAGCGTCGACGCCATCGTCGCTACGCTGATCGCAATTTTCGGCGAGCGGAGTGGGACGATTGGCACATGCCACATTTGGTGGCCCGTAGCAGCAACACGGTCGTACAGCTCACCGTCTCGGTGCAGATGGATCACGTTGACTCGGATTCCACGGCGCGTAAGAGCCTCAAGTGTCCGTGTCGCATTGAGCTCCGTTCCGCCAATCCCGAAGCCTTCAATAATAAACGCAATTTTCACTTGTCTTGTTTAATTACGCGCCTGTGCCACAAGCGTGGCAC
>JANNWU010000472.1:0-2607 GCA_031408755.1 Gemmatimonadaceae bacterium | reverse complement strand
CTTGGCCGATATCAGTTGCATGCGCCGCCAGGTGGCGTGCAACGGTTGATCATTCGCTGTTTCGGGCATCAATCGTATGCGTTCGACGCGATTGTTCCGCGTACTGGTGTGTTGGAGTTGGATATTACGCTGAATCCCGTCGCGCAAGAATTACCGACCGTTGCGGTGCACGCGCGTCGCACCTTCGTGCAATTCACATCTGCACCTGCTGCGCCACTGTTTGATCGCATCGTAGAAAGCAGCGCGCTTGCGCACCATCCACTAACGGCAGAACCAGATGTTGTGCGCGCATTCGCTGGTGGCGAGATCGCGGTGCGCGGGGAAACGGCTGGCGGTATGACAGTGCGCGGAGGGACGAGTGATCAAGTCGCGTATTCGCTGGACGGTATTCCAGTACTGAATCCGTATCACATTGGCGGATTGGCGAGTGTCTGGAATCCTGACGCACTCGCGCAGGTGCGCCTCTCGGGCAAGACGCCGTCAGTGATGCTTTCGAACGCCCTCTCGGGCGCGCTTGAAGCAACTACTCGCGCGGCAGGAGACGCGTTGAGTTTGCGTGGTAGCATAAGCTCAACGCAACTTCGCCTGACATTCGATGGCCCCATCAACTGGCGCGATGCGTCGTTCCTGCTCAGTACTCGCTCGGTGCTGCCGACGGTGTTCGCACCGAGCGATCCCGGCTACCTCCGCGGTGATGGATCGGAGTGGCTTGCAAAATTCAGCGCGACGCTACTCGGTGGAAAGTTTCGTGTTCTCGGCGTAAGTAGCGAGAACGAACAGACGCTTGCCCAGCAGCCTCCAGATGCGGCGTTAACGCCACCAGCGAATGCACGTTCGTATTTTCACTGGGGAAACACGTCTATAGGTCTCGGCTGGGATCGATCGGTATCGCGCGCAACGCTCCGGGTTAGTGGATGGCACGCGCGTAGTGGCGTTGAATCAACGTGGGCAAGCACGGCAAGCGAAAGCGCGCTGTTGTCAGAGCGCAGTGACATCGGTGCACAAGCCGCCGTACACCTCGGCGATGATGTTCGCAACACGGTGATTGGTGCGCGAGTTGAGAGAATTGGTACGCGGTATGTCACTGGCACCAATGCCGCCCAAGCGCTACTCACCCGCGTACCGTTGATTGCACTTTACGGTACGCACTCGCAGAGGCTCTCGCCAACGTGGCGCGTTGGCGTGGGCGGTACACTTGCTCACGGAGCTGCGCGCGTGGCGTTTGACCCGTTCGTGCGCGTACACTGGGAGCCGTTACCGTCGCTGTCGATGGTGCTTGCGGGCGTTCGCACGCATCAGTACGTGCAGTCGATGCGGAATACCGAATCGGTGGTTAGTCATGTGCTCCCCGTCGATCTTTTTATTGGTGCAGGGAGTAGCGGTGTTCCAGTTGCACGCAGCACGCAGCTTTCGTTCACCGCGAGTCTTCGCGCCAGCGCAACGACTCATTTTGTCGCGAGCGCCTATCAGCGGCGGCTCTCCGGCTTGGTCGCGGTGCCAGCGATTACTGCGCAGCCATTTCTGGTCGATCTGAGCGCAATCCCCTCTGCGGTTGGCTCAGCCGATGCGCACGGTGCATCGATAGAGGCTGCAGTCACGACACCACGAATCGCGTTGATTGTGCGGTACGGCTGGAATGACATTCGCTATCGCGCGAATGCCATTCGGTACACGCCGGAGCATTCTGCGCGCCACCAGCTTGAAAGCGGTGTGACGTTTGCCGTGTCGCAGCGGACGGAGCTTCGCATTGGCGCTGCAGCGATCGCGGGCCGCCGCGCCACACCGATCATCGGCGCAGTTGAGTGGGAGGCGTGCAACCTGCTCGATCGCGGATGCGAGTTTAGTGGCACACCAACCGCTGCATCGTCGGCGCTAGGGTCAGTTCGGCTGCCGCATTATTTGCGCACAGATGCCTCGGTGCGTCGCCGCTGGGAGTTCATGTCACGCGGACGCCGAGTCGAGTTGGCGGTATTTGGGACGCTGACCAATGTCCTCGGCCGCGCGAATGTGCTGAATTATGCCAACGACGGCGTAACTCCCCGCGCCCTCGAGATGCGCCCTCGAGCGCCCCTGGTCGTTGGTATTGACTGGCGTTTCTGATTCGCGATCGCCATCTCGTGTCACAACCGAGTGCGCTGGCGAGTTCCTTTTTCGTCCACAGCGCGCTTAGCGCGGCGTTAAATCGTAGAAGCTTCGTTGGTATCTCAACATGTTACGCCGAGGATCGACCACGCTGACCACGTTTCGCTCAACGTTTGAGAGGGAAGTCACCGCGCTATTCAACGCGCAGTTCCAGCGAATCTTCCGCGTGCTGCATCGCTTCTCTGGAGATGCGGATGTCGCGTCGGATCTCGCGCAGGAGGCGTTTGTTCGTCTGTATCGGCGCGGTGAAATGCCCGATGCGCCAAGCGCATGGTTGGTGACGGTATCGCTGAATTTGATGCGAAGCATGCGTTCGCGTGATGCGCGCCGTCTTGAGATACTCACGTCCAGCGGCTTTGAACGCGAACCTGTAGATGACGCTGCGCTAGCTGATCACGCCATAGTTCGTGCAGAAACAACAAGAAGTGTGCGGCAAACATTGGATCGCATGCCGCCGCGCCAAGC
>JANNWU010000471.1:0-11651 GCA_031408755.1 Gemmatimonadaceae bacterium | reverse complement strand
GCTCTGGTTGGCCTGCGACAACATGGCCTGTGCAGCCTGCGTCAGGATGTTGTTCTTCGTGAACGTTGCCATTTCTTCGGCCATATCCACATCGCGGATGGTCGACTCGGCAGCGCGCACGTTCACCACTGCAGCCTTCAGGTTCTGCACCGTGTAGTCCAAACGGTTCTGACCGGCACCAATGCTCGCCAACGTTGCGTTGACGGTGGTCAGTGCTGTGTCAGCCTGCGCGATGGTTGCACCGCTCACCAGCGCCACACCAGTCAGCGCGGAGTTGACGGTGAATGAACCACCGGTGGAATCGCTCACTTGGAACGTGAGCGCGGCGTTGAACACGCTTGTGCCCTGATAGTCCGCTGCGCCCAAGATGCGCGTCACTTCGCTGCCAAGCGTGGCAATTTCAGTGTTGAGTGTGGCCGACTGCGTGCCGTTGTTGGCCGTTGACTCACGCTGGATGATCAGTTCCTTCTGACGCTCAAGGATCTTTTCGATCGTTCCAGCCGCCGCTTCGGCGATTTGCAACATCGCGCTGCCCTGCTCGGCGTTGCTGGACGCCACGTTCAGCGACCGGCTCTGCGCGCGCAGTTTGTTCGCGATTGACAATCCTGCCGCATCGTCACCAGCGCGGCTGATACGCAAGCCAGACGACAGCTTACGCATTGACTCTTCGGCCGACATCCGGTTCAGAAACGAGTTCTTGCTGGCGTTCAGGGCGCCGACGTTCGTGTTGATACGCATGGTGCAAATCCTCCGTGATTGTCTTGTGGAGCATCCGTGCTCCAACCAGCACCGCGAATCGGTATCCGGTCCCACACGAGTCTCGACCACAGTGCAGCGGACTTGAGCGTACGGACGAGATTGCTTTAGCGACATCTGTTTAAATGCCGACACCAGAGCGCGTATGACGAAACGATCAGAGAGACAAACGACACTGGCGCACGTTGTGAGCGATGCTGCGCACGTTATGAGCGATGCTGCGCACGTTGTGAGCGATGCTACGCACGTTGTGAGCGATGCTGCGCACGTTGTGAGCGATGCTGCGCACGTTATGAGCGATGCTGCGCACGTGATTCG
This sequence comes from Gemmatimonadaceae bacterium, assembly GCA_031408755.1. Lineage (GTDB taxonomy): Bacteria > Gemmatimonadota > Gemmatimonadetes > Gemmatimonadales > Gemmatimonadaceae > JACMLX01. The sequence continues at coordinate 10,577 of JANNWU010000471.1, read as the reverse complement.
CTCAGCAGTGCACATGCGCGCATCGGCTGAATTTGCGGCCGTGACACTGTGTACCGAAGGCGCCACGTTCACAGAGCGCGGCGATAGCAGGAACGCTATTGCGTGCTACAAGCGTGCTGTCATGAGCGCGCCACACTGGCTTGACGTACACCTGATTCTCGCCAATGCTCAACAGCTTGATGGCGATGAACTTGCCGCACGCGCCACGCTACGTCACGCGCTCACCGTAACGACACGCGCGGACGCCGCCACCGAGTTTGCACTCGGCAGCGCGTTAGTAAATGCGGGCGCTGGGGCCGATGCTGTATCGTGTTTTCGTCGCGTCAAAAAACTGCGTCCGCGCGATGCGGTCGCGAGCGGTGCGCTCGCGGCGGCACTTCGTGACGCGGGATCACTGTCGGAGGCGTGGAACGAAATTACGCACGCACTTTCCTTGTCGCCGCGAGATGCTACGTCGCTGTTGACCGCCGCGCGGATCCGTCATGATCAAGCGGAGTATCGCGACGCAATGCGGTGGTGCGAACGCAGTCTCGCAGTTCGACCAAACGCACAGAATGCGTTGATGACGCGCGGCTATCTGCACCATCTGTTGGGTGACACGCGACGCGGCTGGGAGGATTTTGAAGCGCGAACAATGCCCGTACCGAACGGTTTGGCGCGACGTTGGCGTGGAGAGTCACTGATCGGAAAGTCGCTACTCGTCATTGGTGAGCAGGGCGTTGGCGATCAGTTGCAGTTTCTTCGATTCGTGCATCACGAATTGGTGCAGCAGGCCACGCGTGTCACCGTGGCGTGCCACCCCGCCGCGCAGTCATTGCTAGAGGCGAATGGTTATCACTCGATTGTGCGCAATGCTCCGTGCAATAGTGATTACTACGTACCATTGCAGTCGCTGCCCTCTGTGTTGAATGTGGACGCTGGGTGGGCAGAACACCCTCAGCCGTACTTACGCGCGCGACGTGTTGCGGATGCGCTGCCCGGAGGCGCGCGACGTGTAGGGCTCGTGTGGGCCGGCAATCAGTCGCACCGCAACGACGCCGTGCGTTCGATGCCGAGTGCTTTGCTGCACCCGTTGATAGAACGCCATTCTGGCATTGAGTTTGTCTCGCTGCAACTAGGCGCTGGGGCCGATGCGCTGCCAGCACGCGTCACACAATGCAGCACTAGCGATTCGTGGCTTACCACGGCGCAGCAGCTTGACACACTCGATCTTCTCATCAGCGTGGACACGGGCATTGCACATCTCGCGGGTGCGATGGGCGTGCCGGTGTGGACGATGCTCTCGCACGTACCAGACTGGCGCTGGGGTGCGAGTAGCAGCCTCACACCGTGGTACCCATCGATGCGACTCTTCCGACAGACGACTCGCGGCGATTGGCCGTCTGTGGTCGGAGCAGTGAGCGTCGCGCTGGCTGAGTTGAGCGCGGCTCCCGGCCGTCTGTGATTGCAGCAGTGAGCGTCGCGCTGGCTGAGTTGAGCGCGGCGCCCGGCCGTCTGTGATTGCAGCGGTGAGCCTCGCGCTGGCTGAGTGGAGTACAGCGTGACAGCCGGTGCACGTTTGAGTTTAGAGTCCACCTGCATAAGGCATTTTGCACGTCGAGGGCTGCTATCGAAGCGACGCCTCTATCGCATCGAGTAGCGCAACACCTGATGCGTTCCACGAAAACTGCTCCGCAGTCAGAATGCCAGCGCGATTTCGGATCGGGCCGTCTTGTTGGCGCGAGTGATGCACGCTACGCAGGTGCACCACGAGTTGCTCATGCTGCGCGTCACCAAAGGCTGCCCACTGACCAAAACCAAGGTCGGCAGGCACATCCTCCAGTGCGTCCACTGAGATGAGGTGCGCATTCTCGTGCGTGAGAAACTGTGTGTGGGCGCTGTAATCGGTCGCGATCACAGACTTTCCCATCGAGAGCATTTCGAGTGCCTCAAGATTCCACCCTTCAGCGCGCACGGGAAACACGCCACAGTCCGCCGTCGCCATCACCTGCGCCATCTCTCTCTGATGACCAAATGCCGTTGTGATCAGCGTAATGCGCGACGCCAGTGGCGATTGTCGAAACGGTTCCGCGCGCCGCTCGAACTCCGCGGCTGAAAGGAATGGGTTCTGACACAACAGCACCAAATGCACTTGATCACGCGGAGAAAACGCCGCTTCAAAGGCGCGTAACAGTTCGCGCTGCCCCTTCCGCGCCTCAAGCTTCCCGCCCTGAAGGAATATCGTTTCGTTGGCGCGGTGCGACGGTGCAAGACGTTCGTGGAAAATTGTACGATCCACGCCCAACGGTACCACGCTTACCGGAACATCCACAATGTCATTCTCGCGAATGATCCGCTTTGCCCACTCGCTGCACACCAAAATACGATCGAGCTCGCCGAGTTGCTGCCGCTCATCGTTGGTAAACTGCGTAAACTCAAAGATTGGAAACCCAATGCGAGGACCGTGGCCAATGTGCCGACGTTGATCATACGCTGGCAGCAGTCGCAGACTTGGCGCAGCGAGATCGATGTGTTCTGACCGCAAAAGCGCCGCTTCCAAGGCGGGCGCCGCGACCGTGTCCATGTGCAATCCATCAATCGGAAAGAAGGTCAGCGGCGCACCAAGATCGAGTGCGGCGCGCAACAGATTTGCACCCGCGATGCCGTAGCCGGTATGACAGTATGGCGAAATGAAGTTGAACGCCGCTCGTTTCGATTCGACGGTGCAGTGTGAGTGCGCAGCGTGCGGCGTTCGCGTTTCGGCAGGGCGATCAGCAACATCACGTGAATCCGCAAACCCACGCGCGCGCATGTTGATCGCGAACAGCGGCCCGCACGCAAACGTCTCGGCCACCGCGAACAACTCCACTTCACCGTTGCGCTCACCCATCCAGAATACTGGCAGATCCCGCTCGCGGAACGCGCGGTGCGCCGCGACGCTTGCCGCCGTGTCATCACCCTGCCAGCAGATCGCCGCCAGTGTTCCGTCGTGCAGTGACGCATCGCAAGCGGCCAAGATTGCTAGTAGCTGCGCAGGTGTGGCACGGAGAAATACGCGCTGACTTTCTCGCTGTGCCTGCGCGACAAGTTCTGCAAGTGCGCGCTCCAGGTTTTCATTGATCACACGCACATCAATTGTGGCCCGTGCACCGCCGGCAAGTGCGTGCAGCCGATCAGCAGCATCGGCATCCTCCGCACACGCTATCACCCGAATACCGTCGCACGCCGTAGTCGCGGCCGAGAGGGCAAGAAATCCGATGTCAGGTGCCAAGTCGATCAGTACATCGCCGGCTCCAAGTTGCGCATCAAGGAACAGCCGAAACTCAGCATCCACACCGCCATCGTTCTCAGTCGCGACTGTCGCAAGCCATTGCGAGAGCTGCATGCGCACTGGTCGAGTTACGGTAAAGCGCGGCGCACCCGCTGCATCGCACTGCGCTGATGCCAGCAGGTCATCGCTCAGTGCGACGTAGTGCTCAGTGATCGCGCTGATGCTCATTTGACTCGCGATGATGTGTCGCAGTTGTCACAGTGCGAGATGCGCACGAATCGCCTCAGGCAATCGTGACAGGATGGTGCATGCCATAGCGCGAATCGGACAGCACGACCTGTCGCCCCACCATCCGTTCACGATTCACCACAATTGGGCTCTGCATGTTGATGCGCGATGGAATTCCGTCGATCAATTGCGCCACGACGAGAACCAGGAGTGCGTCGCCGTCCGTTGGCGCACCGAGCGTGGCCAGATCAGGAGCGGGAAGGTCGATCGTGCAACCAGGCACCACGCAGAATGGATCTGCCAAGAGCAGCGTCATCGCTTCATCATCAACGCTCTGCAGCCACACCAGATCGTCACGCTGCGTTTCCACGAGCGTAAACCGATGCAACGAAGCGAAACCTGGCAGGCCCGCTGCAAAGGTGATGATTGTATCCGGTGCAAGCTCAATAGAACCAAGCAGGTGCGAGTTGCAGACCAGCATTTTTTGCGCGGGCGCAGCAATGTTCATCGCAGGTAGTCCATGACGTTGAGGTTGATCACGCGATTTGCCGCGCTCAGTGCCGCTTGATACGCAACCTGCGCCTGCGCGAAGTTGGCGGATGCTTCAGCAAGATCGATGTCAAACAGCACCGAGCGACGTGCGCGCGTATCGACGACGCCGTTACGCGTTGCCGTCTGCGCTGTTTCGTAGCGGTTCGCTCGTGCGCCAATTTCGCCCAAGAGTGCGCCTACTCCATTGCTCGCCGTCTCTAGCGCTGGCAGTGCAGCGGAAATGCCAGCAGTGTCGTCTGCGCCGAGCGCATTTGCCAGATCGCGCAGTGCGACGAGCGCGTTTGTATCGCGAAAAATTTCGTGCGCGTTGTGATTTGGACTACTGACCACGCCCGGCGCGATTTCAAACTGCGGATTCACCAACGCTGCGTTGTTCGCCACAAATGGTGGCACCGAATTGGGCGTGTTCGCGAGCGGCGCCTGCGTTGAGCGGGTGCCACCAAACAAGTAGCCTTCATCGTAGCGCGTATTTCCCAGTGCGATCGCCGCACTCAGCAACTGGTCCACTTCGGCTTTCGCAATCAGTCGCGTCGCCGCGTTCGACGTAGAGCCGATTTGCTGCGCGGAGAGTTCGCGTGCGCGTTGCAACAACAATTCCGTCTCGTTGAGCACGCGATCTTCTTCGTTTGCGCGACCAATTGCCTGATCGCCGTTCCGCAGATGTTGTGCGTTTGCGGCCAACGTGCCATCGGCACGGAGCACATCGGCGGTGGCGGCGGGATCTTCCGAAGCACGTTGGAACCGACGCCCGGTCGCCGCCTGATCCTGCGCCTTCACGAATCGTTGCAGGTTGCCTTGGATGTAATCCAGCTGCGAGCGCTGCGCCTGCGAGGTGGTAACCCGCATCTGCTCCGACCCTTGAAAGTGAGAGAATTCCAATCCCTGCGCACACACGGGGACCCGTTGCGCCTTGCACCCGCGAGGCGCGGTTCTACTCTTGTGAGGTATCGGACGGAATGTTTTGCCGCTTGAACGCAAAGTGTGGCGTAGCGGCGGCATGACATCCGTTTCTGGCGAGAGCCTCTCGCCGCCGGACCCTCTCGCAGCTCCCCCTGCATGGCTACGATCCTGTACGTCGATGATGAACCCAGTGTCGGTCTGATTCTCGAAGACACGCTGGAGCAGGCCGGTCATACGCCGGTGGGCGCCCGAAATGTGCCTGAGGCGCTGCAGGTTCTGGCGCGCGGCGACGTGGACCTGATCATCTCCGATTATCGGATGCCCGGATTGTCGGGCCTCGAGTTTCTCTCGCTGCTGCAGCGCGAGGGGTACGACGTGCCGCTGATCATGCTCACCGGTTATGCGTCGATTGAGCATGCGGTGGCGAGTATCAAAGCAGGGGCGGTGGACTACATCACCAAGCCGGTGCGGCCACAGCAGCTTGAGCTTGCGGTGGAGCAGGCATTGGAGTTAGTGCGACTGCGTCGCGAGAATGACGCGCTGCGCCGCGAAGTGATGGAGTTCCGCAACGAGCGGCAGATCATTGGCGATTCGCAGGTGATGCGTCGCTTGATGCAGACCGTTGCTATGGCTGCACCAACGCGTGCGACGGTTTTACTGCAGGGCGAGTCTGGTACCGGCAAGGAGTTGTTGGCGCGCGCCTTACACGACCAGAGCGATCGTCGCGACAAACCGTTTATTCAGTTGAACTGCGCCGCACTCCCCGAAGGTTTGATTGAGAGCGCGTTGTTCGGGCACGAAAAGGGCGCCTTCACCGGTGCGCTGAAGCGTGTAGAAGGCGCCATTGAGCGCGCCCACCGCGGGACGTTATTGCTCGACGAAGTGAGCGAAATGCGCCTTGATTTACAGGCCAAACTGCTGCGCGTGTTGCAGGAGCAGGAGTTCGAGCGCGTTGGTGGCACGAGTCCAATTCGCGTGGATGTGCGGATCATTGCTACCACCAATCGGAAACTGCAGGCAGATGCGGCGAGTGGTGCGTTTCGGCAGGATTTGTACTATCGCCTCAGCACGATTCCGATTCTGATTGCACCACTGCGCGATCGTCCCGAAGACATTCCGCTGCTCGCGTATCGTTTTGTGATGCGCACGGCGGCGGATGTGAAGAAAGATGTGAAAGGCATCACGCCCGAAGCGATTGAGATGTTGCAGCGCTACCCGTGGCCGGGCAATGTGCGCGAGTTGCAGCACGCCGTTGAACGGGCGGTGATTCTCTCCAACGAAGTCATGCTCACGCCGCGAGCATTCGACGCGGTACGCTACGGCTTGGATGTCGCGAGTAGCGTCATGTCGCCGCCGCCACGCGCGGGGACGCCATCGGTGCGGAACACCACGCCGGGGTCATCACCGGCTGCGAGTATCGACGGCGTGTATCTGAATTCGCTGAATGTGAACGACGCTGAGGCGGCGCTGATTCAGCGTGCTTTGGAAGCGTCGGGGAACAACCGCACGAAAGCGGCGGAGATGTTAGGGATTAGTGTGCGAACGTTACGGAATAAGTTGAACGGGCCTGGGAAGACGGGCGAGCATGATGCGGTGGACGAAGGGGAGGCGTGATGCCAGCCGTCGCCATGGCAAAACGCAGTCACAATTCGGCCCGTCGCGAATGAACGTCGCACTCGGTCAACCTTGTAGATCGGCCACGCCGTGGCCGATTTACAAGGTTGACCGAGGCTTTGTTGAGCTACGGTCCATTTCCCGCGCGCAGCTGATTTTCCGTATAACCCTCCCACACCCACGGCGTAACATCGTTGCCGAACACCTGTTCGAGCAGTTGCCGGAAGGCCCATTCCCCGTTGTCGCTGTTCGACAGAATCACCATACAATCACGTCGCTTGGGGAAGCAGATTGCGTATGTCTGCGCTCCATCACCGTGCCCTTCTTTGAAAAACGCAGGCCCATGCGGTGTGCGCGTCAACAAACCCCAGCCGACTCCGTACGCTAGACCAACACGCGCCACTTCCGACGTGTCACCCCCATCCACATCAGCCGATGGGCCGAACTGCGTGCGCGACCTGATCGACACAAGTGGGCTCAGCATCGCTTCGCGTTCCCGACGCGGCATGATGCGATCATCCATCAGCGCAATCAGAAAGCGAGACAACTCGACGGCGGTGGTTGTCATGGACCCCGCGGCGCGCACGTTCCGCCGCGTCTGTGCAATAAACTGCTCTTCGCGCCCGTAGCGATCCGCCATGTCGGGTTCGAATTCAGCGCGGTATGCAAATGCCGAGCGCGCGAGTCCAAGCGGCTTGAAAATGGTGGAGTCCATGGTACGATCGAGCGGAACACCGTCACGCTGTTCAAGAATGTATTGTAGCAGATTGAACCCTTCGCCAGAATAGCGATACACGCGCCCAGGACTGTCGTGCAGGCGCATCTTTCCGTCTGGTTCCAGCTGCGCAAAATTCAGTAAGCCCGATGTATGCGAAAGCAGCATGCGCGGCGTAACGCGCGCCCACAGCGTGTTTTTCACAACGAGCGTAGCTTTTTCACGATACGGCTCGTACGTATCGAGCGGGCGCGGGAGCAGTGTTACGATCGGCTGATCCAGATCGAGCGTCCCGGCGGCAACACGTTGCATCACGTGCGTCGCGAACACCGCTTTCGTGATCGATGCAGCCCAGAGAATAGAAGTGGCTGTCATCGGAGCATCGGGGCTGCGAAGTCGCAGGCCATACGCGCCACTCCACACGATGCGACCATCATTTACAACTGAAACTTGCAGTCCGGTGATACGATGGCGCGACACGAGCGCGCGTGCGATCGAATCAGCAACGCTGCTCGAGATTGTCGATCCGTTGAGCCGGCGAATTGTCGAGTGCCCGTCGATCGGTAGTGTTGAGGCCACACGACCGCCCTTGCGCACACACGACGCGTTGAGGAATACGCCGACGCACAGGAACAGCGGAAAAACGACACGCGTGGCGCGCAAGCTGCGCAGTGACACGGACACGTAGGCTCCGGCATCAGTGTGAATAAGCGCTCCCGCGACAGTGCCACCGTTCGCCAACTGTTGAGCGGTGGCGGAATGTCGGTGGTGGACAATAAAAAACCCGGAGGCGCACCGAGAGCTACGCAGCGTTTACCGTGCTGGTTTCGCGGGTACGGGCGGTGCGCGACGCGGCGCTGGCCGTGCTGGAGCGGGCGTTCCGGCCGCTGGACGTGCAGCGGGCCGTACCGCCGGACGCACGCCCGGTCGCACCGCCGGTCGTCGCACACCACGATTCCGAGCCGCGCTCACCGCTGAATCCTGCACCACACAATTCAGCGGAACCGGTTCAGTGGAGCCCTTCTTCACCGCCACCGCCGGGCCGCGACAGATCACATCTTCGGCGCGCACTTCGCGCGTAGAAATCACGCCTTTCCGTGGCGCCGGCTTTACACCCACCGCGGCGTACAACGAATCGGGCAGATAGATCACACCGCCTTTCATGACCAACTCAGAACGACGCAAATCACGAATGCGCTGCGATGGATCGCCATCGACGAGCATCAAATCTGCCAGCTTGCCCGGCGCAACGCTGCCCCATTCCGCGTCGTGCTTCATGACGCGCGCAGCACCGAGCGTTGCGATATACAAAATCTCGGTATTCGGAATGCCCGCTTCGGAGTACAACTCCAATTCGCGATGTAAAGAGAATCCTGCCGACGCATCGGTGCCCGCAACAATGCGCACACCGGCGTCGTGCAGTCGCTTTACCATGCGCTGCATGTTGATGAAACTGTTGCGATACACCGGCTCTTGCGCCGGTGTCGCCGGCAGTCCGCCAACCAGCAAACTGCGTCGAGCAACGGGCGGCAGTCGCGTCGCCAGCGGTAACGAACCTGGATCGAGCGTACCGGCACGCGCCGTGAACATCTGCTCAAAAATATTCAACGTGGGATCGACCACGATATCGCGTTCTTTGAGCAACGCGATAAATCGCACCACGCGTTCGCTCTTCAGATCTAACGACGCTGCTCGGCGCGCAACCGCCGTAAATCGGGCCGGCGTGCGCGTGTCGACATTTGAATCTGCGAAGAAATTCAGAAACAGAAAATTCGCATGCTGAATCTCGTCGGCACCGGCGCGCACAAACTGCTCCGCCGTCATTCCGTGCGGCACATGTCCGCTTACGCGCATGCCACGCTGATGCGCCGTCCGCGTCACCATTTGCACAAATGACGGATCGAGCGAGGAATACACTTTAATCTGCTCGTAGCCAAGATTGGCGTAATTTTCAACCGCCAAACGTGCCGCCTCACGTGTTGCAATCAACACCTTGGTTGGCCCTGCAAACGGCCCCAGCCCATCCATAAATCCGCCGAGTAGCACGCGCGGACCAAGCAGCGATCCAGCGTTGAATCGTGCGCGACGCGCGAGTAGTTCGTCGGTGTCATTCGCGAGATCGCGCACCGTGGTCACACCACCAGCAAGGTGCAGCAACCCATCGTCATCCTGCACGTGCACATGCATGTCCCATAGACCCGGCAGCAACGTCTTGCCAGTCGCGTCGATCACCTCAGCACCCGAGGGCAGCGCAACCGAGCCGTCATCGCCAACGGCGTCAATCCGATCACCGCGCACGATCACCGTTTGCGCCGGCTTCATTTCGCGCGACGCTGCGTCGAACAGGTTGGCGTGAATAAAAGCCACCGGTGCATTTGGCTTCCGCGCCAATCGAGTTGCAAGGATCGAGTCTCGACCGCGTGAACTGGCGAGCTGCGACTGCACAAGCTGCGATTGCACAGCCTCAAAGCCGCGTCGAATGACCATCTGCCACGTGCTACCGCTGGCGAACAATTTGCCGTTGGCGTCCAACCAGACCGCTTCCGGCGTCAGTCCCAGGCCACTGATAAAGTGCGGCGTGACGCGCATGGTGCGGCCACCAGCCGACAGCGTGCGGGCTTCACCGCTCGTCATCGTGGCGACGCCTGCAGGCAGAATGGGCACGGTCCTCCGCAGCACCTGCAACAATGCGCGTGCCAGTTGCGCCACGTCGGTGGGCAGCGTTTCTGCGGGGAGATAAAACCCAGTGCCGACAGGCGCGCGGCCAGCAGCTGTTTCGTTGCGCCAAGTGATCAGCGGGCCGGCGATTGCGACCATCTCCTTCACCGGTGCTTTCAGATAGTCGGTACCACTCAATTGCATCGCGATTGGCAGACCGCCCCGATCCACGCGCATGATCTGGCGCAGCGCGGGTCCGCGGCCGCGATCATTGAAGCTGTACGATGTGGCAATCGCGCCACCGGTGTCGGCCCACTGCCGCAGTCGGCCAGCGGAGCGACCAGCGATCAGCACCGTGTACTCGAGCGTGTCGCCGGTGAAAGGCGCCTCGCCCACATCGGTGCTTATGACGGCGGCGGCGGCGGGCTCACGCGGTTCGACGCGATTCCGCGCGGATTCCGTGATCACCGTCGCTGCAGGCTTTCCCGCCTTCCGAGAATGGCAGGCGACGAGCATCACGCCCAGCAACAACGAGCGGACGAGTGGTAGCGGGACGAGCTTCAGAGACAGCGGCATGGTTCGGTCAGCAGTGTCAGCCGACGACAATCCCAGCGTCGGGTATCGCAGCGCTACAGCAAACCTGTAGCAGCTTCCGGGCCG
>JANNWU010000470.1:0-3729 GCA_031408755.1 Gemmatimonadaceae bacterium | reverse complement strand
CGCCGATCTTGTCGCCGGGCAGCCCGCGACCTTCACACGAACGCTGATCCAGCCCGCGCGCGACGCTGCCGCGTTCAACGGAGCCCTCGGCGTTGGCAGCATCTATCGCCGTTCGGGCTTCTTTGCCGTGCAGTACGGCGTGCGACTGGAGGCCAACCGTTTTCTCTCCCGGCCGGATGCCAACACGTCCTTGGCGCAGTCCCTCGGCGTCAGAACCGATGTCTCACCGGCTGATGTCGGTATCAGCCCGCGTATCGGACTTCGGTGGGTATACGCGAAAAAGTCGAATGACGGCGGTGGGGCTTCGTTTACGCAGTTCGGTACCAGGAACGATGAGGTGCGCGGCGTGCTGCGCGGAGGGATCGGCGAGTTCCGCAGCTTCATCGACCCGGTGACGATGGCCGGCCCGGTCGCGGCCACCGGGCTCGCGGGCAGCACACTGCGCCTGCTTTGCGTCGGCGACGCGGTCCCTGTGCCAGACTGGGATGGGTACGTCGCAGGCTCTGCGGCCATCCCGGGTGCCTGCGCAGGCGGCCTCCCGACACTCGCCGATCGCACACCGGGTGTGCGAGCACTCGACCCCAGCTACCGTCCGCCACGCAGCTGGCGCGGAAACCTGTCATGGTCAGCGCGTTTGCTGAAGACCGACATCACGGTGGAAGGCATCGCGAGCGTGAATCGTGCGCAACCCAGTAGCGTGAACGCAAATTTTGCCGGCGCACCACGCTTCGTCATGGCTGCAGAGTCAGGGCGGCCGGTGTATGTCACTGTGTCGAGTATTGCGTCGAGCACGGGGGCGGTCTCACCAGTGGCATCGCGCCGCGATTCCGCTTTCGGGAGTGTTTTCGTCGCCGGATCGGCGGCACGATCGACCAGCACGCAACTTCGTGTCACGCTCACGCCGCCCACCGGCTCCAAGCGACTCAGCCTGGTGCGCACCACCTGGGTGGTCGGCCAGGTGCGCGCTACCGAGAACGGCTTCGATCGCAATACCGCTGATGATCCGCACCGCTTCGAAACCGCAGTCGGCGACCTGGACGTGCGGCATCAATTCCAGGTGCAGGGTGCGCTGAACCTTGGCAAGGGATTCGGCATCACGATGTTTCTCAACGCCACGTCGGGGCGACCGTACACACCCATCGTTGGCGGCGACATCAATGGCGACGGTATCAGTGGCAATGACCGCGCCTATGTCACACGTGGCGCAACGGCCGATCCGGCCTTCCGCGCCGCCATGGCGTCGCTGCTGGCGACCGCGCCAGCCCGCGCACGAAGCTGCCTCACCCAGTCACTGGAACGCATCGCATCGCGCAATGCCTGTCGCGGACCATGGCAGGCGCAACTGAACACTCAGCTGATCCTTCCGGCGAACTGGCTGCGCCTGAAGCAATACACCAGCCTCGGTCTCTTCATCGAAAACCCACTCGCCGGCATCGACCGGCTGGTGAATGGAAACAACATCCGCGGGTGGGGCGCGCCGGCGTTCGCCGATCCGCTGTTGTACTCCGTGCGCAGCTTCGACCCGGCGAATCGACGCTTTGAGTACGACGTCAACCCTCGCTTTGGTGCCACCGATCCGCGGCTGAGTACCATCCGCGCCCCGTTTCGCGTGACCCTCGAGTTGCGCGCACCTTTCGGAGCGCCGCTTCCGCAACAACAGCTGGCTCGGTCGCTTCGCGACGGGCGTGACGGAGACACCAGGCCTCGTCGCTCGGCCGACGACCTGCGGAAGCTGTACGCACGCAATGTGCCGAACATCTATGCTGGTATTCTGAGCGAACGCGACTCGTTGCTCATCACCACTGCGCAGGTTGCGCAGCTCGAAGCGGCCAATCGTCGATACTCCGCCAGTGCCGATTCGATCTGGCTCGGCATGGCAAGCTATCTGACCAGCCTCGGAGACCGATACAACGCGAAGGACGCGCTCACGCGTCAGGAGGCGGCCGTCGATGCGGTGTGGGAGCTGGCGCGAAATGAGGCATGGGGGCTGGATGCAATCCTCAATCCGCAGCAGATCAAGCTGTTGCCGTGGCCGGCCGGGTATCTGCGGTCGATCAAGCGCACGGAGAAGGTCCGGATTCGGATGTTCATCGGGTAGCGCGGGGTTTCGTCGCCGTGCTTCCGGAAGGGGCCTGACCGGGAACCCCAAATGTGGACGGGGTTAGACACGTCACCGGCCTATTTGCCGTCCGTCCCCCCAAACGGAGTGCACCCACCAGATGCCACTCAATGGCGGTGACGCCGCGCGCCAGTCTCGCCGTTGGCCCGCACAACGCGTGACGCTCGCGATCGCGCTCCTCACAGCGAGCATCGGCGGATGCACCGATCCTACCGCGATCGGCGATCCACCAGAATTCCTGTACCTTGTTCCGCTCGAGCTGGGAATCCCTGATTCGGAAAGTCCGACGCTCCTCCCCGCGGACTCCTGCCCTCCGATCACGCCGCCGGCACCAACTGGGCCCGGCCGACGCCTGTCGTCGACTCCTGCGACGATCGCACTGCCGCCAGGCACCGTCGCACTCACCAATCCGTTCGGACGCACCGCCGGTGAGGTCTTCCGGATTCCCGCCGTCGGCATCATCGCGATCGCATTCGATGATCTCATTCCTGCGTTCTCCGCGCCGTCGCCCTTCAGGCCACTGTCGGGGGTGCGCGAAGCCCGCTACGCCTTCGGTTGGCAATGCTCCGCCTCGATCGGCTCCCGCGCGGCGGCACTCTACCTCAGCTCCAGAGGCACGCAGCTGCGCGACGGAGTCTGGGTGCTGACCTTCGGTGGGCGAATGGCGATAACAACCATCGCACCAGACGGCCGACGGGTCAACATCAGCCTCAAGGCTGACCTGGACGGACTGACAGATGCCAGCAGAATCCCGAACATCCTGCAACTCATCAACCTCGTCGGCACCATCCGGTGGCAACCGTGAAGTCGCGTCCTGCCCGACTCGCATCGCTGGCGCTTGCGGCGCTCGTTCCCGCCAGCGTGCATGCGCAACAGCCCAACACGTGGGAACTCGGCGTGCAGATCATGGGCACGCCCGACGCCTCTCGACCGGACCTCTTCTTCGGTGGTCAGGCCGTGGGGATCAGGCAGTCAGCGCTGGCCATCCGCGCAACGAAGGACCTGCTGCGCGTCGGGCCGGCACGGCTCCGCTACTCCGCGCAACTCCTGCCTGCGGTCGTGCTATCTGGTACGGAACGTTACCAAAAACTGGACGTCGGGGATGGCGCCTTGAACGTCGTTGGCGGAACGACGCGCACCTTCGGCATCGGCCTCGTCCCCATCGGCCTCGACCTCTCCGTCGACCTTGGCTCCCGCTTCCGCACCGAGATCGGCGCTGCCGCCGGCATCATGCGCTTCTCACGCAACATCCCACTCGCCGGCTCCAGACAGCGCAACTTCACCGCTGAGGGCGACGCCACGGTCATGATGCGCGCCGGGAACGACCGCTGGCTGGAGCTCGGCTTGCGCTTCAAGCACATCTCGAACGGCTTCACCGCGTATGAGAATCCCAGGATCGACAATCGCCTGATCTTCGCCGGCATCCGCACACGGCTTGGCGCGCGACGATAGTCACTGCCGCACCGCCGTCGTCGCGAAACTGCCTTACCGCGCGGCGTCTGTCGCAGCGTGTCGCCCGATCTGCCTGTCCTGCAACCGCGACAGCAGCGTCACGGCCACCACCGCCCCCAGGAACGCCATCCCCATGTCGCTCTGCGTATCCCACGGAT
>JANNWU010000469.1:0-1812 GCA_031408755.1 Gemmatimonadaceae bacterium | reverse complement strand
ACGTTACTGTCATTGGCGCGTCGCAATAGCGCTTCAGCCTCAATTTTTTTAGTTCAATTGAATGTCCAGACTTTGTGTCGGGCGTAGTGGTCGCGTGCCTGGTCTCCGGCGGCGTCGAATAAAGCTTTATGTGGGGTTCGGATGACCAGAGCGCTGTATCACGACCAAACCACGCAACGCCCACATTCGAGCAGCGCAACGGCGCGGTTGCGACTTGGGACTGCATCAATCGCTTTGATGTTAGCGGCGCCTGCGCTCAGCCAAACTGTGCCTCCGGCCTTCCGCAATTTGGATGCCAATGGCGTCGACCTCGTCGATGGCGGCTTCGTGTTCGGGTTTGAGGAGGGCAGTGTCGGCTCGGGCGTCAACAAGCTCACCCTTGTCAGGCGAAATGGCGGGCAAGCAGCTTCGCAATGGGATGGCTATCGGCTCACACGCGCTGCCGACACCCAGAATGTAGCAATCCAGGGTGACACCACCGGCCAGCTTTGGACGTATAATGCCACGAGCCAAACCTTCAGCAGCGGCTTGGCAGATGGTTCGACGCTGGTCAGGACCGGCAATGACTATGTGCTGACCGATTCAGACGGCAGCAAGATCAACTTTGCGCCGACTACCGCGGAAGCAGCACAGTCGCTCAACGTATGTTGGCAGGGCAATAATCTTGCATGCGTGCTGGAACCGGTGTCGTTCACCGCCTCGAATGGCGTTGTCACAACTCTTGCGCATGATACGTATATCTATGAAAAATCTGTTTACGATCCGCGGATTGGCGAACCTCACATCGAGCTTCGAGCCTGGTGGCGGATACGGCAGATCGACAACTCTGGCAGTGCCTACTTTCGCTTCAATTACCAGAGCGATTCGCCATCGCCTTATTCAACGGGAGCGCCGAACCAAGCCTGGTTGACGCGCTCCGGCGCCGTCTTCGGCAACAATCTGGCCAGTGTCGGCTATAGCTATCCCGTGGCGGGTAGCGTGACCGTCACCGATCGCCGTGGCAACCCATGGCAAATTACCGGTGGCGGTTCCATCTTCAATGTCCGCAGGCCAGGGGCGGCGACCGATACTTTTGTGCTGACGAGACCGACGATCGATACCATCACCGTCGTCAACGAGGGGCTCACGACGAACTACAGCCGCAGTGTCAGCGGCGCGACCTCGACGATGACAGTGACCTATCCTGGCGGTGGCCAGAGCGTGATCACCACCAACACCGCCGTTGGCCGACCATCGACGGTGCGCGATCCGCTCAACCGCACAACCAGTTACACTTATGACAGCAGCCGCCGGCTGACCCGGGTAACCAACCCGGAGGGCGATTATGTCAACTACATCCTCGACGCGCGCGGCAACGCGACCGAGGTGCGCCGGGTGGCGAAGCCCGCCTCGGGACTTTCGGACATTGTGACCCTGGCATCATACCCGGCAAGCTGCACCAACCCGATCTCGTGCAACAATCCGGAATGGACCCGCGACGCCACGGACAACCCGAACGTACAGGGTGCCCAGACCGACTATACCTATGATCCGACCCATGGTCAGGTGCTGACCGTCACCGCGCCGGCCGCGCCAAACGGCGTCCGCCCGCAAACCCGCTACAGCTATACCAATGTCGGCACTGTGTGGCTGCTGAGCGGCGTTTCAACGTGCCGAACCCAGGCCAGCTGCGTGGATACGGCGGACGAGACGCGCACGACGATCAGCTATGATGCCAACCGGTTGCCCAGCACGGTTGTCGAGGCTGCGGGCGACAACAGCCTGTCGCGCCAGAACGCCGCCACTTATGACGCCATTGGCAACCTTCTCACC
>JANNWU010000468.1:0-3117 GCA_031408755.1 Gemmatimonadaceae bacterium | reverse complement strand
TACCTGCGGTGCAAATCTTGTCGGGACCATCAGGAAGTCATTAGCCTTCCTGTCGCTCCCCGATCGTCTAATGGCAGGACAGCGGCCTTTGGAGCCGTGAATCGTGGTTCGAATCCACGTCGGGGAATTTAGATTTCAGTGACAACAGCAACACGCGATCCGCGTCACACCACGGACCTGCCAACGCAGCAGAGTCCGCGTGCGAGTGTCAATCTCGCGGCCATTGCGCAGCGATACGCACTGCCAATTCGCGCCGCGTACCTCGTCTGCATCGCGATTGCGACGCTGCTGCATCTTGGTTTTGATGGCACGCTCGCAAACGCACTCTATCGATTGCAGCGCGCTGTTGAGCCCAACATTGGCTTTAAAGACATTGTCGATGGCGTGCGAAACATTGCGTTGTTTTTGGGATGGGGTGCCGTCTGGGTGCTTACTTCGCGCCCGCAGAGTTCACGACGCGACGTAATTGCTGCGACGGCAGTTGGCATGCTCGCCAGCATCACGGTGGAATCGGCGCAGCTTTTCTCGCCGTTTCGCATGGCGAGCGTGATCGACGTCGCGACCAACACCATTGGCTCGCTGCTCGGTGCCTTTTCTGTCTGGGCCATCGAGCGGCGCATGTCTGCCGACGTACGTGGAGGCACGTTGATCGGTGTTCCGGCGTGGCTTCCCGGCGGCGCCCTGTTGATCACCGCATTTGGGCTCACCTTCGCGCCATCCAGCAGACCGACGATGGCCATTGCGTGGGGCTCGCCGCTGAATCGCGCGTACATGGTTGAGGCGGCAGAGGCCATTGCGGTCAACTGGCCTGCACTGATCACCGATGTAGTCGCGTGGCTCTGCGTCGGCCTCACACTCGCCGTTGCAGTCGCAGACCGCACTGGACGCGTGCGTTTCGGGCAGCTAGCGGCGTGGATTGGCATTGTGGCAACAACACTGACAGCGGCGCATCTCGGGCGCTCACTGGCCGGTTTGCAGCGCGAGGCCGGCGCGTGGCAGATACATGCGGCGGCGGTGACCCTCGGGCTCTTGACCGGTCTCGTACTGGTGCCCAGCTGGCGTGGCTGGGTCACGGCACGCTCCGAGCGAGCGCTTCAACTTGGCCTTCTCGCGTTGCTGCTCGGCGCGGTCATGTCGTGGAGCCCGGCGACTTGGGCGCTGACAACCGCCAACACGCCCTCCATTTCATGGCGTCAGCTGGTGCCGATGATGTCGCTCTTTCAGCGGCAAGATTTGTCGAGCGTCTTTCTGGTGCTGCAGAAAGCAGGGATTGGTGCGGCAATCGGCGCTTGCCTTGCGGCGCGGAAGCGCGTTGGTGTACCGCGACCTGGCCTCCGGGCGGCCATCGGCATTGCGACGCTCTTTGAGGTGGGACAGGCCGTAATTCCTGGGCGCTACCCTGACGTGACCGATATCATGATCACGAGTGCCGCCGCTGGTCTGGTGGCTGTCCTCGTTGAGCGGTCGCACCGGTCGACGTTTGCCGAGGCCTCGTGACGTCGTACGGCTGGGGTTGAACGAAACTGGCTGAGCCGGTAGGTTTTAAGGCTCTGCCATATGGATACGCAACCGCTGGCGTCAGGCGCCAAAATCATTTCGGGAACCGCCAATCCGGCGCTCGCTGACGAAGTCGCGCGCCACCTTGGTGTGGAACTCGCGAAGGTTACAGCGACACGTTTCAGTGATGGTGAGATTTTTTGTCGGATCGATGAGAATATCCGCGGTTCGGATCTCTACATCATTCAGTCGACGAATCCGCCGGCAGATAACATTTTGGAAATGTTGTTGCTCATCGACGCGGCGCGTCGTGCGAGCGCGACGCGAATTACCTGTGTACTACCGTACTTCGGTTATGCGCGACAAGATCGAAAGGATCAGCCGCGCGTAGCCATTGCCGCGAAGTTGATGGCCAATATGATCGAAGCAGCGGGCGCGGATCGTGTGCTCGGATTGGATTTCCATCAGCATCAGTTGCAGGGCTTTTTTGATGTACCGGTTGATCATCTGTACGCGGCACCGGTGCTCACGGCGCACTATCGCAAGAAAGAGTTGAAGGACCTTGTTGTCGTTGCGCCAGATGTTGGCGCTGCGAAGATGGCCCGAGGATTTGCCAAACGTCTTGACGCATCGCTCGCGATCGTTGACAAGCGGCGACCGAAGGCAAATGTGGCCGAGGTTTTGAATGTGGTGGGCGATGTTGAGGGGCGCGATTGCCTCATTGCCGACGACATGATTGACACGGCCGGCACGATGACGGAAGCGGCGCGTGCGCTGAAGGCGCTTGGCGCGGCTGACATCTACGTGTGCGCGACTCACGCGTTGTTGAGCGGTCCTGCAAAGGAGCGTTTCGATAATGCGCCGATCAAAGAAGTAACGGTGACCGATTCGGTCGCCATTCCGGAATCCCGTCGTCCCCATCAGCTGCACGTGCTGTCGGTGGGCGAGTTGTTGTCGAAGGCCATTCGATTCACCCACAGCGAGCAGTCCGTTAGCTCGTTGTTTGACTGACGCACGCGCGTCTCTGAGGAGTATTCACGATGTCTACCGCCGCTACGCTCGCCGCCACGCAACGCACTGATACCGGTAAGGGCGCTGCCCGTGCCATGCGACGCGCTGGCTCAGTGCCCGCCGTTATCTACGGACATAAGCGTGAAGCGATGTCGCTCTCCGTGTCGACGCGTGAATTGGAGCGGTTGCTCGAGCGCATCTCTGCGGAAAACACGGTGGTCGATCTCAACATCGACGGCAAAGTGTCTCGCACACTGATTCGTGAAATTCAGAAGCACCCGTTTAAGAAGCAGCTGGTGCACGTAGACTTCCAAGAGTTGATCGCCGGCGAAAAGATTACGGTGAACGTGCCGTTGGTTCTTGTTGGTGTTTCAGTTGGTGTGCGCTCATTCGGCGGCATCATTGACCAGACTATGCGCGACGTGGAAATCAGCGTCGATCCCGCGTCGATTCCGAACCACATTGATGTCGACATTGCCGAGTTGGGCATTGGCGACTCAGTCCACGTTCGTGATTTGAAGGTGCCGGCCGGCGTCACGATCATGACCGACGGCGACGCATCAGTGTTGGTTGTGGCTGCACCGAAGGTCAGCGCTGCCGATGCTGCTG
>JANNWU010000467.1:0-6260 GCA_031408755.1 Gemmatimonadaceae bacterium | reverse complement strand
AACACGAGGTTGTGTCGATTCGGTAGCCCAATCAGCAAAGAGTGAAGGTAGTCAGATTCCGTGGCTCGAACAAGATCCGTGATCACAACCGATCGTTCCTGATCCGACTCGACGCCCGATCGCCGGACGATCCGTACCGGGTGAGGAGCAGGCGGTTCGAATCCTGGGGTGTTTAGTACCTGCCAAACAGCCGCAATCTGCGCCGACAGATCATCATTCAGGACGCCATGAACCGGAATGCGGACGGACGGCATCTCGACGCCAGGCAGGACACGCAGCGGCTCGCGAACGAGCCGCTCGTACCAGTCGCGGCGGATTCTTCGCCCCAGCATGCTCAGGTCCGGGCCTCGGGCGTTAATCGGCGCTTTGACGGGCAACAGCGAGCCGACCTGATGACAACTCGTACATCCGAAGCCATCCGTGGTAACAAGTCGCGAGGCGCCGGCGAATCGAGACGCCGTCTGATCGGCAACCTGGATCCGTTCCAACAGCGCGTCGTCCGCAGGTGCCTGAACATCGTCCGCTTCGACCAGCCTTTTCGCGATCGATTTGAGATCGTCCTCTCGAACGGGATACTTCGGCATGCGAATGGTCAAGTAGGGTCGGTGGACCGGTCCCGTGCGCTCAATCGCCTCCGCCAGAATGGTGTCTTGCAGCTTAGCACCGACGCCGTCCAATGACGGAGGGGTCAGGGCCGAAATGCTGTTTCGCAATTCCGGAAATTGCTCGCCCAGCTTCAGCAACCGTGACGCCAATCCCGATTCCGAATCGCGGGTGTGACAATTGACGCAATTGTGCTCGCGCAGCAGATCTCGTTGGTCGCATGACGCTCGAAGAGAAAGCTGGAACCGCAGTGCATGGAACTGCCGGTGCGATTGGTAATCCAATTGGCGTGAGCACCGAGTACGATACGACGTCGATTGCCAAGGTAGTCCTGACGCATTTCGTCACGAGTCTTATCACACGCGCTGCACCTGACCCATCGTCATTTGCAACGCAGAACAATCTGATCCAAGCGATTGCAGAACGTGGACGGCTAGGGATTCCGCTCACCATCAGCTCCGATCCACGCAGTCACTTTCAGGTGTTCGCAGGCGCGAGTGTTGCGAGTGCAGGATTTTCTCAATGGCCGGAAACACTTGGCCTAGGTGCGCTTGATAGTCCAGCACTGGTACGTCAATTCGCTGATATTGTGCGACAGGAATACCGTGCCGTTGGTATCCATATGGCACTATCCCCGCAGGCCGACATTGCAACCGAACCACGGTGGTCGCGCATCACTGGCACATTCGGGGAATCACCTGCGCGCGTTGGTGCACTGGTGCAATCGTACGTGCAAGGAATGCAGGGCAGTGCGACGGGTTTAACGCGCACTGGAGTTGCGACGATTGTGAAGCACTGGGTGGGTTACGGCGCATCGGTTGATGGTTTTGATGGCCACAATTACTACGGACGATTCGCACGCTTTCCGGGCGGGCGGTTCGCCGATCATGTCGCCCCGTTTCTCGGCGCGTTCGCTTCCGGTGTCGTCGGTGTGATGCCGACGTACGACATTCTGGACGGACTGTCGATCGAGGGCAAACCGGTAGAAGCGGTGAGTGCGAACTTCAATGCGCACCTTCTCACGGAACAGTTGCGCGGAAAGTACAAATTTCGTGGAATGGTGCTCTCCGATTGGGCCGTCACCCAAGACTGTGTTGAGGCGTGCCGTACTGGGCAGCCTGCACAGGCGCCGTTCCAGATTGCAATGCCATGGGGCGTTGAGTCTCTCACACGCACGCAGCGATTTGCGAAGGGCATGAATGCGGGCATCGATCAGTTTGGCGGTGTCGACAGTGGTCAGCCATTTGTTGATGCGGTGCGCGACGGAACGTTGAGTGTGGCGCGACTGGACGAAGCTGTCGCACGTATTCTGAACGTAAAGTTCGATCTTGGGCTGTTCGAAAACCCATATGTCGAGACAGACCGCGCCGCGAGAATTGTCGGCGCTCCAGCGTTCCAACGTGAAGCGATGGCTGCACAGTCACGTGCGCTGGTGATGCTAGAGCGCGCGGCTGGTGCGCGCGTGCTTCCACCACCCGGTGCAAAGCTGTTCGTATACGGTGTTGATACAAGCGTTGTACGTCGGCAGGGGTTCATTCCTGTCAGGACCGCGGCGGACGCAGATGCGGCGGTATTGCGCATCAATGCACCGTACCAAACGCTGCATCCCACCTTCTTCTTTGGCAGCTTCCAGCATGAAGGTGATTTGGATTTCAAGGATTCTGACAGGACGCTGGCGATGGTCAAAGCGACCGCTGCGAAGGTGCCGACAGTCGTGTTGGTATACCTCGATCGACCAGCAATTTTGACGGCATTGGTGCCGTTTGCGAAAACGCTTATCGGTGATTTTGGCGCGAGCGATGCAGCGGTGTTTGACGTGCTGACCGGTAAGGTGCGCGCTGAAGGTCGTTTACCCTTCGAGTTACCGCGATCGATGGCGGCGGTGCAAGAGCAGAAGGGTGACGTTCCGCACGACAGTCGCGCGCCGTTGTATCCGATTGGGTACCGCAAGGAGCGTTAGATTTATGCGGCGTCAAGAATCAGCCACATTCGACTTGTGACTCCGACGCGGTCGCAGGCGTACAATTGCACGTGTCGCTCACAATCGCTTCAACGATCGCTGTGTGAATACAGTGCTCTGATCTGATCTTTCTGCGAATTCTTCAACGAACAGGATATGAGCCATCTTTGTGTGTTGTTCGCCGCGACCGTGACAAGCTGGACAACGTTGAATGCCCAGAAAGCGCCGTCACAGGTCTCGCTCGGTTTGCGTGGCGTGGCGGCGTCGGGTCGGGAATCCGGTTCTGGCTACGGCGCCGATGCCGAACTGCGTTGGCAGCCAAAGAATGTGCGTTGGTTGACCCTTGTCGCACGCGCAAACTATGTGAACTACGGGCGGGTTTTGCGGTCAACTAATGACCAAAATTTGTTACCTGCTCTTCGCCCGTCATTCGGCGATTATTCGCTCAATTCCGCAACTCGTTCGATAGTGATTGGCCCCGAGTTTTCTAAAGAAATCAGGCGGGTAGGGGCGTATTTCAATCTTCTTGCCGGTGTCGCTGATGTTGCGACTGACGGCGATTTTCTGCGCTATCGTGTGCCCGCATTCGGTGGCCTTCCAGCGCAAGTGTCGGAGGAGTATGGTCCGTTGCCGATTGATCGTCGAAATGCAGTTGTCGCGACCTTAACTACTGGCACGGGACTTCGGACTCGAGTCGGTCGACGCATGCAACTCGACGCTGGTGTGCGACGAACATTCTCTGGCTCAACGACTTGGCAAGAGACGGGGCTGATGTACGCTTTCCTCCAATCTATAGACGCGCCATTCCCGCCGACGTTCAACTACAAACGCCGAGTCGACGCGTGGATCTGGCACGCAGGTTTTGCAATCTCACCGTAAGATATGTGTCAGCTGGTAAGCCTGCATGCGCACTTTGCGCTGGCGCACTGCTAACCCTCCCTACGCATCCGCGAAAACGGGTACCCGTTGCAGCCAGTGCGCGGTGTTTCGCGCTTCGCGACACGTGTTGCCTCAGCCTCGGCGCGTGTTGCGGCCTTGTACGCGCTCAAGCAAAACGCCCACGTGTATGGTGGCATTCCATCCAGCGACACCCAATCAATGCGTGTCCACAAACCACCGTCAGAACGATTCGTAGTGGCGTTGCGTGCGATGAAATACTGCGAGTCAGCGTGCCACGCGACAATCTCGTACGTTGAGTGGGTACCGTGGTGCCACGCCGTACTGTCGATGCGGTGCGTGCCTCCATAGTCATCCAGAAATGTGCCGACGAGTAGGGTAGGAGGCGACTGAGTCGCGGACCGCCCGGAAGCGCCAGAAGTACGCGGTGACATGACCGGCGGGACGGAAGCTTTGCGCGATGCGCAGGCACTCAGCGCTAAGACGCTGAAAGTGGCGGTCCAAAACGATCGTGATACGGAATTCATATCACGGTATTCTACACCCATATCATGACTTCGCATGCATGGGACGTATCTCAACATGATGCCGGCGCTTGTCGTCAGTTAGCGGAATGTACCCGTCGGCCAAGTCGATCCCATCCAACACAACGCGCGCTCCCTCTCGGCGAACTCGCGCCGGTTCAAACACCTCAATCACGTAAACCGACTCGTTATAACGATACGTGATTTGATAGTGGCCCCACGAATCCGGAACGCAAGGATTGATGCGCAGCCTGTCGCCAGCTTTGTGAAAGCCAAGTAAATGCTCCAAGCCAACACGGTACATCCAGCTTGCAGAGCCGGTATACCACGTCCAGCCTCCACGGCCCAAGTGCGACGGTGATGTGTAAACGTCAGCCGCAATCACGTACGGCTCAACCTTGTAGCGCGCGACTCCCTCTGCACTGTCAGAGTGCGTGAGTGGATTGATCATCTGGAACAGTGAGAACGCACGTTCACTCTCACCGCGTAGCGCGGCAGCCATGATTGTCCACAACGCAGCGTGTGTGTACTGTCCGCCATTCTCGCGCACACCCGGCAGGTAGCCGCGGATGTAGCCAGGATCGCTATCGCTTCCATCAAACGGAGGCGTAAGCAGCATGATGAGCCTCGCCTCTTTGTCCACGAGCCTCGAATACAACGCGTGCATTGCTGAGTCCTGTCGCGCCTGCGATGCGGTGCCCGCGATCACACTCCAACTTTGCGCGATGGAGTCGATCTGGCACTCGATGCTGCTGGCCGAGCCGATGGGTGTACCGTTGTCATAAAACGCGCGTCGATACCACTCGCCGTCCCAGCCATCCTGTTCGACCGCGAGTGCATACTTCGTGCGCCACCGTCGCATGAATGCGGCTTCCGCAGCGTCACCTTTTGAATCAGCGTACGCGGCAAACTTGTTCAGCGTATCGATCAGGAACCATGCCAACCACACGCTCTCGCCGCGCCCTTCTTTCCCGACGCGACTCATCCCGTCGTTCCAATCACCCGTGCCAATCAATGGCAGGCCGTGCGCACCTTCTGTGCACGCGCGATGCAACGCGCGTCGGCAGTGCTCGTAGATGCTGCCATGCTCATCGGTGACCATCGGCAGATCGTAAAGTTCATGCTCCGTAGGTCCAAGTGCTCGCATGGTGAGAAACGGAACGTATTCGTCCAGCACCGAACGATCGCCAGTGACACTGATGTAATGATCGACAACGTACGGTAGCCACACGAGATCATCGGAGAAGCGCGTGCGAACACCGCGTCCGCTGTGCGCGTGCCACCAATGCTGCACATCGCCTTCCACGAACTGGCGTGCTGCGGCCCGCAGGATATGCGCGCGCGCAATGCCAGGCTCGGCGTACACGAATGCCATGCTGTCTTGCAGTTGATCGCGAAAACCATAGGCTCCGCTGCTTTGGTAGAGTCCCATCCGTGCCCACATTCTGCACGACAGCGCCTGATACAGCGACCACTTGTTCAGCATCACGTCAAACGCTGGATCTGGCGTGACAACACTGATCGTCGAGAGGCGCGCAGACCATGCGTCAACAGTCGTTGTCACCGCTCTATCTGCGGCGCGCGGCGCTTGCAACGCGTCGATCAATGCACGTGCTTCTTTTTCAGTCGAGGCAGCACCAAGGAGCACCGTGATCTCGCGCGTTTCACCGGGCAAGAGCGTGATGGATGTTTGCACCGCGGCACAAGGATCGTAGCCGACACCGGTCGCCCCATTCAGCTCACTCTGCTGCAGCGCTAACGGTGCGCCAAGATGGCCATTTCTTCCGATGAAGCGCTCGCGATCGGCAGTGACACTGCTTGGCGCCTCGCTGGTCGTGAGAAATGCCGTCCAAGTTGAGAAATGCGCATCAAAATAGTTTTGTGCAAAAAGTCCGCCGAGTTCCGGCACGTATCGTGTTCGCACCTGATGCTGTGTTTCGTCTCGTCGACTGCCGAGCGTCCATTCGGCGTAGGCCGTTAACGTCAAGTTGCGAAGGCGATCAGCAGTGTTGGTAATTCGAAGAACAGACACTTTGACGGCGGCGTCAGGCGCGACCGACAATTGAAGCGTGGTTTGAATCTCGTCCTGCACATGTTCGAATACGGTTACTCCTGCAGCATGTCGTATGCGATAGGGGCCATTTCCAGCCACCGGAGCTGGCGTTGCTGACCAGAGCGCACCCGTCTCGTCATCTTGTATGTAGATGCAGTCGCCAACTGGGTCCGTGACCGGATCATTTGACCATGGTGTGAGGCGAAAGAACGTCGCATTCTCG
>JANNWU010000466.1:0-3747 GCA_031408755.1 Gemmatimonadaceae bacterium | reverse complement strand
GGGTCAAACATAGTCAAGCGAGATTCCTGAAGCGCTCGCTTTTGCAAGCGGGAGGGAACATTCTGGCTTGATAGAAACGCCGGTGAGAAGATCGCGTCTGCAGCGCTTAGGGACCGGGCATCACGCTTGCGCAATGCCAATTGGGCCAACCGTACCGGCCGCTTGACCGCGTCGGGTATCGACGTTCGTAAGCTCTGCAGAAATACACGTCGAGCGGACAAATGCCGTAGATAGGTGTTGTTCTCAGCCGTCGCTTTCGCTTCTTGCCAGGCGGCTAGGTATCTAGCTTGACGCAGCAACTCGCTAACGTAGAAACTGGAAGTGTGTGTCGTTACATCTCCTCCAACTCCGTTCAGCACTCCGGTGCAGCCATCTTCTGCAGCTTTTGCAAAAAGGGACATGTGCATGACCAAACTATTGTCTATTGGATCAGCAAAGTCCCAAACAAGCTTCGCCAGCGCCTCCTCTGTCATTCCGCCCTCGAACGATGGCGTGCGAACGATGGTGGGCGCGCATGGTCCGGATTCAATTAGTTTTCGTATTGCCTGACTTTCGACGCACGTTGTCTGGTCGTCAGACATGGCGGAGTACGTTCTGATTGGATCACGACCAGCGTTCAGCAGCAGGGGTCGCGCAGCAGTGATGACGGACGCAGAATCAATCCCGCCGCTTAAGAGCATCGCACGTGGACCATAGCTGCGCAATCTTGCCAGAACGGCATCACTTAACACTGACTCAAAAGCCTCTAACGCGTCTCGTTCGGACGTGAAGTGGAGCGGCGCGGCATCGGGCAGCGTGCAGTAGCGGGATTCATCCAGATGTTTCTTTTGCCCTATGTGCAGCCGATGGCCCGGACTGAGCGCACGCAAGTCCGCGTACCATGGGGCAAATAGATCATAGTCCTTAAGAGAGGAAATAAACAAACCCGCGAGATGATCTGCGTTGGGTGCGGACGAAATGCCTGGCAGACTCAATAGCGCTTCATCGTGCGAGGCAAACGCAAAATATTCGTCGCGATCCACGTAGTAGAAGGGGCGGCCTGCGAGGGGGTCGCGCACGGCTACCAGCGACTGCTCGACGCTGTCCCAGACGGCATACGCAAAATCGCCCAAAAGCCGCCTCGGCGCGTCTTCGCGCCAGCATTGATGCGCGGCGAGAATGATTTCTACATCAGGGCAGTCGAGCCTCGGCCGAAGGTGGCTATCGAGATTCGCGAATATCTCATCTCTGTTATCGACGCGGCCATCAAAAACGATGACCAACCTGCCGTCAGCGGTTGTTAGGGGCTGCGCTTCCCGCTCCGCCTCGGGCACTTCGCGCAGTAAGTGGTGCCCGAGGCCCACTCGCCCTGAGACCCAACTATCGCTGGCATGCGGCCCCCGCGATGCGACGCCCCGCATCAGTTGCGCCAATTGGTGGCGCAAACGAAAGTCCGCGTCTGAGCCCGGAGGCACCGGGTGCTTGTAGATTAATCCGCAAAAACCGCTCACAGCAGCGCGCCGACGACAGATGTGTCCAGTGCGTCGAAAACGGCAAAGTCCTTGGCGACATTGGGGTAGTCGTTCACGGGGATGCCTTCGTATTCGACCCAGGCATGAGCACCCAGCTGACTACACGCGCCTTTGCGCACACCGATCTGAAGGGTGCCAGTCACACCGCGCGCGCTCAGTATGCGTATCAACACCAGTGAACGCACAAGGCACGTCGAGCGTATCGGGCCGTAGCGGGCCGCGATATTCACGAGACGCCCCAACGATGCCGGAGTTGGCACGCGCGAGTCGCTAGTTTGCTCGCTTGGACGGGGGGCTACAGCCCACGCAAGCGTTCGCGGCAACCCAAACGCGCGCAAACTCACCCAGACAACGGGCATTAACAGGCACGAGTAGCCAAGCACAAACCAATCGCGAACTGGCAGCGCGCGCAACTTTCTCATGCGAGCGGCGATGCCACTTGCCTTATCGTCGCTCACTGGAGTGGTACTCATTTGCTACTAGGGAAATCAAAAACAAATTCGTCTCAAACTGTCTGTCAGCCGCGAATAATACTGACAAGTTTCTGAACTCGAACGCAGAGCGGGTTACGCTGCGCCGTCGGCGCGGGCAAGAACGGTTACCGGATATTGGTTATGCGGAACGTAGCGCAGCAGCGCTTGCCGATTACACCAAGCACTTGATTTTCGAGCAACGACCTGCTGAAGGGCAAACAGTGGTCGCAACAGACAATTGGATGAAAAGTCATGTAACAGCTTTTTCGCAAGATTACCATTTAACATGGGCTTAACCCGTAAAAAATGTATAACTCGACTTTATCGATTGTGACTTCTTAGCCCTTGTATAGGAAGGATTTTCGAAAAAGCTGCTGGCGTCGCTTACGACAAAACGGAGCTTTTTAACATCGCTTGTCAATACGGGACTAAGACCTCATTTTTTAGCTGATCGCAACCTCGCGGCCTCCGGCAGCGAAAAGATCAGGCCGATGGTGACCAGCATGATCAATAGCGAGAAGTGGCGCTCGTAGCCAAATCCAAGAACATAGGGCAAGGCGTAGCTGATCGGGATGACAAGGCTGGCGAAGG
Organism: Gemmatimonadaceae bacterium; assembly: GCA_031408755.1. Classification (GTDB taxonomy): domain Bacteria; phylum Gemmatimonadota; class Gemmatimonadetes; order Gemmatimonadales; family Gemmatimonadaceae; genus JACMLX01. Next base: position 1,172 of record JANNWU010000466.1, on the reverse strand, counting down.
CAACGCGGCGAGCTTGTGCGTCACCCCGATAAATCAGGAAGCCAATCACCGCGAGCCACACTACCTCCAGCGCGCGCCCTAAGGATAACCAGACGCCTGATAGCCATTCTTCGACCATTGTTCGAGTCGTGTCATTCGCGCCGTCGGTCACGCGATAGTGAGGCACGATGCGAACTGAGAGAAATACGGTGGACAGCTTGACCCCTAGTATTTTGAGGGCTTCGGCTGGATGATTGACGACCCAGTCTCTCGCGCGTTGAGCGTATCGGTCGTTCCATTCCCATTCGGTCGCAAAGTCCATCCGACGCGGCTCGGCAGGAAATTGCATCGTTCTCGTACCGCAGATTGTTGTCTGTCGAAATAGCAAGTCCAAGGTGCAATCCGGGTACAAATCAAGCGTATGGGCATTCCAGCCGCGAAAGGCATTTTCCCCGTCATAGCTGGACATGATCGTGGCCTTGCCGCCCTGTGTCCAGTTATGCAACAGCCAGCCGCTGGGTGCAACCAGAGCAAGGGCGATCAGACCTGATGCGAGCTTGAGGCGCCCTGAGCTTAGGGCGAGATAGACAACAAGCGACGAGGTGACTACCCAGATGACGACCATTGACGACTTGAACAGGTAAGCAATTGACACGGCAATGACGGGGAACATGTATTTCAGCGCGCTCGACATTTTGAAGTTGGAGGCCACAAGAAACATCGTACTAGTCGCTGAAGCCACAAGTAACTCCAGCACGTAGCCCTCTTCGTAGTCCACCATCGCGGCGTGCTTGACGAGGTTTGGCGACAACGCAAGGAAAGCTATGAGCGTGAATAAGACGCGTCTTAGCATCACGGGCTGGGCAACGAAATATCCTGCGACACTTCTGTACAACAGCCACAGCAAGCCACTCAACGCGACCGCCTGATTAGGGCTGCGGTGCGCAGGCCACCGGTGAAGAAAGACGCAATAAACAGGAAGTACGGCAAACCCGGCATGCGCCGTGCGTAATCGCAAACGGAATAATCGCAGGCGGCGAAGTGCCCGTTCGTAATGAGTGACTGCACGTAGGGCGAAAAGCCAAATCCCACGTCAAGCAACGTCGCCGAGGCTGGCACGTAAACGTATATCGCGACGACCTTGAGAGCCGTCATGACGAGTAACAGACACGCCACTGGCTGCTGCCGCGCCG
>JANNWU010000465.1:0-2186 GCA_031408755.1 Gemmatimonadaceae bacterium | reverse complement strand
GGCATCTCTGCGGTCTCGCCACCCAGCAACGCACAACCATTTTCTCGGCAACCGTGTGCCACACCAGCGACAATGCCTTCAACAACCTCTGGTTCGAGCTTGCCGAACGCGACATAGTCGAGGAAGTACAACGGGACTGCACCCATCACGAGGATGTCATTCACGCAATGATTCACTAAATCTCGGCCGACGGTGTCGTGCACACCGGCTTCAATCGCGACGCGCAGTTTCGTACCAACACCATCTGCGCTCGACACCAGCACCGGTGAACGGTACCCCGCAGGAATACGAAACATTCCGCCGAATCCACCAAAACTACCCCGCGCTCCGTCGGTCAAGGTGGATTCAACCAGCGCCTTGATCCGGCCTTTGGCGTCGTCTGCCTTGTCGAGATCGACGCCAGCGCTGCGGTAGTCGAGTGGTGTAGTCACTCCGGAAGCGGTGCCTCGAACGACACCAAGCGATGGAACTCGCGCACCCGTGCTTCGATCTCGGGGCGCGACAATTCGATAGTGCGTTCGTTCGAGAACTTCTCCACAGCAAATGAGCCCATTGCCGAACCGTAGACGACAGCCTTCCGCATGTTCGCTTCGCTTAGATCATCGGTTGCTGCAAGCCAGCCGATGAAGCCGCCGGCGAATGAGTCACCGGCGCCGGTTGGATCAAACACTGATTCGAGTGGATACGCCGGCGCGAAAAACACCGTGCTTCCGGAGAATAAAAATGCGCCGTGTTCGCCTTTCTTGATCACCACATGCTTTGGTCCGCGCGCCATGATCCAGCGTGCCGCCTTCACAAGATTCGATTCCTCCGTCAACTGCCGTGCTTCGGCATCATTGATCGTGATCATGTCGACGTGGCCCAGCAATTCGAGAAGATCAGGACGACGGCTCTCGATCCAAAAGTTCATCGTGTCGCAGGCCACAAGGCGCGGACGCTTGACCTGCTTCAGTACATCGAGCTGCAAACGCGGATCGATGTTGCCGAGAAAGACGTATGGTGAATCGATAAACGCTGCGGGGATTTTCGGCCGGAAATGCGAGAACACACCAAGTCGCGTCTCGAGTGTTTCTGCCGAGTTGAGGTCGTGGCGATACCGTGCGCGCCAGCGAAAGCTTTCACCTTCCGCGACCTCCACACCACTCATGTCGACGCCTTTCGCCTTGAGCGGTTCGAGCTTGTCCATCGGGTAGTCGGTACCGATCACGCCAACCATGCGCACAGGCGTAAAGTGGCAGGCGGCAGACGCAAACATGTTCGCCGAGCCACCGAGCACTTCCTCAGCCTTTCCGAACGGAGTTTCAACAGAATCGAGCGCAACGGAACCAACAACAAGGACGGTCATGAGTAGGGATAGTTCGAGGGGAGAGTCGAGACTTCAATTCTTACATGCGTTCCGGTGCTGACAAACCAAGGACAGCGAGCGCGTTACGGAGCACAACGCGTGTTGCATTCGCGAGCACGAGGCGTGCCTGCATAATTGCTTCAGGCTCGTTGAGGACGTGGTGTTTGTGATACCACGTGTGTACGAGCCCTGCGGTGGTGTGCAACCAATTCGCGAGACGATGTGGCTCAAGTGCCGCCGCGGCGCCAGAGAGCGCCTGCGGGAAATCCGCAAGCGCCTTAATCAACTCGCGCTCCTCTGGCTCGGTCAACACCGAGAGATCGACGAATTCACCCGTCACTGCCGAAGCATCTATTTCGCCTACTCGGAAGATGCCGCACAGTCGCGCGTGCGCCATCTGAATGTAGTACACCGGATTTTCTTCCGACTGGGCGCGCGCTAAATCGACATCGAAGACAAGTTGCGAGTCTCCTTTTCGCATCACGAAAAAGTATCGCACCGCATCGCGGCCAACTTCTTCGATCAGGTCGCGCACCGTGACGTAGCTGCCCGCGCGCTTTGAGATCTTCATCTCGGCCCCGCTTCGCATGACGGTGACCATCTGGTGCAACACGTACTCGGGATAGCCCACCGGAATTCCGATTCCCAGCGCCTGCAAGCCAGCGCGCACGCGCGTCACCGTGGAGTGGTGATCGGCACCTTGCACATTGATCGCCCGCGCAAATGACCGATTCCACTTCGTCACGTGATATGCGACATCTGGTACGAAGTACGTGTACTCACCGCCCTTTTCGGCCGAACGCTTCATGACGCGATCCTGATCGTCGCCGAAGTCGGTGGT
>JANNWU010000464.1:0-5403 GCA_031408755.1 Gemmatimonadaceae bacterium | reverse complement strand
TTCATGAAGCGCGATCACGGATTGCACAACAGCACCGCGCCAGCCACCGATTCCATCAACGGATTCCGCACCAAGATCAAAGCCTTTACCGACGCATTCGGTCGTGGCAACACCATCGGCAACACGTTGGCGGCAGTGCTTGTGCCAGACATGTTGTTGGTATTCCCGAACCGCGCTGGCAACACCGCTGGTTGGTTGAGCTGGGCGCTTGCGAACGGTTACGGCGGCCGCCGCTTGAACGACGATGTTGTTGACGCTGGACTGACAGCAATCTTTGGCCGCTTGCTCGATCCAGCCGCGACGGTGCTTCCTGGCCTGACGTCTGATAACGTCAGCACCAGCGGTCGCACGTACCTCACGACGTTCCCGTATCTGGAAGCGGCGCGATAATGCAGCACCGGGTGAAGCGCCTTGTGGGCGTGGCGGCTGCGGTCGCTGTCGTGTTTGTCGGGGCGCTCACCTATCGCTCGTGGGCGCCGCAGCACGCAGCGCCTGCAGGCACACCGAACGCAGTTGGTTTTTCCGAACGCGCCAATCGTGATGTAGAAATTCGCGTGTGGGGTCAAGCACTCGCGGCTGATCCAGTAAGCGCCATTGCTATGGGACAGTTGGCTGCATTGCATTTGCAGCGCGCTCGCGAAGGTGGTTCGTGGGAAGATTATGTAAAGGCCGAGGAGTACGCGCGACGGTCGCTTGGCGAGCGTGAGTTCCGCAATGCGGCCACCGCGTCAACACTGGTTTCCGTGTTGTTGGCAAAGCACGAATTCATGGAAGCGCGTCGCATTGCACACGCTTTGGTGCTGCGCGAGCCGGAAACGCCACACTATCGCGCGACACTCGGCGAAGTGGCGATGGAACTGGGTGACTATGCCACCGCTGACAGCATGTTTAAATCGGTGTGGGCAGATCGCGGAACGCTGACTATTGCGGCGCGACTCGCCCGCTGGTTGGAGATCAACAATCATGTGCCAGAAGCGCGCGCGTTGCTTGCTTCGGCGCGTGATGCTGCGATTGCGCGACGGGATATCCCACGCGAAACTCAAGCGTGGTTCAACTTGCGCGTTGGCGATCTGGAATTGCGCAGTAATCATTTACGGCAGGCGGAGAAAGCCTATCGCGCTGGGTTGCTGATCGAGCCCAACGATCCGCGATTGTTCTCCGCCATGGCACGCTTAGCCGCCGCGCGTGACGATCATGAGGATGTGGTGGAGTGGGGCGAACGTGCAATTGGTTTGCAACTCGATCCCGCGACGCTCGGTTTGGTGGGCGATGCCTACGCCGCGATGGGAAATCGCACCAAGGCCGACGAGTATTTCAGCACGCTGCAGGTTGCCGTGAGCATGCAGCCGGGTGCCTATCATCGCGCGTGGAGTTTGTATCTGCTCGATCACGGTTTGCAAGTGCCGGAAGTGTTGGCGAAAGCGCAAGCCGAATTGCAGAATCGGAAGGATGTGTATGGCTATGATATTGTTGCGTGGGCGCTTGAAAAGTCAGGCCGACGCGACGAGGCACGCCTCGCGATGCAGCAGGCGCTGCGCTTAGGTACGCCTGATCCGTTGCTGGTGAAGCACGCGCGCGCCCTCGGGTTGCCTGTCGATGTAATCGGCAGCGGAGCGTAATGCATGTCTGAGTTTCTCGCTTTTTTTCAAGTTGGTTTCACGCATATCGTCGCATGGGACGCAGCCGATCATGTGCTGTTTCTGCTGGCGTTGGCGGCGATTTATCGCGGGCGAGATTGGCGATCGGCGCTGCTGGTGATCAGTGCGTTTACCATTGGCCACTCGGTGACGCTACTGCTCGCGGTCACGAACGTTCTCGTGCTACGGACTGACGTTGTGGAGTTTCTGATCCCGGTCACGATTGTTGCGACCGGCATTGAGAATCTGTTCATGCGCGAGCGACTCGCGAGCGGCACTGGTGCGAAGCATCGGCCAATCTTCGCGTTACTCTTTGGGTTGGTACATGGCGCTGGTTTCGCCGGGTATCTAAAAAGTTTGTTCGTAAACGATATCGCGATGCCGCTGTTTGGCTTCAATGTGGGCATTGAAGCGGGGCAGGTGGTGGTACTCGCGGGTGCGGCGGTTGCCTTCGCACTTGCTGACAGCGCGTTGCGCGCAATGCCGAAGCGCGTTGGCCTGCCAGATGCGTTTCAACTGCGTATGATCGGTACATCGGCGCTCATTACGCTCGTCGCAGCCGGTTGGGCGTGGGAGCGGTTTCCTCGATGACACGGTTTGCGCTCGCAGTACGTCGCGTAGGTATGGCGCTACTACTGCTGGCAACGGTCTCGAGGGTGGCTGAGGCGCATGCTATCCACACCACAATGACCGTGCTCACACCCACCGAGACGGGTTTTACCGTCATGATTCGATCCTTCGCCGACGACTTTTCAGCATCAGTCGCACGACATGCCGGGAAGCCTGTTCCCGCTGACTCATCGGCGCCTGAGCTGGATGTGCTGCGTTATGTGCGTGCACAGTTCACTGTGCAGAATGCAGCAGGCGCCGCAGTTGTCATGCAACCGTGCGGAATGCGTCGCTCTGGTGAACTGTATTGGATCTGTTTTCGCGCCACGCTGCCACAGCGTGGGACCGGTGCAATGATCCGCAACCGAATGCTCACCGAGTTTCATGCTGATCAGGTGAACATCGTGCAGGTTGAGGCTCAAGGGGTGCGCGCCACGCATCTGTTTACGAAGGCGAGCACCCCGACAGTGATTCGTACGCGAGGTTGAGACTGGGCCGTTGCGCGCGAAATGCCTTTGCCGCGCAGATCAGCTCGCGCACTTAAATGTGTGAGACTTAGTGCGCGCGTACGCTTCCGCCAACGCGGTGTTAAACCGCGAACGTAATTCTTGAGTACCCTAGTTTGGACGTGCCCACCTTTTTTGGGGGACGTCACACAACAGAACGACTCGTCTCGTTTCGTGTTGTATCGTTGACGGGGAAATTACGGCGGAGGATTGACTACCGATGACGGAGCAGAGTAAAGAGTAAGGGAACGCCCCCGGCGAACAGCGAGCTCAGAAAAAGCAATCGCCAACCCGCCCTAAATGGTCGTGACACTGCGCCGATTAATGCAACCAACAAAAAAAGTCCCGATAGCAGTGTTCCGGTGAGCGTCATTCTCTCGCCAGATATCAAAAACCGAACTGCTTCACTGCTGGCAATTCCGTAGCAGCCAAAAGAAATAAAAAATGCTCTGTCGTTGATCCAGTGGTACGCGACGCCAGCTTTCGGTTCAGAGGACACTGAGCTCACCTGTTCAATAAGTGTGCGAACAAACAGAACGATCGACGCAGCGACGAGGAAAATACTATTGCCGTGAGACACCTTCGTTCTCGCTCAAAAAGCGCTTGCTGTCTAAAATATCGGTGACGGTGCATTGTCACCGATATTCCCTGTCACCGTCATCCCCGTTCAGGACGCAGCGCTGCCCAGCGTGGAGAGCTGCGCTCGCTTCCGGCGAGACAAGACGCCAGCGCTGATCAGCGAGACCAGCAAGCCAATCGGACTTGGCTCGAGAAGCGTCATCGCAAAATTGTACAGCGGGTTCTTGTATTGGATCACGAAATCAGCCATTTGCTGACGCGTCTCCTCCAACTCCGCTGCCGACGCCCCTTTCGCCTCCGCCTGCTTCACGGCCTGTTCGGCGTACTTCTCAGCGTAGTCCGGCAGCATCACCGGGTAGACCACCTGCCAGGTCAGTGAATAGCAGATCGACGCGATCAGCGAGATCAGCAGCCCCACGCGGAACGCCGGCCAGAATCGGACATGACCGCCCGTGACGGTGTCCCTGTACGAGCGAATACCGAAGTGGACGAAAATGAAGGACGCCACCATCGTCGTGTAGCCGATCGCCATACCGATGCCGCCGCTGAGCTCAGAGCCCATCAGCTTTGCGGTGCCCATCGTCAACACCATCAGCAACGACAGCATGCCACCGGCTATCAAGCCGAACCTCACTACGGTCTTCTTCACATGCACTCCATGGTTGGGTAAGTGAGTGCGAGGCTACGTCCTTGTCCCTTACTTCGCAGTCGCCCTTTGGTATGATTTTCTGCCCGAATCGCGAAAATCACCTTTTCGGATGACGTCAGGGAATGAGTCCTGAGCCCTTGGCGGTGTGGATCGCCTGAGTCCGGCGCCGGGCACCAAGCTTTTCGAACAGCCGGCTTGCGTGCGTTTTGACGGTGTTCTCGCTTACGAAGATCTGATCGGCGATCTCCTTGTTGCTCATGCCGGCTGCCATCAGCTTGAGGATCTCGAGCTCGCGCTTGGTAATGCCGAGGGCCTCGCGGCGTGCGGGATCGGCGACGAAGGTGGCGGGCGCCTGCACAACCACCGGCACCTCCTTCACCACAATGCGTTCCGGTCGGCCAGTGAGCGTGACACCGAGCCAGATACCTAGCCCCGCGAACAGTGCGGCGACCAGGCCGCCGTAGATCTCGACCGAATGTGTGACGACGAGATACCGATATTCAACGACCTTGAGCAGCGCGATCAGTCCGCCGGCGAGAAGCCCATAGAGCAGGATGTGGCGTTTCATGGCGGTGAGCGAGGGCGGCAAGAGGGAGCGGTGCGAAGGCATTGCGTGACGGTGCACTCAATATCAAACGGTGACGTCCCCGCAGAACACGTGGGCAGCTTGAAAACAGGGAGCCCAGCCGCATCGTTGATGCTCCAGCGACACCGCACGATGGGGGAAGGAGTTGTGCCCATGAACAAATCGAAGTTCAGCGAAGCGCAGAACGTGTACGCATTGCGCCAAACAAAGAGTGGGACGGCCGTGGCGGATGTCTATCGGCAGCTCGGCGTCAGTTGAGCGACTTTCTAAGTCTGGAAAAAGAAACTCGCGCACCTCTGCGTGAGTGAGCCGCGGCGGATGCTGTCGTTCGATGAGGAGAACACGCGCCTCACGCGGGTCGTCGCGGACCTCACGCTAGATAACTACCTCCTCGTGGAGGCGCTCCGAAAAACAGCCTGACGCCGACACAGCGACGCACGCTGATGCAGCGGATTCAGACCACGTTTGGCGCCAGCGTGCAGCACGCGTGTCGGCTCGCCGGATGCAGTCGGACGCATTGGTATCGCCCGGGGACCGCGAAGGTCAAACCGCGTTGCGCATGCGCATCCGCGAGCCCGCGTTCTCGCGCCCGGTCAAGCCCACCGACAATAGCTACATCGAATCCTTCAACGGCCGCGTGCGCGATGAATGTCTGAACGTCCATCAATTCCTATCGCTCGATCACGTCGATGCGATCATCGAAGAGTGGCGGCGAGACGACAATGCGCACCGTCGCCACAGTTCGATCGGCGACCTGACGCCGATCGAATTTGCACACCGCCCTCAGGATCATGTGACCGCAACAGAACGCTGAATTTCCAGTTTCGACCTGTTCGT
>JANNWU010000463.1:0-3722 GCA_031408755.1 Gemmatimonadaceae bacterium | reverse complement strand
GAATCGTTCAAACCGTTGCGGCCCAACTCCAAACTTGCGCGAGTTCGGCGTACCGTCGCGCAACATAAAACGACCTCGGACCGCTTGTGCCACGACGCGTCCAAAGCCGAGATCTTCGCGATCCACGTGGTCAGTAGGTTGGGACGAACTTTCGGATGACGGTTCAGCGCTCACGCGGACTCTGTGGCAAGGTGTGACTAAACATTGCTGTTAACACGACGCCGCTGAAGCGAAAACTTTTGCGCCCAATTTAAACACCATGTCTTAACGATTTGAGACGTCGGGCGATCGACCATACAAATATGCGACCGCTGATCGGCGCAGCGAAGGCTACGGCAGCGCGAACGCGACATACGTTCCGCCGCTCGGCGCCCCATTCTTCCCGCCACCGCATGCAATCACGATGAACTGCTTCCCGTTCACCATGTACGTGGACGGCGTGGCATTCCCTGCCGCTGGCAACTGCGTTTCCCACAATAGTGCGCCCGTTGTTTTATCGAAGACGCGAAACTTGTTGTCGTACGTTGTCGCAGCAATCATCAACAGGCCATTTTCTGTCACGATCGCTCCACCATAGCTATCGGTACCGGTGTTGGTTATGCCCTGTGCTGTCAGCTTCGGATATTCCCCAAATGGAATAGACCAAGCCAGCGCACCGGTATTGAGATTGATCGCGTTGAGCGTACCCCACGGCGGTTTGATTCCCGGGTAGCCCTCGTGATCAAGGAAGATGTCAAAGAATGCGGTGCGATATTTGAGAAAGTGCGGACTTTTCTGAATTGCGCCAACAGGAGTCTCGCGCCCCGTCATCAAATACTCCACAATCTCTTTCATCGCGCTGCCATCCATTGCGCCACCAAACGCAGGCATGCGACCACTGCCCTCGCTGACCATCTGCGTCACCTGCTCTCGCGTCCGACGTTGCGCGATGTCAACGAGTGACGGGCCACCCGCCCCGCCCTGTCGATTGTCGCCGTGACAGCTCGCGCAGTTCGCTGCGTACAAAGACCGATCGCTTCGCGGTACCAGTTTCAGCAGCCACGCCATTTCATTCGAGTTCACATAAAGCAAGCCCGAACCTGGATCGTACGCGGGGCCGCCCCATTCGCCACCGCCATCAACACCAGGGAAAATAATCGTCCCCTTTGTCACATTCGGTGCTTCGTACGGATCAGTTGGCGCGTACTCGTTAAAGGTGCGCAACGCAGCCGCGTGCGCTTCAGGTGTGCGTTGCGTGAGATCATCCTTCGTTAGCTGCTGTCGAGCAAAAGCCAGCGGGAGCGTCGGGAACGGCTGCGACGAAGCCGGACGTTCGCCGTCTAGCGCTGCAGTGGGCATGCGACGCTCTTCCACCGGAAACATCGGCGCACCTTTTTCACGCTCGAACAACCAGACGTGACCGGTCTTCGTGATTTGCGCGACAGCATCCACAGCGCGTCCATCACGCTGCACGGTGACGAGCATTGGCGCCGCTGGTAAGTCGCGGTCCCAGAGATCGTGCTTGAGCACTTGATAGTGCCAAACATGCTTGCCAGTGCGGGCATCCAACGCGATGACACTGTTCGCATAGAGATTATCGCCGAGTCGATTCGCGCCGTAAAAATCGTACGACGCCGAGCCGGTTGCGGCGAACAGCATACCGCGCCGCGGATCGATGGTGACACCGGCCCACGCATTCGCGCCGCCAGCAACTTTCCATGCGTCTGGCGGCCACGTCTCGTAGCCCGCTTCACCGGGGTGCGGAATAGTGTGGAAGCTCCAGCGCAACTTGCCGGTCTGCAATTCGTATGCGCGAATGTCGCCCGGCGCACTCGGCAACTGCTCTGGGACTGTGCTACCAATGATCAACAGATCCTCGAAGACAACTCCCGGCGTGCTGGCACTTACGGAGATGTCTTTTGCCGTGCGGCCGAGGCCTTCGCGCAGATCCACCCACCCGCTGTCATTGCCCCAACCGGGAATCTTGGCGCCAGTTTCCCGATCCAGCGCGAAGAGCCGGAAACGATAGTTGAAAATGACGCGATCACCGGTCACCACTACGCCGCGATGCCTGAATCGACCAATCGGCGGCTGACCGTTATTAGGATCAAAACGCCACAATTGTTTGCCCGTCGCAGCATCAAGCGCAAACACGTGCATCTTTGGTGTGGTGGCATACATCACACCATCACGCACAATCGGATTCGCCTGCATCTCCGACCCTTTGAATTCGTCCTTCGTCTCGAAGGTCCACGCGACCGTCAGTGATTTCACATTCGCTGGCGTGATCTGGTTCAGCGTCGTGAAGTGCGTATTGTCGGTATTGCCGCCGTAGACCGGCCAGTCGACTGAGGCTTCTGCTTTGGGGCGACTGTCGCATGCTCCGAGCGCCAGAATCGCGCTGGTAGCCGCACAGAACACGCGCACACGACGCAAGCAGTACATGGTGGTAACCACGGATGAAGAAGTCTCAATTATCTCGCCGTCTGAATGTGCGTCCGGTCGCGCTGTCCCGCGATCCCTTAGACAGTCGAAAGACGCACATTCGCCGACCTGTGCGACAGCGCGTCTCGGCGCGATGCCCGGCGATTCTCATTTCTGTCAGGTGAGTCAACACTGGCGGGCTAGATCGCCAGTGGGCATCTTCGCTGGAGTGGATGTTCGCTGGTGGGCATGTTGGCCGGTGGGCACGGTCGATGGTCGGAACGTCGGCCAGCTGCCACGTTCGCCAACGGCCATGTTCGCACATGTTTTGCCATCGAACTGGTACACGCGTCGCAACCGATCTTTCTCCCATTATGCGGGCATCGTGAACGGCCCACGCCACAGCGCTGGTGACGCACAAACCTCTGCCCTCCGCGCGCGTCGAGAGAATCGGAGCGTATTAGGGTTGTTCATGGGCATCGGCCTGCTGTTAGTAGGATTATTCGGAATGGTATCCAGTGCCGTCGTGTTCTGGCGTAGCTACCGCATTGAGCAGCACGGCGCGCGCGCGGAGGCTCAGCTACTGAAGAAGACACAGTTGCGCTCAGATGACGGTGACAGCGACTATCTCGCGAAGTACACATTTGCGCTGCCAGATGGTACACGCATCACGACAGAGCGCGGCTTGAACAAAAGCACGTGGCTGCTGCTGCCCGAATCCACCGCGTTCGAAGTGCGTTACGCGGTCGACGATCCCGCACAGAATTTTCCCGCTGGCGATGGCGTGGTGTCGAATATGAGCACAATCATCTTCGCGATGATCTTCCTGCTCGTCGGCTCTTTTGGCTCGCTGCCGATCGCCGCGTACATTCGTGCCGGTCGTGATCCGACTTTGCCTCCGGGTGATCCGCCGACCTGGTTTGTGTAGTGCCGCGATTGTAATCGCACCCAGTGGAACGGACTCGCGGTGCACGGTTGTGCGGTCACGATATCCGTTGCACCCGCTCATGCACTGATGCAGCGCGCGTCGACTGACCGGTGGCGGCGTCACCAAAACCAACTCGCTTTGGGGCGCTGGCAGCACGTAGAACACCACCACGCGGTTTTCCTGATGCGATTGACAGCAGCGAGAGTGCGGCTGGATTGGTGGACAACAGCGAAACTTCGGCTGGATTGATGGACAGCAGCGAAATTGCGGTTGGATTGGTGGACAGCGGCTTCACACTGAGTGCGCGTAAGTGCTGCGCGAAGAAGAGACCAACCACGTCGTCATACTCATGTCCCACCGTGCGGAAGCTCGAAAGATGCCGCGCGCCTGC
>JANNWU010000462.1:0-2344 GCA_031408755.1 Gemmatimonadaceae bacterium | reverse complement strand
GCGTCAAAAACGTGGTGCAGACATCCACCACTGACGTCGACATTCATCCGCGACGAGGGCCACCCCCTCGACTGCGCGCGCCACCGGCAGCCTGACACTCAAACTACGCACAGGAAACTGCGCGTTTTGGTGTTTTGCGGTGCGTCCTGATCCGGTCTGCTGAATTGAAGCATTCAGCGCCTGACACGCCACCCACTGGTCACAACCGGCAACACAGGTTTGCGCACTCGGGGCACACTTGTCCCGCTGGTGCCATGTCATGCGTTGCACGCGCCGATGTCGCCATTCAGATGAGTCACAGGGGCTTTACATGCTAGACAAGATCATTCTCTTCTCGATCAAGCGAAAGCTTGTGGTTGCCCTGCTCACGCTCGCGCTGGTGTTCTGGGGCACATACTCGCTCACGCGTCTGCCGATCGATGCAGTGCCGGATATCACCGACAACCAAGTGATGGTGATCACAGTGGCGCCGACGCTGGCGGCACAGGAAGTCGAGCAGCTCGTCACGTTTCCAGTCGAGCAGAGCATGGTCAGCATTCCGGACATCAAGGATATGCGATCGTTCTCCAGGTTCGGACTGTCGATCGTCACAATTGTCTTTCACGAACACATCGATCTGTACTGGGCAAGGCAGCAGGTGCAGGAGCGCCTCACGCAAGCAGCGAACGACATTCCGGAAGCGATTGGCACACCGGAAATGGCGCCTGTCACAACCGGACTTGGCGAGATCTATCAGTACGAATTGCACGCAGAGAAGGGGTACGAATCGCGGTACACAGCAACAGAGTTGCGCTCCATTCAAGATTGGATCATCAAGCGCCAGCTTCTCGGCACGCCGGGCGTCGCGGAAGTCAGCGCTTTTGGCGGCTTCGTCAAACAATATGAAATCGCAATTGACCCGGACAAACTCCGGAGCATGAACGTCTCGATTGCAGAGCTGTACTTGGCGCTGCAACGGAACAATCAGAACACCGGTGGCGCGTACATCGATAAGAACCCCAACGCGTACTTCATTCGCACTGAAGGACTGGTGCGCAATCTGGCTGAGATTGAACGCATTGTCGTGAAGCAAACGTCGAGCGGAACCCCGATCCTTGTTCGCGACGTGGCAACCGCACAATTCGGGCATGGCGTGCGATATGGTGCAGCAACCCGCAATGGCGAAGGCGAAGTGGTCATGGGCATCGTGATGATGCTTAAAGGTGCCAACTCATCGCAGGTCATCACCGCGGTGAAAGCGCGTATTGAGCAGATCAAACTGACACTGCCTGAGGGCGTCGCGATCGGCGCGTTTCTCGACCGTAAGAAGCTCGTTGACAACGCCATTTCGACAGTCACCAAGAATCTTGCCGAAGGCGCGCTGATCGTTGTGTTTGTCCTCGTGCTGTTTCTCGGAAATCTGCGCGGCGGGCTGGTGGTAGCGTCCGTGATTCCGCTTTCCATGTTGTTCGCTGTATCGATGATGAACGTGTTCGGTGTGTCGGGTAATCTCATGAGCCTCGGTGCGATTGATTTTGGGCTCATCGTCGACGGCGCTGTCATCATCGTGGAAGCAGTGATGCACCGCATCGCGAACAGCAGCGCCGCGCATCCGGGCGTAACGCGATTGTCAAGCGATCAGATGGATAGCGAGGTGTACGAGTCCACTCGACTTCGTATTCTGTCATCCGCCGCCGGACAAATCATCATTCTGATTGTCTACCTGCCATTGCTCGCGCTGATCGGTGTCGAAGGAAAAATGTTCAGGCCGATGGCGCAAACAGTCTCGTTTGCAATTCTCGGGGCCTTCCTCCTTTCGATCACCTACGTACCGATGATGTCGGCGTTGGCGCTAAGCCGCGACACGGCGCACAAGCGAAACTTTTCTGATCGCATGATGGACTTCTTTCAACGGGTATACCAGCCCGTTCTCGCACGTGCGCTTGACCACAAGCCGTTGGTCGTCGGGCTTGCCGTTGGGCTGCTGGCGATCACGCTGTTCACATTCTCGCGGATGGGAAGCGAATTCATTCCCCAACTTGATGAAGGTGATTTCGCCGTTGAGACGCGCGTGCCGGTCGGTAGTTCAATTCAGCAGATGATTGATGTCTCGCAAAAGGCACAGACCATCATGCTGAAGAATTTTCCCGAAGTAACGCAAGTCGTAAACAAGATTGGTTCTGGCGAAATTCCTACGGACCCAATGCCAATTGAGGCGGGCGACATGATGGTGATTCTCAAGCCACAAAAGGAATGGACCTCCACCAGCGATCGCGAGGGGCTAGTCGAAAAGATGCAGGCGGCGCTAGTGGTCATTCCGAATGCGACGTTCAGCTTTCAGCAACCAATTCAAATGCGATTCAAT
>JANNWU010000461.1:0-9438 GCA_031408755.1 Gemmatimonadaceae bacterium | reverse complement strand
TCGGCCGCGCCGGCCATCGCGCTTGATACGGAAGGCGCGAGTTTCCACAAGTTCGTGGATCGCGTCTACCTCATGCAGCTCTCGACGCGCTCCGAGACGGCCATTGTCGATCCGTTGCCAACCGGTGACTTGGCGTCGCTCAAACCGCTGGTGGAAAGCACCGAAATCGAGATTGTGTTTCACGACGCCGATTACGATTTGCGGCTGCTGCGACAGGACTACGGCTGGGCGACGCGCAACATTTTTGATACGCGCATTGCCGCGCAATTACTCGGCTACAAGGCATTCGGATTGGCGGCGTTGCTGGAACAGCATTTTGGCATCGCGCTGGATAAGAAGTTTCAGCGCGCCGATTGGAGTTTGCGTCCATTGAGCGACGGGATGCTGCAGTACGCATCGCAAGACACGATGTATCTGCTTGCCCTGCGTGACATTCTCCACGGTGAGTTGGCCGCGAAAGGGCGACTGGGCTGGGCGGCTGAAGAGTTTGCGCGACTTGAGCAGACGCAGTGGGCAGCAGAAGATGTGTCGCAGGTATTTTTGAAGGTGAAAGGAGCACGCGATCTCAAGCGCCGCGAGTTGGCGGTGCTGCGCGAACTGGTACCGTGGCGCGATGGCGTCGCGAAAGAACTTGATCGTGCAACATTCCGCGTTGTCAGCAACGACGTGCTACTCGAGATCTGCCGAATTCAGCCCGCGTCGCGCCACGCACTCGGCGCGATCAAAGGGATGCCACGCGGCGTGTTGGATCAGCGCGGTGATACTGTGCTCGCATGCGTGACGCGTGCGATGGCGCTGGATGAGGCTGCGTTACCGAAGTTTCCGAAATCGGCGCGTTGGGATAAAGATCCAGAGTTTGATGATCGCGCCGCGAAACTGCGCACCGTTCGTGACGCAGTCGCGACAGAATTGGAGCTCGATTCCGGTGTGCTCTGCTCACGCGAAAAACTTGAGACTATTGCGCGTCGTGTACCGACCACGATGGATGAGTTGTGTGAAACCCCCGACCTGCGGCGTTGGCAGGCAGAGTTGATTGGTCCGGGTATTCTAAAAGCACTCTCGACTCCTGGCGCGCGCGCGGCTCTTACAACGCCTGTATCTGCGCCAGCGATCGCTGCCGCTCCGGCGGCGGCAACGACTAACGATTCACCGTATCGCGATTAGTCGGCGGCATTCACAGGCCGAATTAGTATGCGCGGTTGGTTTGTCTGCCGATTGCTTGATGTCGCAGAACGTGACCAATCGCGTTAGAGGCCGGTGCGCGTAGCCAGCGAAGTAGCGAATCAACCATGCCGCGCTCGTGACTTACGGCGCGACATTGCGCGTTGCGCCGTCGTCAGTGCGTAACCAACCGGCACGCGGGCTCTCCGCGCCAACACGATCAATCCAGCTCACCCAGTAGCCAATACCATCGTTGGTATTCGCTGTGACGGTAATGGTGAGTGGATTCACGTCAGCGGGGCGCAGTTCGGTTGTCCACGCGCGCCCGTCCCACTTCCGCACAATCCACGTCCGCACAATCTGGTTTGGCGGTGCGCTGGCTACGATAAACGTTGCACCAGTGCGCGCATCACGTTCCTGTCGCAATGCGGGTGGTGCAAGTCGCTCCGCACCAGACGACAGCCACGGTGAGGCCGGAACGAGCGCCGGAATAGCGTACGTCTCGCGCTTCAATCGTTCTGCCAACGAGTCGCGTTCAGGGCGTTGCACTGCGGCACCACGCGGCGGCATAAACACCGACATGCTGAAGTGCACATTGCCAGTGGCGGTGCCCTGCCGACGCGTCACACCAATTTGATTCACGAGTTCGTTCGCGCTCCATGTTTCGTTGGTACCAACACGACTGGTGTAGTTGCCGGGCCAATAGTGACGCCCCTTCACATTCTCGCTCGCCCACCAGTTCAGCAGCGATGGATACGGCTGACCGTCTTTGTTAATGGGCCAATACAACTGCGGTGTGTTGTAATCCAACCACCCTTCGCGCAACCACTTGCGTGAGTCGCCGTACAACTGCGCATAGCTATCAAAACCGCGCACATCAGAAGGAAATCCCGGACGCCAAATTCCGAATGGACTGATCCCAACTTTCACCCACGACTTGGCGCGCTTTACACGCGCGTACATCTGCTCCACAAACGTATCGACATTCGCGCGCCGCCAATCATCCAACGGCAACGTGCCACCACGCGACGTGTACCGAGCAAAACTCGACTCGTCGGGAAAGGGAATCACAACGCCGCGAGCATCGTTTTCCTTATACGGATAGAAGTAGTCGTCCACGTGCACACCATCTACATCGTATCGCTTCACCACGTCGACAATCACATCCAGCGCACGCTCAACGACTGCTGGCTCACCCGGATCCATCCACAAATACTGACCATAGCGCTTCACCAATTGTGGAGTTGCAACAGCCATATGTGTGGGGTCTAACGGGGTCTTGTCGCTAAAATGGCGCGCGCGATACGGATTAAACCACGCGTGCAACTCAAGACCGCGTGCGTGCGCCTCGCTGACCGCGAAGGCCAGCGGATCCCACGCCGGCGACGGTGCGCGACCCTGTGCGCCGGTCAGATACGCTGACCACGGCTCGAGTTTGGACGGATACATCGCGTCTCCCGCTGGGCGCACCTGAAACACGACGGCGTTCATACCCAGTTCGCGCACGCGATCAAGAATTGCGCGCAGTTCGCGTTGTTGATCGCTGGTACTGAGATCACGACGCGATGGCCAATCGATGTTGTCTACCGTTGCAACCCACACTGCGCGAAACTCGCGTGGGACTGCAGGCGCGGTGTTCGGCAAAGACGTAGCGCCGCGACGCGGGCCCATCTCATTCGGCGCATCAACTCGTGCTGGATCAACGTTGACAGTACCGGGCAACACCGGCTGTGGAGCGGCGGGTGTTTGCGGTTGTGGGCGCGCCGGTGGAACGGGATCGGGGTCTGGTGCTGGGCGAACGCAGGCTGCGAGAAGTAGCGACGCAGTGAGTGCGCGAACACACGAGGCACGAGAAAAAAAGGCACGCATAACGATCACTGTGGTGCGGCGGGCGACGCCTTCGGCGGCGGGCCAGCGGTGAGAGCCAGAGTCACGCGTTCCACTTGCTGCGCATTGTCACTAAGCAGAATCGCGAGAAGATTGTCGTTTACTAGCAATGTTGGTGTGCCCGGCCACGTGGTGGTGGTATCACCGCGCGGTCGCGCATGTGCACTATCAAGCGCTGCAAAATCGGTGTGGCGCGACACGCTATCACGATAGCGAAAGACGTGCAGCGTTGCTGCGCCTATGCGCCACGTCTGACCATGTGCGCGCAAAAACGGAAAGCGTACGGAGTCGCCGCGCTGCGGTGCCAGCCCCGCGCGTTCAATGCGGTCAAACACGGTACACGCTTCCCAGTGCCCGGTACCCGGACACTTTGGAAGCGGCACAAGGGCGGTTCCGCTATTGCTGCCTGCAGTGGCAGGTGGCTGCTGCGGTGGCTTGTCTCCCGATGCGCAATTCGCGACAAGCGTGACAGCCAGCGTCACGAGAATCGCGCGCGCAACCAGCCGCCCCATGCTGCGTCCACGCGCCATTAGACCACGGCGTCCGCGATCAGGAAGTCAGGATTTTCAACTTTGGTCATGAAGTAGCCCATCACACCTTGCACCACACCGCCGGCCATGTCGTTCGCGAGGAAGCCATCGAGATCAGGAATGTCGAAGAGTTCCATATACGAAAACGGAAGCGGACCATCACCCATCAATCGCTTTGACACTTTGTAGTTCGTGTACGCCGCAACACGAGTCAGTCCGCGCATTGCCGGATAGTCCGTATCGCGCACCCACGTCTCATACTCTTCGTGGGTGACACCGGCTTTGAGATGATACGTGATAATGAGCTGGGCCATGCGGTCGCTCCTGTGGCGGTAGTTGACCAACGCGTTTGCGAGGTCAAGGGTAGCGACCGGACGGGGCTTTTGCTGCGTGCGTGAATCTGAGGAAGGCTCATACCAAAAGAGTTCTAGTACGCACGGACCCTTCGAATCCTCGGAACACGACGACCACGGTTCGTTAGAAGCCGAGGTACGTGCGCACGCGCGGTTCGATGCGATCGGCCGTCCATGGCGGCGACCAGATCAAATTGATTTTCACCTCGCCGACGCCAGCCACGGTTCGCAACTGTTTCTCCGCCTCACCCATAATCTCAGGGCCAGACGGACAACCGGGCGACGTGAGAGACATATCAACGTTGATATCCGCGCCATCAACTTGGATATCGTAGATCAGACCCAAGTCGACGATGTTGAGATTCAACTCCGGATCTTTGACGCGTCGGAGCACCAGCTTCGCCTGGTCAACTGTGACGCCGCCTGTGTTTGCCGGCGCCGATTCTGGATCGGGTTCGCCGGTGGCGTCAGCGATGTGGTCCTGATCTTCGGATGAGGTCTGCATGCGCGAAAGTTACACGTTCGGCAGGCGGAGTGCGGTAACGCTCTAGGTCGCCGGACCATCACGGTGGTTTGCGTGGGGGCGCGGAGAACTGCTCTTACGCAAGGCGTGAAGCGGAAACCTGCAGTGTCGCAAACCTGCTTATGGATGCTGTGACGTCGTGGAACGAAAAAACCTGCGAACCGGAGGGCAGTTTGCAGGTTTTTTTGTAAACTATTATGCAGCTAGCGGTGTGGCGCGACCTGCTGATGTTTTGTGTTACCGACGCTTCCTCTTCGCCGGTGCGGCGCGACGGCTCACGGTGGCCCGCGACGACCGCGCACTGACAGCCCGACGACTGCTGGCCGTCTGCTTCCTTCGCGACGACGCGCTGCTCCGTGACGAACTTCGTGCGCTGCTACGCGAGCGTGCTGTCGCTGATCGCGATGCACTCGCACGACTGCGCGTGCTGCTCACATTTCGCCCAGATGCTTTCGCGCGCGACGACGAACTGCGGCACGATGCCGATGATCGACGCGAAGTGGAACGCGCACCGCGACGTGCCGCCGAACGTCGTGCAAGCGCGCGACCGCGGCTCACGCTGCATGGTGAACGCGACACGCGATACACCGGCGTCGGTTCTGGATTCCAGCCCGTTGCAACATCAGCGCGGAACTCTGGATCGCTGTCCAAATCGACTCGCACGTCAGGCGAAGTCACGGCCCAAGCCGATGCATCGGCGAGATCGGCGCGAACATCAGAAATGACACGCTCTGGACGACGTGCGCGTGACTCATAGACGCGGTTGGTCAACAGCACAACAAACATGTCGCGCTCAGGATCAATCCAGATCGACGTACCAGTAAAGCCAGTGTGCCCGTAGGCGCGCTGCGACATGTAGCGTCCGCAACCGATGCCGTTATGACCCGAGCACGTATCCCAACCCAGCGCGCGTGAACCGGCGCTGCGCGCGGTAAAGCGCTCCACGGTACTGTCGCTGATAATACGCGTGCCGAGGTAGACGCCCTTGTTCAGCATCATCGTCGCGAACACTGAGAGATCGCCAGCGGTGCTGAACAAACCAGCGTGTCCGGCGACACCGCCTAGCGCGTGCGCATTCTCGTCATGCACATCACCCTGCAGCGAGTATCCACGCACAGACATTGTGGCCGTTGGAGCCGTGCGCGAACGCGCTGAACTCGGCACGCGATACCATGTCTCGGACATGCCGAGCGGGGTGAATACTTTTTCTTGCAGCAACGCATCCAGCCTCTTGCCGCTGGCACGCTCGGCGATGAAACCGAGAATGTCTGCGCCAAGATCGGAGTAGATGTAGCGGAGCCCAGGTGGTGCTTCGAGAGGAGTTTCGAGTACCAAGCGTTGCGCATCGGCTGGCGACCACGCGAGACGCCACAAATCGCGTCCGGCCGGTAATCCGCTACGATGCGTCAACAAATGTTGAATGGTGACAGAGTCTTTCGCGCCACCAGAAAATTCGGGGAAGTACGTGCTGACACGATCTTCGAGCTTCAGCCTGCCCTCATCGTACAGCAACATGATTGCCGTTGTGGTGCCGATGACTTTCGTCAGGCTGGCGAGATCATACACGCTGCGATCTGGCGACACACTCTGCGCGTCAGCGCCCCACGAAAGGCGACCAAAACCCTGAGAATACACCGCAGCTCCGCGACGCCCAACAACAACGGCGGCGCCAGGAAATCCACCTTCTGAAATGCCACGACGTACAACGCGCGTGATTGCATCCAATCGCAACGCACTCATTTCAACCGATTCTGGACGTGCTTTTGGCAAACCCTCTCCCAGAGTCCCAAGCGGACTGGCTGGAAGCGCAGCGATACTGAACGCAAATGCGGCGGTGAGCTTTACGAGCACTATTGAACTCCGGGAAACGCGCGACAGCGAACGGCGGAAGTGCAGGACAACAAAATTCGCACCGGTCGGGCAATTGCTGACCGACCGGTAGAAACGACACTATTGAGACGACTCTATGACCGGAACGTTCCCAGCGGCAGCCAATAAGTGATCCTACGGCTAAGGTCGGAATGAGTCAAGTACAGCTAGCACAGTGGTTTGCGTGCTCTCACGTGAGGTTGAACCGGAAGGGTGTGCAGACTCGCACGGCGATCGAATCCGCTTGACCGCGCCTGCCGTTGTCTTCGGGATCGTCCGTAGATGAATACCGTAAACCCTCCGCACTCTCCGGGTGTCCTATGGCTGAGTACCGCACAGCGTTGAGAACCGCGCTCGTCACCCGACCCACCGTTCGACCTGTCCCGCGCCGTTGACTACCGATGAGGAGCTGATCGCGCGTGCTGTCGCCGGAGACGAGCTGGCGATGCGCACGCTGTGGGCCGAGCACGCACCGAGGGTGGACGCCGTGGTGCGACGGTTGGTGCACGATATAGATGAGGCCGCTGATATCTGTCAGGAAGTCTGGATTCAGATCTTCCGGGCGTTACCGAGCTTTCGCGGCGATTCGCAGTTCAGTACGTGGGCACATCGGATCGCGGTCAATCGAACGCTCAACGCGTTACGTCGCGCGCGGCGATTGCTGGGCACACAGGAAGAATTGCTGGAGGACACGGTGATAGTTGAAGACGATATGGAGCAGCCCTTTGTGCGCGAATCAATTACGCACGCATTGGATCGACTGCCGCGCGGTGCGCGGACCGTGTTCGTGTTACACGACGTTGAGGGATACACGCACGAAGAGATCGCGACGCAGTTAGGGATTACCGCGGGTGGTTCGAAATCGCAGCTTTTTAAAGCGCGCGCGAAACTCCGTCGGTTGCTCGCACCGCTCATGGATCATTTATCTACACCGACACTGGAAGAAGGCTATGCAGCACCTCTCGCCTGAACGGATCGCGGCGCTGGTTGATGAACCGGCGACTCGTGACGAACAACAGCACTTTGAGCTGTGCGCGCGTTGCCGCGCTGATTTTATCGCGATGCGTCGAATTGTTGCCGCCGCTGGCGCCGAACGTGATCGCCCCATTGCACCATTGGTGTCGTGGCAGCAACTCTCAGCGGCGTTGCGTGACGAAGGTGTGTTGATGCACACGAGTTCTGTGTCGCTGACGCCGAGCAATGAGATTCGTTCTATTGCGTCGGCGGCCAGCGTCGCACTTCCAATGCGTGCATCACGTGTCTCACGCGGGTGGATGCGCGGCGCGGGACTGGCCGCTGCTGCGGCATTGCTGGTGTCGGTTGGCGTTGTGGGCGGACGGTACGCCGCCGGTCGCCAACTGGCGAGTGTCGCGGCGAGCAATGCCGCGAATGCTGCGACGCCGGCGACGCCTTCAACTCGCGCAATGAATTTTCGCACGCCAGATGACGCGCGTGCGACATTGCACACAGCAGAAGAAGTCTACAGCGGTGCATTGCTCTGGCTCGCGTCGCATGATAGTGCGATCACACCGCGACAGGGTGGCGATGCGGCAGCGGTGACAGATTATCGTCAGCGTTTGGAAGTGCTGGACGCAGCGATGGCCACTGCACAGCGTGCGCTATACGAAGCGCCAGACGATCCCGTTATGAATCGCTATTATCTCGCGACGCTCGGCGCGCGTGCAGTGACGCTACGACGGTTGACGACAGCGTTGCCCGCGTCGCAGCAAGTGTTGGAGTATTGATGCTGAACGTACGAACGATTGGCGTCGTCGTTGGTCTGTTGCTCAGCGCAGCAACGGCGGCGGCACAGGAAAGCGCGGCAGACGTCGCGGCGCGCACGCTTGAACGTGAATTGTCGCAGCGTATTCGCGTGTCACTGGAGCAGCAGGCGCGCTTGATGTTGGAAATGCAGCGCGATTTGCAGCGCGCATCGGAAGCTGAACCGCGGGTGCGCGATTCGATTGTGCGCTATTCGTCGGTGCGGATCGCAGAATTGGCTCGCGAGCTGTCAAAGGTGCAGTCTGAAGCGGACCGTGCGCAGGCACGCGCGCAAG
Source organism: Gemmatimonadaceae bacterium (assembly GCA_031408755.1). Classification (GTDB taxonomy): domain Bacteria; phylum Gemmatimonadota; class Gemmatimonadetes; order Gemmatimonadales; family Gemmatimonadaceae; genus JACMLX01. The sequence goes on along the minus strand of JANNWU010000461.1, from coordinate 1,058 downwards.
GCGCCGCTTCACGTGAGAAGCTGGCGGCGCAAATGGTGAACCTACGCGCCATGGCGAATGTGGCGCGCGCATTGGCTGATCAGCAGCGACAGTTGTCGTACCGCTCTGTTGCAACGGGATCGCTCCCGCGAGGCTACTTGGGCATCGTATTGTCGGGCACGCAGAATACGGAGCTACGCGACGGCAAGGTGTTCACATTGTTCATGTCGCCAGTGGTGATCGCGTCAGTTGAAGCGGGCACGCCAGCGGCGCAGGGTGGACTAGAATCAGGCGACACAATCGTGGCGTTTGGACGTTTGCCGCTGCCCGGTACAATTCCGATGGCCGACGTGCTCACACCAGGTGAGCGACTGGTTGTAAAGATCAAACGTCGCGGTGCTGAACGTTCATTTCCAATCACTGTTGGTGCGCGACCCAATGCAGTGACATCAGTTTCGTATTTCACTGGCGACGACAATGTGACGCGTACGTATTGCTCATCGGGGAACTGTTCGGTGAGCATCACGAGGTCGCCAACTCCGCTGTCGGCTCGTCTTTCAGCTCCTCGCGCGCTGCAGGCGCCAGTCGCTCCGGAAGCGCCGACATCGGCTCGGTTCCCAGGCGCGCAATCGCTATCAGAGGTACCGACGGTGCAGCGGTTGCGCGGCTCGGCGACAACGTCATGGTCACCAACTGACTACACAATTGCAGGTGCGATGTTGGCGACGATCACAGAAGAGTTGCAAGAGTTGACTGGTCGGAGCGAAGGGGTGTTGGTGTTGCGCGTTGCACCGGGCACGCCGGCGGCGACGTCCGGATTGCGCGGTGGTGACGTGATCGTTCGTATTAATGACGAGGAGTGCGAGGGCGTGCGCGAGTTACAGATCGCCGTGCAGCGCGCCTCGATGCGTGGCAAGCGCAGCCTTGAACTGGCGTTAGTCCGTCAACGACGCGAACGAACAATCACGCTACAGTGGTAGTGACGTTACGGCGCTGTGCGCGCGGTAGCGTGATGTATTCGCGCCTGCGTGGTCACTGAGCCCGGTGGCACGCTGTAGAGCAACTGCGCCGTTGCCTTG
>JANNWU010000460.1:0-10316 GCA_031408755.1 Gemmatimonadaceae bacterium | reverse complement strand
GTTGCTGCTTGGCGGCCGCGATGCGTTTGCCGAAGGCGGCTACGTTGGCACGCCGCTCGCAGATGCGATGCCCATCGACATGGAAGTTACGACACTCAGCGAAGGCGAGAAGTTGGTCGAAGTCACCGCTGTCGCGACTCGCGATGGTTTGCGGCACCCCGCGCTCCAAGTGGCTAGTACCGATTCGGCCGTTGCCATGCGCTGGCGCACGCTGCCGCCACTCACCACCGTGAATCTGCTGACGCGTGCAAAAGCTGGAGCGACCGTTTTACTGAACGGTCGATTCGGGGAGCGCGGACTAACTCGGCCGTTACTGGTGGCGCAACGATTTGGCCGCGGACGTGTACTCGCACTTGGTGCGCAAGACGACTGGCGCTGGCAGATGCACGCTGACATTGCCGTCGACGATTCAACACACGAATTACTCTGGCGACAGATGTTGCGCTGGCTCGTAAATGATGTACCTGACCAAGTGGAAGGGGTCACGGATGAAGAAAGCGCGCCGAGCGATGCGATTGCGGTGCGCGCAATTGTGCGAGACAGCGGGTATCTCCGACGCAATGGCGCAGCGGTGAGTGCGATGATATGTGGTCCGGGAGGTACCTCGCAGGAGATTGCATTCGACTGGGCGATTGACCGGGACGGTGAGTATGCGGCCGCGTTCGTGCCAGCCGCCAATGGTGTGCACGAACTTCGCGTGCGATCAGTGTCGGGCGCTGAGACGGCGCAGTCGCAGCCGGCATATGTGTTCGTGGCAGAGCCAGTCGAGGAATACTTCGGCGCTGAGCGACGCGATGGATTATTGGATCAGTTGGCGCGCGAAACAGGTGGGCGCACATACACACCGCAACGCGCAGCCGAGGTCGCGCGTGACTTGACCTACAGCGCAAGTGGTGCAAATGCGGTGCGACGCCTAGACCTGTGGGACGCTCCGTTAGTGCTCATCGTGCTGCTGTCACTGTTAGGTGGCGAATGGGCAATTCGTCGACGTCGGGGTCTCGCCTGATGGCAGCACGTTTCACGCTGACTCGAAGCAGTATCTGCGCGCGACTATTCCGCATGCTGCGTTGCAGTGCGATTGCGGCTCCGCTCTTTCTCTCGTCGCATCGCGCACTGTTCGCGCAAGTTGGCGGCACAACGCATCTGGTCATCATTGCCGGCGTGAGCGGTGAGCCACGGATCGGCACGGAGTGGCATGGTATGGCGATGGCGCTCGCGAGCGCGGCGACGCAGCGTTTTGCGATTTCGCCAACACGCGTGATAGTACTCGAGCAGGATTCAACGCTCGACGCGGGTCGCGTGCACGGACGGTCGAGCAAAGTCACCATTGAACGCGTGCTCGGTGGACTCGCGCGATCACTCACAGTCGCTGACCGGCTCGTGGTTGTGATATTCGCGCATGGTTCGATGCTCACCGGTGACACGCGTGTGAATCTTCCCGGTCCTGACATGACACCGGCCGACTTCGCGCGCGTCATTGCACCTGCCACGGCGCCGACGATCGCCTTCGTTCACACCGGCAGTGCAAGCGGCGAGTTTGCAGAGGTTCTCGCGGGGCCGCGCCGAATCATCATCACTGCGACCAAAAGCGCACGCGAGCAGAATGAAACGCTTTTCCCTGGCCCGTTCGTGCGAGCAATTACTACTCAGATTGGCGACACCGATAAGGATGGCCGTGTGTCGTTGCTAGAAGCGTTCACCTATGCGCAGCACGAGGTGGAGCAGGTATTCACAAAAGGCAATTTGCTTCCGACTGAACACGCAGTTCTCACCGATGGCGCCGACGGCGGTCGCGCTCGGACATTCTACCTTGCTCCAGCTGGCGGAGAGAGTCGTGTCGCAACTGATTCGGCTACCAGCGCAGCGCTTGTCGCGCGCGCCGAGGTGCAGGCACGCATTGATGCTTTGCGGGCCAGTAAGTCGACGATGAACGAAGAGGCGTATCTTCAGGCACTCGAGCCGCTGATCGTAGAACTAACGAGGCTGACTCGCGCGCTGCGCACTGCAGCACCGTTGGTAAAGCCATGATCGCGCATCGCCGATGCACACTTGCGCTGGTCACTTTTTTCGGTGTTGCGCCGAGTGTGTGTGTTGCGCAGTCACAGAGTGCGCGCGCGGCCAGCGCGGCTACTGCGACAGCGCTGTACCAGCGTGGCGAGTTTGAGGCGGCAATCACTGCAGCAGAACAGGCGCTGCGGATTGACGCAACGAAGTTATCAAACGCAGTTGTGTTGGTGCGCGCGCTAACTGATGTGGGTAAGCCAGCAGAAGCGCTGGAACGCGCAGCCAAGTGGCGATCACAGCCACTAGTTGCACCGGCGATTGCGGGTGCGCTCGAATCACTTGGTAGAATGCGCGACGCGAGCGACGCATGGCAGTTGGCGCTGCGTGGGCCGGACTCGCTTCGCGCAATTGTCGAGCTGGCGCGACTGAGCAATTTGCTGCGCGCGGAGATGCAGCAGGGCGCGGCAAACAGCGTTGCTACTCGGCTTAATCGCATGCTGGTGCAAGCGAACGCTCAGGGCGGTTCCCGGACGGCAAGTGACTTGCACGCCATGGCGACTGCCGCACGAGTGCTCGGTCGCAGCGATCCTCAGCGATTTAAGGATGCATTGCGATTCTACGATCGTGCGATTGCGCTCGAACCAGACCGTCTGGATGCGCTAGTTGAACTCGGTGAACTTTTTCTCGAGAAATTCAACTTCGCTGATTCGCGTACAACGCTCGATAAGGCGCTGGCGATCAATGCACATCATCCACGTGGTCTCGCAGCATTAGCGCGACTCAACGCCGCCGAGGGACGGCGTGTGCTGCGTGACCCAGTGGCGAGATTGCTGGCCGTCAATTCTGCAAATGTTGATGCACATGTTTTGCTGGCATATCGACTGATTGACGCGGAACAGTACGACGAAGCAATCGTGGAGGCGCGCAGAGGCCTTGCGACCGATAGCACTGCGCACGAACCGTGGGTCGCAATTGCCGCTGCGCGCTGGCTCGCGAGAGATGTGAGTGGACATCGCGACGCACTGGCACGTGCGCACTTGCGATTGGCTGGATCAGCGGAGGCGGAGGCCGCATTAGCTGATGTTTCGGCGCGCAATCGATTGTACGCCGACGCGGTTGCGTTCGCACGTGCCGGTGTTGTGCGTGACCCGCGTGATGCGCACGCCTTAGCGCTGCTCGGCATCAACTTGTTGCGCACGGGTGATGTGACCACTGGGCGTGAGACGCTCGACCGTGCATTCACAATTGATCCGTACGATGTTCGTGTGAAGAACACACTCGACCTGCTCGATTCGTATGCGAAGGCGCGCACGGTCGCCACCGAGCATTTCGACCTCGTTCTCGAAACTGGCGATGCTGAACTGATGTCGTTGTACGCGTCGCCGTTAGCCGAGGAAGCGTATGCGGCGCTAACTGTGCGGTATGGCTTTGTACTCTCGGACCGGGTGCGGATGGAGTTCTTCCGCAGCCATGCCGATTTCAGCGTGCGCGCTGTTGGACTCGCGGGGCTTGGTGCACTTGGTGTCGCGTTCGGCAATGTGCTTGCGATTGAGCTGCCACCGGCGCGATCACGCGGTGAGTTCCACTGGGGTGCAGTGCTATGGCATGAGTTTGCGCACACGATCACGTTGGGAATGACGAACAATCGAGTGCCGCGGTGGGTGTCTGAAGGGCTTTCAGTGCATGAAGAACGTCGCGCGCGACGTGAATGGGGTGGCGGAGTAACTCCGATGCTCATTGCAGCTTACGGTGCAGGCAGGCTGCAACCGGTGAGTCGGCTGAACAACGGCTTTGTGCATCCACGCTACGAGCAGGAACTCATTCTGTCGTATGCATTGTCGGCTTATGTCTTTGAAATGCTCGAAGAACTGAAGGGAATGGCGGGCATTCGTGCGTTGCTGTTGGGGTATCGAGATGGCAGCAATACGCCACAGTTGATGCAGCAGGTGTACGGACTAGACTCGACTGCGTTGGACGCGACCTTCGACCGCTGGTTTCGTGCGAAATTCTCGCGCGAGTTTGCAGCGGTTCGTGGTACGCTCCGCACTAACCCTGCCGGTGAAACATCCATCGAACTCGCTGGTCCGCTGCGCGATGCGCTCGGCGTTGCCGGCACGGCGATGCAGCAGAAGCAGTGGCCGGAAGTTGTTCAGGCCGCGCAACGCGCGGTCACGTCGTTTCCATCGTTCGCTGAGACCGGCAGTGGGTATCATTTTCTCGTTGCAGCGCGCACGGCGATGGGGGACACGGCCAATGCTGCCGTGGCACTGGCTGCTATTGTCGAACGCAATGCTGAAGCGATCGATGAGAACATTGCGTTGGCAAGCATGCTCCAGCGCTCGCGTGACTCGACCGGTGCGATGGCGGCGCTGGATCGAGCGTCGCTGATCGATCCGTTTGACGTAACGGTGCAGACTCGCCTTGGCGATGTGGCTTTCGCGCGACGTGCGTGGCCCCTGGCGATCCGAGCACGGCGGGCAGTGCTTGCGATTGGACCAACGGACCGAGCCGACGCGTTGTATCGATTGGCACAGGCGCTGAGTGCATCAGGTGACATTACGACAGCGCGACGCGAGGTGTTACGCGCACTCGACTTGGCCCCCAACTTTGAAGCGGCGCAAGATCTGCTGCTGACTATCCGCTCTTCCGGCAAGGCTCCATGACCCGACGTAACCGCTGGTGGTTGTTCGCGTTGCTTTCGCTACCGCTGCTCGCTTTGCAGGCGCAGCGTTTTCGACGTGGTTCACCTGGTGAGAAGCCGAACGCGAACGTAAGTTATGATGGGCGCTTCACTTTTCTCCGTGTGAAATTTGAACCGCTTGGCGGTGGGCGTGACCTGAAGTGGGATCACGACTATCCAACGGCGGAAACGCATCTCATGAAAATTCTCGACGAGGTGTCGAGTATGAAGCCACGCCTTGAGGGAACGAATATTTTATCGTTCGCCGACAAGGCATTGTTTGAGTACCCAGTGGCGTACGTATCAGAGCCCGGCTTCTGGACCATGAGCGAGAAAGAACTCGCCGGCGTGCGAGCGTATGTACACAAAGGTGGCTTCATCATTTTCGACGATTTTGCTGATCGGCACTGGATCAACTTCGAAGCGCGGTGGCGTGAAGCGTTCCCCAACCTTGTACCAGTCAAGCTTGACACATCGCATCCGATCTTCGATTCATTTTTTCGGATTGAGAACGTCGAAATGTCGCACCCAAATTTTGGGCTCAAATCAGAGTTCTGGGGCGCATACGAAGACAATGATCCTACCAAACGCTTGGTCATGATCGCCAACTTCAACAACGATATTGGCGACTACATGGAGTTCTCTGATCAGGGGCTGCTCCCAATTTCGCTCACCAACGAAGCGTACAAGCTCGCGGTGAACTACGTCATCTACGCGCTCACTCACTGAACATGGCTGCTGATCTCACCAACTCGTCTCTCGCCGGCGGGGACGACCTTGCACTGGCCGATCGTTTGCGCGATGGCCGCACTGCGATTGTCGCTGAACTACGCAAACTGATTGTGGGACAGGAAGCGGTGATCGAGCAAGCGCTGATTGCGCTGTTTGCGGGTGGCAATTGCTTGATTGTCGGCGTGCCCGGTCTCGCGAAAACGTTGCTTGTACATACGTTGGCGCAAGTGCTCGACCTGAAGTTTGCGCGCGTCCAGTTTACGCCGGATCTGATGCCAAGTGACATCACAGGCACAGACATTATTCAGGAAGATGCCGAGACCGGGCGGCGTCGGATGACGTTCGTTCCAGGGCCGTTGTTCACGAACATTTTGCTCGCTGACGAAATCAATCGTACGCCACCAAAGACGCAGGCAGCGTTGCTCGAAGCGATGCAGGAACGACGCGTTACGGTGCAGGGGCGAACGTATCCGCTGGACGCACCATTCTTTGTGTTCGCAACGCAGAACCCGATCGAGCTGGAAGGTACCTATCCGCTGCCAGAGGCGCAGCTTGACCGCTTCATGTTTCAGGTCATCGTTGGCTACCTCACCGAAAACGAAGAGTTACAGGTTGTGCAGCAGACGACTTCCATGCAACGCCAAGAGTTTCGGCGCGTCATGAGTGCGGCTGAAATCGTGGCGTATCAGCAACTGGTGCGGCGTGTACCCGTTTCTGATGCGGTGGCTCGCTACGCGGTGCATCTCGTGCGTGCGTCACGCCCTGACTCTCCGCTCGCGCCACCCCAAGTGCGCGAGTGGGTGAGCTATGGTGCATCGGTGCGTGCCGCGCAGTATCTCGTGCTCGGTGGAAAAGCGCGCGCGCTCATGCATGGTCGCTACCACGTCAGCTTCGATGATATTGCGGCGCTCGCTGCGCCCGTTTTGCGTCATCGCGTGTTGCTCAACTTTCACGCGCAGGCTGAGAAAGTCACCACCGATCAACTGGTGGAAATTCTGATTGCCGCAGTCCCGCGGCCAACCGCCGGCCTCACGTGATCATTCGCGCGTTATTCGATGTTGGCGGGATTCGTGCGTGAGTGATCGCCTCACCATGGACCCCGCGACACTCGCGCGCATCGGTAACCTTGAACTGGTTGCGCGTTGGGTAGTCGAGGGTTTCATCTCCGGCTTGCATCTCTCGCCGCATCTCGGTTTTTCAACGGATTTTGCCGAGCATCGGCCATATGTGCCAGGCGATGATGTGCGCCATGTGGATTGGCGCGTGTATGCACGTACTGAGCGTACGTATCTCAAGACATACGAAGCGGACACGAACACCAATTTCACCGTGCTGCTCGACGTCTCGGCGTCAATGGGCTTCGCGCACGGTGGCATCACGAAGCTGGCATACGCAAAACTCCTCGCGGCAACGTTGGCGTGGTTTTCTCGACGCCAGCGAGATCGCGTTGGGGTTGTCACGTTCGCCGATGATATACGCGAGATCGTTCCACCCGCTGCGCGGCATCTGCCGAATGTGCTACACGTACTTGAGCGCGCGACGGCTGGTGGTACCGGCACACTTGTTCGACCGCTCGCGAAAATTGCACAGTCGCAACCGCGACGCGGCATCTTTGTTCTGCTGTCTGATTTGTACGAACCCGCAGCCGATGTGTTGCGCGCACTGGGACCGCTGACTGGCGCGGGGCACGATGTCATCGTGATTCAGTTGCTTGACGCCGCAGAACGCACCTTTCCGTTTGATGACGCAACCACATTTCGAGATGTGGAAAGCGGCGCGCGGCTGCCGGTCAGCCCCGCGAAGGTACGCGCCCGCTACATCGCGGCGATGGATGCGCACGTCACTGCGATGCGTGCAAAGCTCAGCGGTGGCCGAATAGACTACAGCCTGGTGAGTACCTCGCAACCTCTCGATCGCGTGCTGTTCGACGTGCTACTCAGGCGTGAGTTTCTGCGCACCGCCGTCTGATGCCACTTCTCGCCCCGCTGTTCCTGCTCGCGATCGCCGCCGTCGGCATTCCGTTGCTCGTGCACCTTGTCCAGCGCGAGAAACGTGACCCGATTGAGTTTCCGTCGCTGATGTTTCTTGAGCGGACGCCGGCGCCGTTCACCGCGCGTCGGCATTTGCGCGATCCATGGCTATTTCTGCTGCGCGCCCTTGCCATCATCGCACTCGCGCTCGCGTTTGCGCGACCGGTCTTCGGCCGCCGCGCCGTTCCGGGCAGTGCTGACGTGCGGCGACGCGAGGTCGTCGTACTGCTTGATCGTTCGTTTTCAATGCGTGTTGGCAATCGTTGGCAACGCGCGCGCACAACCGTCGATAGTGTGATCAAGAGCCTCGGCACCGGTGATCGCATGACTCTTGTTGCCTTCGACCGTCGCGCAAATGCACTCACTGCGGCAACGGGCGACGCCGATCAGTTACGCGCAGCACTTGATTCAGTGTCGCTCACCGACGAGTCGACACGGCTAGCACCGGCGATCACGGTCGCGCAACAACGACTCGCCGCCAGTGATGCGCCGCGGAAACTGCTCGTGATGGTGTCCGATTTTCAACGGAGTAGTTGGGATCTGACCGATGATGCGCGCATGCCGCCGAGCACTGAGATCGCGCCGCGCGATGTTGCTGGCGACACACCAATTCTGGATCGCGCGGTACGATCCATCGAGGTGCGCCCCGACCGTCGTCCCGGACCAGCACACGTGATTGTCAGTGCGCGAATCGCGAACATCGGGCCCGCGGCGCGCGGAGTCTCAGTGCGATTGGACGTGGGCGGGCGCAGTCTTGAATCCCGCACACTGGATCTGCCGAGCGATGGAAGTGCATCGGTGAACTTTGCGGCGATACCAGTTCCGCCAGATCCGGTAGCGGCGCGCGTGGTGCTCGAAGCCGATGCTGTACCAGGTGACAATGCATTCCATTTTTTGCTCAATCAGTCACCGGTACTTCCCGTTCTCATCATTGAGAGCCGCGCTGGCCCATACTTGGCTCGTGCGTTGGCGATCGGTGACGCACCACGATTCGATGTCGCCAGCCGAACACCCGCTCGCGCGTCCACCGCCGATCTCGCCGGCCGTCGAATTGTTGTTCTCGCCGACGGCGCGTTCCCCACCGGTATCGGTGCAGCACGACTGATGCGCTTCGTCACTGACGGGGGCGGCTTGTTAGTAGCACTCAGCGAACAACTCAATCCACGTCTCTGGCCCGCGAGCGCACGCGCACTAATTCCCGGCGAGATTCGTACTCCTACTGATCGCGGCGGAGTGAGCGGTGCGGTGCTCGGCGAAATGGACGCGCAGCATCCCGCGCTCGCGCTTCTGTCGGGATCACGCGCCGGAGATCTCGCCGCCGCGCGGTTCTTTAAGTACCGCGGGATCGATACAACGTCCGGCGTGCTCGCGCGTTTTGACGACGGCACCGCTGCGCTCACGGAGCACCTCGTGGGCAAAGGTCGCGTGCTCACCTTTGGCTCATCACTCGACGGCATCTGGAACGATTTGCCGCGACAGCCAGCCTTTCTTCCGCTCATGCAGCAGTTAACGCGTTACGCGGCCGGTTGGCGCGACACGCCTCGGTGGTTCGACGTTGGCGCGAGCCTGCGTCCGTCTGATCTCTCGATCGACGCAACCGCCAATGCAGAGCGCTGGATTGCCGTTGCACCATCTGGTCGCCGCACCACGATCAGCAGCTCCCGTAGCACCACGACGCTTGAGCTCAACGAGGCAGGCGTACACGCACTGCGTCCTGGCGGGTCGCCTGGCGCGCGTCCCATCCTTGTCGCCGCGAACATCGCACCGCCAGAGCTCGACTTCGCATCGTTTGACGTACTGCGGCTGACCAACGCCCTCAGCAGCTCAGTCAACGCTACGGCTCCGGAACGACTCGTGGATGAGGAGACGCCGACTGATCGCGAGGCACGGCAATCCACCTGGTGGTATCTGCTGCTCGCCGCTGTATTGCTCCTGATTGCTGAGGGAGTCGTCGCCCGGCGCTCGCGGACGTCGACAGTGGCGATGCAGTAGGATATGACAAATTCCCGCGTGCACACTCACTGCATGAGAATCGAATGACCGCGCCGCGATTACACGCTGCCAATGCTCTCACGCCGCTACTACAGCGTGCGCGATTCCGCTGGCGCGCGCGGCATTTGGCGGTTGGCGCTGCCGTTACCGTGTCGATTGTGGTTGGTGTGCTCGCCCTCGGATCGCTGGCGCTGGAGGCGGCACGATTCTCGGCAACTGCAATCAGCACCACGCGCATTGTGCTCGCGCTTGTCGCAGCCGCTGTCGTCGCACGCTTTATCGCGTGGCCACTCGTACGCAAACTGCCAGACGACCGACTTGCGCTCTATCTCGAAGAGCGCGTTCCGCAATTGGGCGGCGCCGTGCATTCTGCTGTCACACTCAAGCCACACGCTGACACCGGCCACTCGGCAGTGCTCGAACGCGGCTTGCTTGCAGATGCAACGCGACGCCTCAGCAGTTCCTCATCCGTTTCGATACTCGAAAAACCAACCACCATTCGCGCGCTGTCTATCGCGGTTGCAGTAACGACACTCGCCGTGCTCGTGTTTCAAAACGGTCCTGCGTTTCTTCGCTCTGGTGTGCGCCAACTACTCTCGCCGCTGCAGGCGGCAGCATCTGCGCCCGTGTACGCAATTACGCTTGCACCGCAGTCCCTCATCGTTGCGCGCGGCAGTGACGTACAGCTCTCTGCGACGCTCGCCGGTTTCGCGAGTGAAGTCGCGGACTTTGTTGTGCGCCGCGGAGCCAGCACAGAGTGGGAACACATCCCTATGGGTGTTGGCGCGTCAGCTGGCGCGTTCACGGTGCGACTGTTTGATGTGGCTGATGACGCCGAGTACTACGTCGAAGCGGCTGGAGTCCGCTCGGCGATGGGG
>JANNWU010000459.1:0-8958 GCA_031408755.1 Gemmatimonadaceae bacterium | reverse complement strand
CATCAATCTCTCCTTATAGAATTGCCGCTACTTCTTTCCAATCTGAATCATCTTTTCGATTGTCGCGGAGCCTGTTCCGCCCTCTTCAGAGTGGACGACTGTGACCATGGTGAGCCCGCCTGCTGTAACAAAACCGATGTTGGCAGATGTATTTTCGTTTCTCATAATTCCAATCAGAGACGTTGACGGACCGAATGTATTGAAAAACGTCTGAATGCTCGCATCTGATGGACCCATCCCCAAAAACGTGTGTACCCACGCGCTGCCAGCCGACGACGAATAGTACGCAGCATACTGTCCCGCGTTTGCCTTGAGGTCGTCTTGAACACAACGAGTGAACTCATCAACTTGGTTCATCACCCCTATGGAAGCCAAGCCAAACGCAGAGACACACGCAGTTGCAGCCATACCACTTGATGTGCAGACGGCAATGCCTGCCGGAGCCAAACTGCCTCCAGCGTACGCACCTGCGACGGTAAAGGCGAGCAATCCTCCCAACTTTGCTTTTTCGTACCAACAGTTTGAGCCACCTACCTGTGCAAAAGCAGCGGTAGGCAGTGCAACTTTCTCGAAGAACCTACCGAGAGCACCGCAAGCAGAAGCTAGAACACCGATGGGATCTGTATTTTCTGCGTGCGTGAAACGCAAAGGAAAGCCACCTTCCGCGCTCGCCTCGAACCCGGAGCCCGGCGTACCATCCTCCTTGAACTGATAATAACCAACAGCCTGTAGGTCATCATTCGCTGTCCACGAGTGAGACAGTTGTACGATTGGAATTCCGTCAGCCGTTGAAAATCTCGTGCGTATTCGCCGACCGTAACCATCAACAAAAATAGCAAGCCGGAAAGACTGCCCACCCACTCGCAAGTCTTGGGCAACAAGCAAATTGATGGGTTCCGAAAATACTCTTGGCGATCTCACAGCTTTCTTCGGGACTCTTGAGAGGTAATTCGTAATCGCTGCGCGCACAGCAGCCGGATTACCAAAAGCCCGATCAACCTTGAGTGCGAAACTGTCGTGCGAATAGGATGGGCCCAACGGGACGAACCCAGGCACAAATGTGTTACTGCCGCAATTCAAATTTAAACAAGCGATGTCTGCTTGAACGTCGGAGTGAATCGTTCCATCAAAATCAATCGTAAAGGACTCCTCAACAACGGTGGAACTAGCGCCACCTTTAAGCGAGAGCGAAACACCGGGCTGGGAAATGCTTTCGGCAATCACCGGTCGTGACAGAAACATCGACACTTGAATTGCTTCACCGGGCGTCTCAGTTGGCGAGCGATCCGTGGTACACCCGCTAACAAATACAAAACCAATTGTGGCAAGCCCTCGCCAGATAATTTCTCCTATCGGTGCAACACGACGAGAGAAATTCCGAGCAGCAAGTGAACAATTGATCCGCTGGGGGGGGGGCGCATGCTTCTCTCCGAATGGTTGAAGCTTTTGCATCGCAACGATGCGTGTACTTCGTAAGTCCTGCATCTCAGAGCATGCCGCTCAAAATCCACTCGCGCAAGATGTTCGCCATGCACGACATCCAAGTTCTCTCAATAAAACGGCCGTTGTATTACGCAGTTGAAGTAAAACGAAACATTAGAAATCACCCATTAATGTCGGCCCAAGAGCGAAAGAAAACAAATCTGGCAGACGCGACCATTCGGAGTCAGTGCGCGTGGATTGCTTCTGCCTGCCAACGCGAAGCACCAACGATTCTCGCTCATTCTTAACTCGGAAAGCTCTTTCGCCTACGCACCCGTAACCACGCCGCCACCTCCTCGTGTCCACGCTCGGCCGCATAATCCGCCGCCGTTCGCCCATCAGGCATTCGCACCGTGTGATCTGCACCGCACGCCACTAACAACTCCGTCGCCTCGAGATCACCGCGCGCTCCCGCCAAATGCAACGGCGCTACGCCCTGCGCATCAATCGCGTTCACATCGCTACCGGCTGGGATCAACGCACAGAGCACCGCCAGCGTACCCCGCCCCGCTAATGCAGCATGCAGCGCCGTGTTGCCCTGCGCATTGCGCGATCGCGTCGAACAGTTCGCACCAGCCCGGATCAAACGCGCCACGACAGCGGCGTAACCGAAGTAGCCAGCCAGATGCAACGCAGTCCAACCGTCGTTGCTAAAAGCGGTAACATCGGCTGGCCGCTGCGCAACGTGTCGCGAGACAGCATCCAGATCGCCAAATGCCGCGAGCTCCGGAAGCGGTAACGCCACCGTCGCAGCAAGTACCAGCGCGCGGTCACGATCGCCGGTGTAGAGCGCCATGAGCACGTCGCTTGGTGCACCAGTGTGTGGTGCGCTGGAATCCGAAGCATCCGACATTGCGACCTCATAGCAGTGAGAGAAGCACGGCGCGTGAAACACACATGCGTTCTTCGTGACGGAACGTGCACGTTCAGCAATGCACGTCGAGCAAGTCAAAGATCGATGCAACACGTTCACGTGCTTGCAGGCACTACAAAACGCAGCGACGCAGCCAATCTGCGAGGTCCAGTTTGTCCATCCGCCTCTGACGTGAAGAGGCGCCACTGCCGTAGAGCCGGTTAATCCACCGGCCAACTCACCGCACTCTCGTCATCCGACGTGTCAGCCGTGTCACGCGTCACCTCACCAGCCGTCTCCGCCGCGACAACGGCCCGCCACCACGCCGTCGTCTCATCCGCGCGCGCCGGTTCAGTTGGCTGCCCGAGCATCGGCGTCATCACCGGGACACTCTGCGCGGCTGCGACTGCTGTCAGCGTTTCAATCGGCTCATCCCACGCATGCATGCCGAGGTTGAACGTGCCCCAGTGAATGGGCAGGAGCACGCCGCTACCGAGCATCTGATACGCCTCAACCGCCTGCGTGGGGCCGAGGTGAATGTCGCCCCACGCCGGATGCCATGCGCCGATTTCAAGCGTCACTAAATCGAACCGCCCAAAACGCGCACGGATGTCGGTGTACTCGCGGGTGAGACCAGTGTCAGCGCCGTGAAACACCGAATGACGAGACCCTTGCATGTGAAAACTGGACCACGCCGTCGCATTGCGATCGAGCAGTGTGCGGCCAGAGAAATGCTGCGATGGCGTTGCTGTGATCACAACGCCACTGCGCGGCAACGTGGTCTGCTCCCACCAATCAAGTTCAATGATGCACTCTGGCGGCACGCCCCACGCCTCTAAATGCGTACCGACACCCAGCGACGTGACGAACGTCACGCGACGCTTTGCAAGCGCGCGAATCGCAGCGCGATCAAGATGATCGTAGTGATCATGCGAGATCAGAACGGCATCCAATTCGGGCAATGCAGCAAGAGAGATTGGGGCGTTGTGAAAGCGCTTTGGTCCCGCGAATTGCACCGGCGACGCTCGCTTGGCCCAGACCGGATCGGTGAGAATTCGCGCACCGTCGATCTCAAACAGCAACGTCGAATGCCCAATCCACGTCGTGCGCAATCCCGATGCAGGTGGTGTGCGCAGCAACACGCGTGGATCTGCCAACGGCAATGGCGCGCTCGGCACACGGCGTTCACCTCCGCAGAGATATTCCTTCATCGTCGGCGCAACGTCTTCTGAGCGTAGGCCGCGTTGCGTTGGGTGGATGTTCCGAAACGCGCGTCCGTCAAATCGAGGCGATGCGCGAATGCGTTCAGCGCGAACGGCACGCCTTTTCTCTATATCCTCAGTCACGTATTTTCACCGCTATCGTTGTGACGCAATCGATGAATTTGGCATTGATGCAGCCAGCGTGAACGTCGCCGTGCCAACGTATCGATTGTTCGTATTTGTAAATCCGTCACCACTGCCTTTTGGGTCGCTGCGCGTGATTTGTACGGTATAGACTTGCCCGGGAACGAGCAGCTTACTGGCGACATCCAGCGTAGCACCGGGAATTGGGTTGCGGCCGTATTCGACACCACTCGCGATGCTGTTCATTGATGTCGCAACAACAGACCACATCAAGGATTCGGTGTAGCCATCGCCCGCAGTACTGCCGCGGTACACACGGATGATCTGCGCGCCAGCAGGCTGCCATGAAAACACTGCAACCGGAAGCGTGACATTCGGTGTCGCGGTCACACTCGGCACCTGGGTCGCGTCGAAGGGGTTCGCGTCGCAGGCGAGCACCAACGCCACCGCTGAAATCGGCAGCGAACGTAGTAGGCGCGAGCGGCGCATGGCGAGACGTCTGGGGCCGCTGCCCGAGCCGAGCGAGGTAGCAACAGCCAGACTTTCTTGAGTCACCAGAATTTCTTGAGTCATGAGAGGCATCCCGGAAAGTTTAGGGCGCGCGCAACCGCGCACAACGGCGAAGCCACGCTCTCACTACCCCCGAGCACGCCGGTCGATTGTCGAACCGCTGGCAGTAGTTGAACTTTCCACACACCACCCCGCCCGCACCCGCTGCCTCCGCTCCCGCCCATGCTCAAACGCGACTTCCTCCGTACCCTCGGCGCCACCACGATGGCTGCCATGCTCGGCGACAAGCTCTGGGCGCAGTACGAGCCAATGAGCGCACTCGCATTGGCAGAGGACGAGACGTTCTGGATCGCGATGCGTGCGAAATACCGGCTCAAACCAGACTACATCAACCTAGAAAACGGCTACTACTCCATGCAGTCGAACGACATGTTGGAAACGTTCATCGCAAATGTTCGCGAGAGCAATTACCAGGCGTCGTACTACATGCGCACCGCGATGGTGGCCGACAAGCTTGCAGCGCGTACGAAACTGGCGGCGGTCGCGGGTTGCTCGGTTGATGAGCTCATCATCACGCGCAACACCACCGAGTCACTTGATACGGTGATTGCCGGCTATGACTGGAAGCCGGGCGATGAAGCGGTGATGGCGATACAGGATTACGGCGCAATGCTCGACCAGTTTGCGCTGCAGGCGCGTCGTTACGGGATGGTGAATCGCATTGTGTCGCTACCAAGTATTCCGCAATCGGATGATGAGATTGTCACACTGTATGCGAATGCGATCACGCCGAAAACGCGACTGTTGCTGGTCTCGCATATGGTCAACATCTCGGGGCAAATCATGCCCGTTCAGAAAATCGCAGCGATGGCGCGCGCGAAGGGTGTGCATGTGGCGGTAGACGGCGCACACGCGTTTGCACATCTCGATTATCGTATTCCTGACCTTGGCGTGGACTACTACGCGGCCAGCCTGCATAAATGGCTCGGCGTGCCGCTCGGCGCTGGGTTGCTCTACGTGACGAAGGAGCGCATTGCAGGATTGTGGCCGCTATACGGCGAAGCGCCCTCTATGCCGGATTCCGATATCCGCAAGTTAAATCACACCGGTACACATCCGGTCCACACGGATCTGTCTATTCAGCATGCGATTGCGTTTCACGAGAGTATTGGTGTGCAGCGCAAGGAAGCACGACTGCGATATTTGCAGCAGTATTGGACGAGCAAAGTGCGCGACGTGCCGAATGTTGTGGTGAATACGCCCGCAGACTCAGCGCGCGCCTGTGGGATCGCGAACGTCGGACTCAGTACGATGCAGCCGGGCGTGCTGTCAAAAACGCTGTTGGATAAGTACAAAATTTGGACGGTCGCGATTGATCGGCCGAATGTTCGCGGTGCGCGTGTGACGCCGCATCTGTATACAACCACTGCAGAGCTGGATGAACTGGTGCGCGCATTAAAGGAGCTGGCGGCGGCGTAGTTTCGCCCTCTTCGCGTGAAGGTGGCGTGAGCTTGCGTAAGCTTGCGTGAGATTGCGTGAGATTGCGTGAGATTGCGTGAGATCACGTGAGCTTGCGTAAGCTTGCGTGAGATTCCGTGAGATTGCGTGAGATTGCGTGAGATCAGCGTGAGATGGCGTGAGATCAGCGTGAGATCAGCGTTGCCGGACTACCAACCCCAGTGGCACTCGACGCCACCCGGTCCATCGCTTCAGTTTGCCGCGTGCGTCGCGCAGTTGCATTTGCGCACTGATTCCACCGTCGAGCATAACGGCGCGAGTACAGCCAAGTGCACCCATGAGCGCGGCCATTTCAGGCGTCGTGAGCCCGAATGGCACAGCGCCGAGCGTGGGTCCGAATGCATCGAAGCGGGTCAGAACGAGCAGTACGCTCCCATCGCGCTGAACACCAAGTGCGAGCCGTGCATCGCGATGCGTGAGATCCACGCCGCTGCTCGCCGTACGCAATGCCGCTGGTACGTGCCCATCGTCATCGAGCAGCGTTGGAAAACTCTGAAATGCCGCACGCACGCCGCTCGTGCGATTCGCGCCACTAAGCGCTGATGGCGGCAACAGCGACACTCGCCCCGATGAGTCAAACACCACAGCTGCAGAGAGTGAACCGCTGCCGGGTTGCTGCCACTCGCGTCCGTTCATCACCACCCAGCCCCATGGCAGCGTGCCGAAGAGCGTTGCGTCAAACTGGCCGGCATTCAGCGCGACTAGCGATGCCTGCGATGCATTTTGCACCCGCCACTGCGCGATGCGCCACACGGCGCCGTTCGCATCGCGGCTGCGAATAAACGCTGTATCGAGATCAAATTCAACCAGCGTCGGATCAACGCGCACAATGATGCCACGCGTACGCCACGCTTCGCCGTCACCACGCAGGGGAATCTCGGTAAAGCTGACACCGCGTTGACCAGCCTGCCATTTCAACGACGCGAGCAGTACAGAGTCGCCGCGGATCCATCGCGACGGCGCTGCTGAATCTGGACGCCAAAGCCCGCGCCAAGCGCCTGCGCGATTCCCGACGGCCAGCGGTGCTGTTTGAGCACCGCTGGGCGTCGCACAGAGAGCGATGAAGGCGAAAACAGCCACGCATGGTACGTGCATCAACTCAAAAATCCGGTGAACACATTGCGACGCTGATCACGATGCGCGGTGAACGCATCACGGAATAACAGCGACGCGCGGTTGAACGTGTTGCGTCGTAACAGCTACGCGCGCCGAACGCATCGCCGTCGTGACGGCTACACGCGGTTAAACGTATCGCGTCGTGACGAAAATACGCGCGGCTAGACGCAACGCGTCTCAAAACTACGCGCCGTTAAAGGCTTTACGTAGCGCACCGCGTCGTTGCACCAAGAGATCGTATTCCTCGCGCGTAAAAGTGCGCGTGATCGGCGCCTGCTCACTCATTCCGTTAAGCCACGATGCAACGCGCTCCCAGAACATCCGCGACTGCCTCTGCGACATGCCAACGTCTGCACCACGAACGCCACCCGAGCCCTGGAGCGCCCTTCCGCGCGCCTCAGAGGAGTCGGCGCGCACGCGCAGCGCCTCATAGCGCAGGGTGCTGGCGGGTTTTGCGGGTCGAGCACCGCAACGTGGCGCAGCGGCGCGATCAATACTCGCGCTATCGCTTGCCGTGATGCCCATCAGGACGTTCAACCGAGCCGCGGCGCGGTCAGAAGCAGCTTGATCACCGCGAGCCGACGCTGCGCTGATCTCCTGCATCAGCGCCACCATCGATTTTACTTTAGGATCACTCTGCATACCGATTGGATTGCGCTGCATCCGCTCTGCGAATTCCTGCATCTTACGCTCCGATTCGCGCTCAGCTGCTTCACGCGACTCACTTCTGCACGTGCCGTACCGCACGCTCGCTTGCTCGTACTCGCGGTTCTCATCACGGTCAAAAACTTTCTCGGCAGAGTCGCGTTGCGCACTCGCCAAGTTGTTGAGCGCAGCGTATTCCTGCTGCCGCTGTGCACGCATCGCTTGCACACGTTCCATGGCCGCGGTGTACGTATCCAGACGAGCGGGAGTTATCTCAAGTGTCGTGCTGTCAAACTGCGGCGTAATCAGGTTGGCGACTTGCTCGCGATCTTCAGCCTTCTGTTCAACGCGTCGCTCAGCTGCGCGACGAAGTGCTCCGAGTTGCGCATTGGCAGGGATGCTATTGAACGCGAGTGCGAGACCGAGGCATGCGATGCTGACGCCACGGGGCATCGGTACACGCAGCGACGAGGAAACACGCATATGACGATGCTCCGGGACAGGAGTAGAACGTGTGCGCACCGGAGTCAGGTCGGCGGAACCGACGGCTCTCAGTGACGCGCGCGCGGCGGGACGTGGACCGAGCGATACAGTACGAGACGCGGCGCTCGTGAAGACATTCTCACGGAGCGCCGCTGCCTACTAATTAACCGCCAGCTACTTCGCCGCCAGCTCCTTGACCGTCGCCGACAGCAGCCGCACGCGAGCGGCATCGCGTGCGCTGCTTGCCATGGTATCAAGCTGCGAGCCTAGCACCGTGAGCGTGCGACGACGATCTGCCTCACCCACCGACTCCGCACGAGCCAACGCCATGCGGATGCGATTCGTCTGCGATGGCGTCAATCCGCGACCACGCACCAACTGATCGTTGTACGCACGGGCCAAAACAAAACTCGCGGGCCACACGATCTTCGTCTGCAGCTGCGGATTAAAGGCCGACACCTGATATGTCTTCGCCGCATCGATCTCGTTCTGGGTCAGATCGGCACTCGGCGTGAGCGACAACACATCCAACCCGCGACCAATTTCAGAGCCGTAGATGTATCCGTTGTACCAGTACGCCGACCAGAAACCCGCCAGAGTCAACTCGGACGCGTTGATCGGTCCGCGATCAAAGAACGCAATTTCTTTTGGTGCGCTCGCATTGGTGAAATCGAACACGGAGATTCCGCCTTGGTACCACGCTTGCACCATGATATCGCGACCAGGAACGGGAATCAGCGACCCATTGTGCGCAACGCAGTTTTCTTTGTCGGTCTGCGGTGCCGGCATTTTGAAGTGACTGCGAGCCGTCAACTTACGCGCAGTGAGTGAGAAGATAGCGTTCGCACCCCACTCCATTTTGTCGGTTGCGCGACACTTGGCGCCAGTTCCACCGCCCCATTCATCGGTGAAGAGCAGCTTGTCGCCGGAGTTACTGAACGTGGCCGCGTGCCAATAGGCGAAATTCGGATCGATGACCGCGTCGATACGTTGCGGATTTGCGGG
>JANNWU010000458.1:0-3366 GCA_031408755.1 Gemmatimonadaceae bacterium | reverse complement strand
CTGCACGTCGGTGTCAACCAGCGATGCATCCACAATCAACGCGTTGTCCCACGTCAGAATCGCAAGATCGTCAGCAGTGTAGCTAAAGCGATGCGGCAACAGTTCACGCATCGCGCCTGCGCTGAGCACCCGTCGATCATTCAGCAGCAGCGGCGACACCAACGCATCGTGCAACCGCGCTGGTGGTACTGCGACACCAGACAAATCGCTCAGACGGAACACGCGATACACGATATAGTCTTCCGTTTGCTGAGCAATCGCAGGGCGCTCGATGCAACTCCGAATGCGCTCGGCCAACGACCGCAAATGCCCGTCCAACAGCGTTTGCACCACCGTTGCCGCGTCGAGTTGCTCACCAAAATCAACAAAGCCGTGCCACGTGATATTGGTGGGCGCTGGCACGCGCGCGCGCAAACTGACCACACCAAAATCAAAGATGCGCGCACTCACCTCAACCGTCAGCCGTTCGCCGCCAAGCACCAGTTCATCGCTACCAAGAATGACAGTGATTGGCGGATTGGGGATCTGCAGCGCCTGCGCCTCGCCATGCACCGGTCGCACGCGCTCCGGCGCTTGTGTTGCAAGCAGGCCCAGCACGCGGTCGAGCGCGATCTCGTAGCCTACGTCATACAGCCGGTACACGACCGCGTCGCCGTCTACACGCAACGCATCTGCCGACAGCACCGGCGCAGAGTGAAGCGGCGTGGTATGCATCGTCGTGGATGCAGTCGAGGTCGATACCTCATGACCGGCTGAGAGAGACTCGCGTGGCATGTACACAAGTTACTCTCCTAGTTCGATTCAGCCGTGACTCACGCGCTGGCGCGATGCTCGCTATGGCACAACCATGCAGTTTTCACCGTTCATGTCAGTTCCGGGCGACTTTGCAGCGCCCTGAGCTGTCCCCTTTACCTAGCGTCTTCGCGCGCCGAGTCGCGCCGAGGTCCAGCGCTTTACCGAAAATCGAATTGCACTGCGTTCCGATCCTTACCGAATCCTAAATTCCGATGACCCGCTCCGAGTTCGCGCCCGACCCCGCTATCGCCGGCCGGGGATACGCTTCCCCAGAAGTTCTCGTCACCACTGGCTGGCTGGCAGAGAATTTGAACAACCCGCGACTTCGCCTGCTAGAGTGTGACGAAGACGTGCTGTTGTTCGACTTCGGGCACATCCCCGGTGCGCAAAAAATTGATTGGCATATGGATCTGAACGATCCAGTAGTTCGCGACTACGTGTCACGCGAGCAGTTTCAGACATTGCTGCGGCGCCTTGGCATTGATGACTCAACGCTGGTGGTGTTCTACGGTGATAAGAACAATTGGTGGGCAGCGTACGCGTTCTGGGTGTTTCATCTCTTCGGCTTCCGCAACGCACGCTTGCTTGACGGTGGGCGGCTGAAGTGGGAGACCGAGGGTCGGGCACTCGTGACGACGAGCGCGCGCTACGCAGCGTCGGAGTTTGTGGCACAGGCGCGCGAAGACGATCGCATTCGTGCCTTTCTTCCCGAAGTGCTGTCCCATTCGAAAGCCAACGGGCAGATGGTCGACGTGCGATCGACGCCGGAATTTACCGGCGAAAAGTTGCACATGCCTGAGTATCCACAAGAGGGCGCAATGCGTGGCGGGCATGTGCCGGGCGCGCGCAGCGTACCGTGGGCCCGCGCCGCGAACAGCGACGGAACCTTTCGATCAGCAACTGAGCTTCGCGTGATTTATCAGGACGAACAACACCTGAAGCCAGAGCTGGACACGATCACGTACTGTCGCATTGGCGAACGCTCGTCACACACGTGGTTTGCGTTGACCTATTTGCTCGGCTATCGCAACGTGAAGAATTACGACGGCAGTTGGACAGAGTACGGCAACGCGGTGCGCGCACCGATTGAGACAGGTGCAGGCGGAGGCGCACGATGAGTGCCGCATCTGCAGCGTCGACGATTCATCTGACGTGGGACGGCGATCGTCGCTTTGACAGCGGTCGTCCAGGCGGTCCAACCATCCGGCTTGATGGCGATGGAGTGACCGGACAGAGCCCTGTTGACGGCTTGATGAGCGCGTTGGCCGCATGTACGGCCGTTGACGTAGTCGATATTCTCGCGAAACGTCGCACACCACTCGCGGCGCTCTCGGTCGATGCGGTGGGCACGCGTTCGGATGGTGTACCTAAGCGGGTGATCGCCGCGCTACTCACGTATCATTTGACTGGCGATACGGTTGAACGGCTGCACGCCGAACGCGCAGTCGAACTGGCAATCACGAAGTATTGCAGTGTTCGCGATTCGCTCGATCCGGCGCTTCCGGTGAGCTATTCCGTTGTGTTAAACGGCGAAGGTGGTGCGGTCATACAAGCAGCAACCGCTGCGCAGAGCTGAGTGGCGCTGCTTCTCAGTGATGCTTAGGGCCGCACTGGCAGCGATGCAAGGCGCCGCGATTCTTCCAGTGCGCAGTAACCAGCAGCACCGCAGCCGCACCAACTACTCCAAGCTCAAGCAACGATGGCGGAATGCGCATTAGGCGCATGATGAGCAGTATCGCGATTCCAGTAGCAAACAACACCAGTGGAGTCAGCAAACGGTGACGTCGATACCCCGGCACCAAAGCGAATACACCCACGCCAATCGAGATCGACAAGAAAACCCAATCCACCCACGGCGCCGCGAATAGTGACATGGCGGGCAGAGCGCCCAGCATCAGCGCGACCACCGCACAGTGCACTGCGCACACCAGCGACGTCGTCACACCAACGGCGTCGAGCGACAGCTTAGCTGGCTTTGGGTGCGCGGAAATGCCCATGGGAACCGTCGAAGTGAAAAACGAGTGTTGGCGGGGAACTCGACCTGCTTTGCCGACACGGGTATAATAATGATACCGCAAACTGATACGCAAGTATCATTTAGGAATTTCTCGCCGCACCCAGTGCGAAGACGCGGCTGCCCCCCTCGCCGGTTGCGCTTTGGCGGTTTACCTTTGTGGGCTAGCCGGAAACCTGTGCGCCCCGGCGCGTGACCTTTTGACGAGACAGCAGCTATGAAGGACAATATTCATCCCGCGTATCACCCAGTGATTTTTAAGGACGCTTCGTCGGGCTTCGCGTTTGTGACGCGCTCGACGCAGTCCAGCGAAACCATGATGGCGTGGACCGACGGGAAATCGTATCCGTGCATCACGATGGAAATTACCAGCCATTCGCACCCGTTTTACACGGGCCAGCAGCGCATGATTGACACGCAGGGTCGTGTCGATCGCTTCAAGAAGCGCTACGCGCGCTAGTTGCGCTGGGGTTTCAGGACAAAAGTCGCGGGGGGTGGTCGGTGTGCACCCCCCCCGTTTTGGGTATCCCCCGCCCCGCGGGCTGGGTGCACCGCCC
>JANNWU010000457.1:0-5209 GCA_031408755.1 Gemmatimonadaceae bacterium | reverse complement strand
CACGCATCCCAATCTCGCGATTACGCCCGCGTTTCTGACGCGGTTGGAGTTGGACGCCACCGAGCGATTGATTGAGGCGATTACCGATCGTCGTTCTGCGCTCTTTCGTCCGCCGTACTTCGGAGATGCTGACCCGAGCACCAACGACGAATTGCTGCCAGTCAGTGTCGCCAATGACCTCGGCTACATCACTGCCGGATTGAAAGTTGACTCTGACGACTGGCTGGAAACGTCGGCAGCGCAGATCATCGCGAATGTTCTCGTTGCGCGTGACGATGGCAATGTTGTGCTGCTCCACGACAGCGGTGGCGATCGAAGTGCAACGGTGGCGGCCGTTGGCCCGCTGATCGATTCGTTGCAGGCGCGCGGCGACACGCTGGTTCTATTGTCGACGCTCTTGGGCCTCACCCGCGATCAGGCGATGCCTCCATTGCCCGTTGAAAGTGCAACGTCACGAGGAGTGACGCTTGCCGCATTCTTTGCTGTCGGCGCCGTGCAAAACACTTTGTACTGGATCTTTCTGGTCGCTGTTGTGCTCGGCGCTGCGCGTATCGTGGCGCTCTTAACACTCGCGAGTTTACATCGTGCGCGCACCGGGCGACGCAAAGCCATCACGCTTGACTTTGCGCCCGCTGTCAGCGTAATCGTCCCCGCGTACAACGAAGCAACTGTCATTGAGAAAACGATTCGCAGCTTGCTCGCACAGCAGTACACAGGGCCGCTCGAAGTAGTAATCGTCGATGACGGCTCACCGGATTTCACCGGCGATATTGCGCGCGCAACCTTTCGTCAGCACGATCGCGTTGCCGTGTTCTCCAAAGCGAACGGGGGCAAAGCGAGCGCGCTCAATTACGGAATGCAGCGCGCTACCGGCGATATCGTGATCTGCCTTGACGCGGACACGGTCTTTGAAACGGGTACAATTGCGGCGCTGGTGCAACCGATGCGCGATCCACGAATCGGCGCGGTGGCGGGCAACGCAAAGGTAGGAAATCGATTGAACCTGATCACGCGCTGGCAGGCGTTGGAGTACGTAACAAGTCAGAATGTTGATCGGCGAGCCTTTGATCTGCTGAATTGTATCACCGTCGTGCCCGGTGCTGTTGGCGCGTGGCGACGAAGCGCGATACTAAACGTTGGAGGTTTTTCGCACGATACGTTAGCAGAGGATCAAGATGCGACAATCGCACTGCGGAAGGCGGGGTGGAGAATTGCATACGCTGAGCACGCGGTGGCGTGGACAGAAGCACCCGACACATTTGCGTCGCTCGCCAAACAACGGTTTCGCTGGAGCTTTGGTACTCTGCAGTGCGCGTGGAAACACCGCGACGCGCTGCTACGCCGGAAGTTTGGAACACTCGGTATGATCGCATTGCCCAACACATGGCTGTTTCAACTGTTGTTTGCGGCGCTGTCACCGCTCGCCGATCTCATTTTTGTGCTCAGCGTATGCAGCGTCGGTACTGCGTACATGCAACACGGGTCGACATTCGCGTGGCAGGCGGGGATAAAGCTCGCGTCGATGTACACCGTGTTCTTGTTGATGGACTGGACAGCGGCGATGATCGCATTTGTGCTGGAACCGGGAGAGGATCGCCGGCTCACCTGGCTGATCCTTTCACAACGATTTGCGTACCGTCAGGTGATGTACTGGGTGGTCGTTCGATCGTTCGTTGCGGCGGCCAAGGGCGGCTTGGTCGGCTGGGGCACACTTGAGCGCAAAGGAACGGTCGCGTTCATCGACCGCTAGCGGCTACGCTCGGTCAGGTGTGCGACGCCCGACCCAAAATGGTCACGCGTTTGCCCCGCACCGCCGCAACTCCCGTGGTTTGCGCGGTGTCAGCGCGATACCTTGCAGTGAGCGCACACCCAATCAGACTCTTGTCAGCATCCTTCCAAGAACACCTCGAACTCGCCCTCGGCGACGAGTACCGCGTTGAACGCGAACTCGGCGGCGGTGGCATGAGTCGTGTCTTTCTGGCGACCCAAGTTGATCTTGGGCGACAGGTTGTGATTAAGGTGCTCACGCCGGAACTCGCCGCAGGCGTGAACCGCGAGCGCTTCCGCCGCGAAGTCCAGATGGCCGCAACGCTACAGCATCCGCTGATCGTGCCGGTGCTCACGGCTGGCGAAGCAGAAGGGTTGCTGTGGTACACCATGCCTTTTGTGGAAGGCGAGTCGCTGCGTGAGCGGTTGCATCGTGGCGTGCTGTCAGCAAAAGAGGCGACGACGGCGCTGGCTGACGTCGCGCGTGCACTCGGCGCAGCGCATCGCAAAGGCATCGTGCATCGCGATATCAAGCCCGGTAATATCCTGCTGCACGAGCACAACGCCGTGGTTGCTGACTTTGGTGTCGCGAAGGCGCTGACTGCGGCCACGGCCGAGTCGACGGGACTCACCACATCCGGATTGGCAGTCGGCACGCCCGCGTATATGTCTCCCGAGCAAGCTGCTGGCGATTCTGCGATTGACGCGCGCTCTGACATCTACGCGCTTGGCTGCGTTGCATATGAACTGCTCAGCGGTAAGCCGCCGTTTGTAGATCCGAGCGCCGCACGATTGTTGGTGGCGCAAGTCTCGTTGACCCCTGTTCCACTCAGTCAAGTCGCTCCAGTTTCGCCAGCGCTATCTGCGATCGTGATGCGCTGTTTGGAGAAGGATCCGGATGATCGGTGGCCTACGGCCGACGCATTGGCTGATGCGCTCGATCAGCAGCGGTACACCGGTGAGGTGACACCATTCCCGGAGCCACGCGCGCGCCTGACTGGTGACCACGCAACACAATCGGCGCCACCAAAACCTGCAGCACCGTCGCATCGCGGTCGGAAGCGAGTGGCCGGTTTTGGCGCATTGGTCGCAATTGCAGTAGCAGTGGGCACGGCGATGTTTTCAAGCAAGCAAGGGCCGCGCAACGCGGTGGCGTTTGTTGCACCGCAAACGGTGTTGGTTGCAGACGTCGAGAACCGAACCGCTGATTCCACGCTCGGCGATCTGTTGTCAGAAGCACTGCGCACTGAGTTGCAGCAATCCAAGATTGTGACGGTGATGACGCCTGCGGCCACTACGGCGGCGTTGTCACGGATGCAGCGCCCAGCAGTGTCGCGTATCAATGCCGAGCTCGCGCGCGAGATTGCGCAGCGCGAGGGCGTGCCGTTGGTGGTAGAGGGACGACTGCAAAAAGTTGGTAACACCTTTCTCGTCCGAGCCGCGCTTGTCTCACCCACTGACGGTGCCGAGCGCAGCGCGGCTCAAGAGACAGCCGCATCCGAAGATGAATTAATCGCAGCGATCGGTCGGTTGGCGCGGCGCACTCGTGAGGCGCTCGGTGAGTCAGGCACGACACTGACGGCCCTTGCACCAATGGAGCAGGTCACAACACGATCACTCGATGCGTTGCGCAAGTATTCTGAGGCAATTCGGCTTGGTGACGCGCCGAACGCCAATGGCAATCGCGAGAAAGAGATTGCGCTGCTTGAGGAAGCGGTGGCGCTTGATTCGACGTTCGCGATGGCGTGGCGCAGGCTGGGTATGCGGATGCGCGGCGGTGGGCCACCGTCAGGTGACGACAGCAGGCGTCGCGCCGACGCAGCCATTGAGCGCGCATATGCACTCCGCGATCGATTGTCGCCAGTTGAGCGAGGGCTCACGGAAGCGTCATACTTCTCAACGAACAATCGCGACATTCAGAAAGCACAAGCTGCATACCTGGCAATCTTACAGGAGCAGCCGAACAATCGCATCGCACTGAACAATCTGGCAAACACCGCGCAGCAAGACGGTGACTTTGAGAAGGTACGCGAGTACGGCGCTCGCTACGTCGCTGTGGATTCGATGAATGCGCAAGCGTGGCCGTGGTTGGTGTGGGGTAATTACGGTACTGGTCGAACGAGTGAAGCGCGTCTCGCGCGCGCAGAAATGCATCGCCGTTTCACTGCAGCTGATGAAATCAAGGATCTAGACCATCTTGATTTGGAGTGGATGCTCTTTGAGCGTGACTATCCGGCGGTAGAGCGACTTGCGCGCCGTATGCTCACATCGAGCACGGACACTCGCGCAGATAATCTTACGTTGAGCATGCTTGGGCTTGCGCTCATGTCGCGCGGTAAACTCGAAGAGTGGTGGAAGTTTGGAGACTCAGTCGCCATTGAGCGAGTTGCGTCGCGTGATACGACCGAAGCGCGAATCTGGCGCGGTGACGGCATCATGGAACGTCTCACCGATCGTGCGTGGTACGCGAACGATACCGCCGGCGGACGTGCAGCATTGGCTGAGTATCTGCGCGTGTCTGGCGCTGAACGTTGGCGCATGCAGGATCGAAGCGAATTCAACTTTGCCGACAAGTTTGTGCTGGTCGGCGATGCGCGAGTTGCCCGCGAACGCTTGAATGCTTACCGCGCTGCCGCGCTCCGCGACAACGATGGCGGAGCGCTGCTGCCACCGAATTCGCCGCAGTTCGCTGCCGTTGAAGCGCCGCTGCTGATCTTGGAAGGCAAACCGCAGGAAGCGCTTAAGCGGATTACACCGTTGCTGGCGAGTACGCGTAGCAATCGCTTCGGCGTGTCCAGCAAATTCGTTGTCGGAAGCGTGTACGCCGCGAATAATCAGCCCGATTCAGCGCGCGTCTGGCTCTCGCAGCTCCTGGACTCAAAGGATCCGCGCAACGTTTGGCAGTTCCTCATGGTCCGTCCGCGAGCGCTGCGGCTGCTGTGCGAGATTGCTGACACGCCGGCACGTCGCGCGGAGTCGTGCGGGCTGCTCGCGGATGAGTGGAAGAATGCGGACGCGGTTTTGCAGCCAGTGGTTGCACGTGCAAGGGCGCGGCTCGCCGAGCGCTAGGCGACTCTTCCAGCTACGCCGTGGTCGCGCTTGGTGCGTCGACCTGAACGGGAACACCACCAAGCCGCTGCGGCTTGGATGAGAGACGCGGTAGATTGCGTTGTTCGCTCTCCCTCCGCGATTCGCGGCAGGGCTGTCAATGCGCAGCGCCGCGCGGATTGATCAGCAGGCAGCAAGTCGGCGCGCATGAGGATTGGCATGCTCCCGTCGTCGCTCACCGTCACAATTGCGATCACGATTCTTGGTTTGCTTACCGCCGCGGTGTTTTTTATCGCGTGGCGAGCAGGTCATTTCAATAGCATTAATCGACAGGCGTTGTTGCCAATGGATGATGACGATTTCACTGTCACTCGACCATGGGAAACACCGGCAC
>JANNWU010000456.1:0-5450 GCA_031408755.1 Gemmatimonadaceae bacterium | reverse complement strand
CTCGGCGGAGTTTCGCTTCAACTCGCGCCGGGCGAGGCGGTCGCAATTACTGGTGCACTCCCTCTCGCTCGCTCCATGTTGTGTGCGATCGCGGCGGGTGTCGCGCGTTGTGACGGCGGACGCGTGCGATGGGGCGCGGGTGGCATTGGCGGGGTGCGCTATGCGCCTGCGGGTGATGCGCCACGCGCGCTGCATCGCCGCGATGCGCTAATGCCGGGCCTCGTGATTTTGGATGCGGCGTTGGTGGAATCTGCGCCTGCACCGGATGTGCGCGCGCTGGTGGAGTTGCTTCGCCCGTGGCTGGCGGCGGGTGGAGCGGCGTTGGTCGCGGCGCCGCTTTCATCTCGACAGTGGCCGTGGCGCATTTTCGAATTGGCGGGTGGACATTTGCGCTCAGTCACGTCGCCGAATGTCGCGCGAGTTGTCGCCTGGTCAGATGGCATGCAGCGGGTGGCTGAAGGTGCCTCGCATCGTGTGGCACAGGGTCTCTCGGATCAGTAGCTTGGGAGGGTGGCGTTGGCGTGTGTTGCGGGAAGTCCGCGCTAGCCGCGGCACGCGCTGCATCATCTCTGCATCAGGCGAATGAGCGAGTTCCAACTCTACAACACGCTGACCCGCGCGGTCGAGCCGTTTGCGCCCGCTGACGGAGTGCGAGTCCGCATGTACACCTGCGGACCAACGGTTTATAACCCGGCGCATTTGGGCAACTTCCGCACGTTCCTGTTCGAGGATCTGCTGCGGCGATCGCTGGCGTTGCAGGGGTGGGCGGTTGAGCAGGCCATGAATCTGACCGACGTGGATGACAAGATCATCAAGCGTGCGAATGAGCGCGGTTTGACAATTCGCGAAGTCACTGATCCCGTCGTCGAAATTTTTCATGCACATCGCGAATATTTGCGCATTCAAGCGGCGGAGCACTATCCGCGCGCCACGGACTACATCCCGCAAATGATTGCGCTGGTGCAAACGTTGATTGCCAACGGCGTCGCGTATCAGGCTGAAGATTTGTCGGTGTATTTTGCAATCGACAAATTTCCGGGATATGGGCGCTTGTCACGACTCGATACGCGCGAAATTAAAACAGGCGCGCGCGTCAGTCAGGACGAATACACCAAAGAAAATGCGCAGGACTTTGCGTTGTGGAAAGCCGCGAAGGATGAAGATGAGCGCGTAGAAGCGGCGTGGGATTCGCCGTGGGGACGCGGTCGCCCAGGCTGGCATCTCGAGTGCTCCGCGATGGCGATGGACATCCTTGGCGAAACGATCGATCTGCATGCTGGTGGCGTCGATCTGATCTTTCCTCATCACGAAGATGAGATTGCGCAAAGTGAAGCGGCGACCGGCAAACCGTTTGCACGCTGCTGGTGCCACGGCGAGTTTTTGCTGGTTGATAGCGCGAAGATGGCGAAACGCGTTGGTAATGTGTGGGGCGTGAACGAACTGCAAGAGGAAGGCTTAGACGGTGCAGCGGCGCGCCATTTCATGTTCAACACGCACTATCGACAGCAGTTGAATTTGAGCACTGATGCGTTGGAATCATCGCGTCGCGCGGTGCGTCGCATCGGCGATTTTGCGGCGCGCTTGTCCGCTGCGACGGGTGCGCCGAGTGCGCTGTCTGCGGCAGCGGTGGAAGCTGAGGCCGATTTCCGCGCTGCGTTGAAGAGCGACCTGAATGCGCCACAGGCATTGGCGGCGTTGTCAATATTTGTGAATCGCGCGAATGCGTTGCTTGATCAAGGCGGCACCGATACCGCAGCGCTCAATCGCGCGCGCGCTGCGTTCGCGGTGATGGACGGTGTGCTCGATGTGGTGCCAAGTGCGATCGCGACTGACGGAGCGATGTCAGAGTGGGTGGCGGAGCGAATTGCTGCGCGTGCCGATGCTCGACGCGGGCGCGACTTCGCCGAATCGGACCGCATCCGGGACGAACTCTTGGCGAAGGGCGTGGTGTTGGAGGATGGTGCGACGGGCACCAGCTGGAAGCGGATCTAGGGCTGACGCGGGTTCCTGCAGTGGGGGGCGGCGTCGGGCTATCGAGTGGCAGCAATCGGATCTCATCGGTTGGATGTTGTCGGTCCGAACGTTGGATGCCGGTGGCGGTTACTGGACGCTGAATGGTACGGGCAAGGAGTTGGGGCCGCTTCGTCCAGTTTGTCTTGGACGAGAGGTTGATGCGGAGTCCTTGGGACGGTATGTTTTGAGGCTCTCGGCAGTCGAGTTGGCTGGCTGACGTAGCTCAATTGGCAGAGCACCTGATTTGTAATCAGGCGGTTGCGAGTTCGATTCTCGCCGTCAGCTCTCGCCGGTCGCGTGCACGTGGGCGACCGAGTGTGTTGGGTGGAGTAGCCAAGCGGTCAACGGCAACAGACTGTAAATCTGTCGACTCCGGTCTTCGAAGGTTCGAATCCTTCCTCCACCATGGGCGCACGCCCCGCAGCGACTTCGGTTGCTGCGGGGTTTGTTGTTTACGGAAATTTCAGCCAGTGAGGCGCTTTATACAGCCGTGCGGCGGCGACCTTACTGTCAGGGCGCGCAACCCATATCGTGGGCATGCGTGCGGGAAAATCACATCAGCCTTGGGTCGCTCGAGCTGGCGCGCTATATCCAATCAGATATGTTTAAGCATATGAATCCCATTCGGCAGCTTCGCGAGTTTGCGGGTGTGACGCAGCGGCAACTTGCGGACTTAGCCGGCACGTCGCAGTCGACGATCGCTGCTTACGAAGGGGGCAGTAAGAGCCCCACTTGGCGCACACTGGCCAAATTGGTTGACGCGGTAGGGTGCGCGCTGCACGTGCAATGCGTGCCGCCGCTGACTCGCGAAGATCGGCGTTCACTTGCATTGCATGCGGCCGTGGCCACTCGCCTTCGAGCGGATCCGCAGGCCGTACGGGCGCATGCGCGCGAGTCGCTCGCGAGAATGCGCAGCCTGCATCCCGGTGCGCGCCCACTGCTCGATGAGTGGCGCCTTCTGCTACGACGCCCACTCGACGCGTTGGTTCTGACGCTCGTAGATCCCTCTGCAAGGTCGCGCGAGCTGAGACAGGTCACGCCATTCTCAGGCATCCTGTCCGCGCGCGAGCGCGCGGATATGTACCGAGCATTTGCGCATACGGAGCGGTCGCACCACGCCGACTCGTTGCATGCTAAAACACGCGCGGCATGACGCGGGCGCAATTCGAGCACGCGATCCGCGCGTCAGGCGCCGTGTTGGGTGTCAGTGAAGTGCTTGTCATCGGCAGCCAAGCGGTGCACGGTAGCATGACCGGCCGGTTACCGATCGAGGCAACGAGATCGGTGGAAGTCGACGTCGCGGTGCGCGGCGATGTCGACGGCAAGTTCGCAGATCTGATCGACGGTTCGATCGGCGAGGCCTCGATGTTCCACGACACCTTTGGCTACTACGCGCAAGGTGTGGTAGAAACAACGGCTCGCCTGCCGGCTGGGTGGCAGGGTCGCCTCGTGCCATTCGACACTCCAGCCACGAGCGGCGTCACTGCGTGGTGTCTCGAACTTCACGATCTTTGGATCTCGAAAGCGGTCGCCGGCCGCGAGAAGGATCGCGAGTTCTGTCGCGCGCTCTTGGCGCGTGGTGTCGTGATGACAGACGTGCTGCGGTCTCGAATTGATACGGTTCCAGCGCTCGACTCGCGAATCCGGGATTCAGTGCTCGCTTCGATAACTTCGTGAACGACTACCCGCACCACTAGTCACTCGCGAATCGCGCTGAATCCCGCCGAACGCATCCACCCCGCCACCCGTCCCGGCCATTCGCGCACCACCACGCCACCGCTCGCGAGCATGCCAAACCCGTGCCCGCCGCGCGACCAGACATGCAGCTCACCGGGCACCTTCTTCGCAGTCATCGCCTCGTAAAACGCAATCGAGTTTTGCACCGGCACGCCGTCGTCGTCCTGCGCAGCAATCAGAATGGTGGGTGGCGTCGTCGCAGTCACGCGCAACTCCGTCGAATACAGTCTGCGAATCTCTAGCGACGAAGTATCACCGAGTAACGCGCTCGCGGACCCGCGATGCGCCCACAACGTATGCATGCTGATCACTGGATACACCAAGATGCCAAAGTTTGGCTTATGCAGCATGGATGCGTGCACTGCCGCCACTTCGCCGGGTAGCGTGTCGTCGAACATGGTCAACATCATGCTCGCGAGATGTCCGCCCGCGGAAAAACCAAGCACGCCAACACGCTGTGGATCAATGCGCCATGTTGCGGCATTCGCGCGTGTCACGCGGACCGCCTGCCTCGCGTCGAGCAGCGGCGTTGGAAATGAATAGTGCTCGCCGTTCCGATCAGAGACGCGGTAGGTGCATACAATCGCTGCGATACCAAGTGAATTTAACCAACGCGCTGCCTGCCAACCCTCGTGATCAATGGCGAGCACACGATACCCGCCACCCGGATAAATGACCACGGCGGCACCAGTTGCCTTCGCGCGCGGCGGCAGAAACACGCGCACACTTGGGCGTTGTACGTGCGTGATCAGACCAAACGGCGTGAGCGTCGACGGCAACACGAATGTTTCGCTTTGCGTTGAGCGTGGTGAGCCCGGCATTGCGTTGCTGAACAGTGGTACGTCAAACGGCGCCGTTCTGGTTGAGGTAGGCGAGCGCTGCGCGATAACAATCGTCGTTGCTGAAACCGTTGTCAGTACGACGAGACACGCAGCGCGTATCATTGCTCGCCCACGCCAGGCGCAATTTGTATGGTCCTGTGAGATCGTTGGCATGTCGATATGAAGACACACGCAACACGGTTCCGCAAGGCGACTGGCGGGCGACTGCCGCTGCGTGATTTGTGCCCTAGGTTCTCGCACGATTGCAGCATGCTTAGTAGCATTCAAGCAGACAATGGCTACCCAAACTATTCCAACCCTCGCCCTCGAAGTCAGCGGCCTCCACAAAGCCTACGGTGACGTGATCGCCGTCAACGGTCTCGAGCTGCGTGTGCCCGTCGGCCAATGCTTCGGACTCCTCGGCCCAAATGGTGCGGGGAAAACGACCACGATCGAAATCTGTGAAGGGCTCAACACGCCAGACGCCGGCGTGGTTCGCGTGCTCGGCAAAACGTGGGACGCTGACGCAAAGTGGCTACGCACACAGCTCGGCATTCAGTTGCAAGAAACGCAATTAGCCGACAAGCTGACCGTGCTCGAAACGCTCGAGCTGTTTCGCAGCTTTTATGAAAACGGTAAATCGATTGATACCGTTATCGACCTCGTTCAGTTAGGCGAAAAGCGCACTGCACGCGTGGTCGGATTATCTGGCGGACAGAAGCAGCGCCTGGCGCTGGCGTGCGCGCTGGTCGGCGATCCGGCGTTGCTCTTTCTCGATGAGCCTACGACTGGTCTCGATCCGCAATCGCGTCGACAGTTGTGGACGCTGGTGGAAGAATTGAAGCGTGAAGGGCGGACGATCGTCCTCACAACGCATTA
>JANNWU010000455.1:0-5318 GCA_031408755.1 Gemmatimonadaceae bacterium | reverse complement strand
GGCAGCGCGCGCGGGACTGGGTACTGAGCCGATTTACCGTGCAACACTACGTAAACAAGGTTCTGAGCGTCTGGTAAATCGGAGGGCTGTTACAGCGAACGGCTGACCTCGTCTTGAGAGAACAATCCTCTTGGCGACGGCGCTGCGGGTGAGCGCATGAGCCGGTTTCTATTCGTTCTCAAGCCCCACCGGTATGCGACACGCCTCCACCACAGGCAGGTCGCCCGCTCTCCATGGCGGACGATCCGCGGCTGCTGTCTGTAGTCACACGCGCAGTGCATCGCGCCTGTGCCTTTGTTTGTTTGTGCTCGGCACGCTCACGCTCTTGCCGATGTTGCTTGGTGCGCAGAGCGAGAAATCGACCAGTGAAGAATCGTTGCTGTTGGGCGAAATTCCATCGGTGTTTGGCGCATCGCGCTTCAATCAAGCGGTGACCGAAGCGCCGGCGTCGGTGAGCGTGATTTCGTCTGATGAAATCGCTGCGTACGGCTGGCGTACGCTCGCAGATCTTCTAAAGACTGTGCGCGGATTCTACATAAGCAACGATCGCAGTTACGCGTACGTGGGTACTCGCGGTTTCTCACGTCCGGGCGATTACAACAGCCGAGTGCTAGTGCTTGTTGACGGTACACGTGCAAACGAGAACATCTTTGGCGGCGGGTATGTCGGCCGAGAAAGCCTCGTTGAAATGGCGACGGTCGAGCGTGTTGAAGTCATTCGCGGACCGGCATCATCGCTCTACGGAAGCAGTGCATTTTTTGGTATCATCAACGTTGTGACAAAGCGTGGACGCGCGCAGACAGGTGTGCGCGCGACAGCAGAGATGGCGAGCTTCGGAGCGAAAGAAGCGGTGGTCAGCGGCGGCGCGCGCTCTCGGCATGGGATTGAGTTCTTCGCCTCGGCTGGATCGAGGCGCGCGGACGGGCAAGATTTTTACTACCCGGAGTTCGATAGTCCGCCTGGAAACTTCGGTCGTGCGATCAATCGCGACAGAGAGGCTCAAGACAGGCTTTTCGCCAAATTAGAATGGCGGGATCTATCGTTGGAGGGCGCGCTCAATTCGCGGTTGAAAGTGGTGCCAACCGCCAGTTATGGCACAGCATTTAATGTTGGACAGCAGGAGCTCGTTGACAATTCGAAGTTCCTCACCCTTCGGTATCAGCCCACTGGCGCTGGCGTCTCGACATTTAGCGGCTCCGTGTCGTTGAACCACTATGACTTCCGGTTTGACTATCCGTTCGATTCGGCAACAACTGGGCAAGATCTGGCGGTTGGCCGTTGGGCGATCACGGAGTGGCAGTACACTCGAACAGTTCGCGGTTTACACCGACTGATTCTGGGTGGTATGTACACTCACAACTTTCGGCAGGAACAAACGTATGCCGAGCGTCTTGATGCGCCACTCATTCTGTCGTCGAACGACAAAATCCAAACGGTCGGAGTGTTCGCGCTGACTGAGCTGCGTCTGCATCCGAAGTTGATCTTCAACGGTGGGTTCCGCTACGACAACACAACACGGCTCGGCGGTAACTTCAATCCACGTGCCGCGCTGATCTACAAGCTTGGTGAAGGCTCTGCAATCAAGGCGCTTTATGGAAACGCGTATCGCGCACCAAACAACTTCGAGCGATTCTACGACGACAACGGTCGAGTGCAGAAAGGAAACCCGAGCCTAGATCAAGAAAATATCACGACGTACGAACTGCTGGTTGAGAAACTGCTTTCCCGTAAACTCAAAGCCGCTGCTTCAGTATACCGCTATCAGGCGCGTCAGCTAATCGATCAGAATTTGGATCCCGCAGACAGTTTGCTTCAGTACCGCAACACCGGACAAGCGAACGGGCAGGGGATCGAAACGGAAGTTGAAGTTGATTTCGGTGTCGTGACAGGGAGAGGCAGCTACGCGCTGCAGCGTGCCCGAATTCCAACCGCACCAGGCCCGGTACAGAATTCACCGACGCATATCGCGGCGTTAAATGTTGCAGCTCGCGTGTTGGCAGACCGTGCAACGGTCGCTCTTGAAGTTCGCGGAATGAGTTCGCGTCATATGTACACTGGCGATCGGGTACCCGGCTACGCGATCTCAAACGTCGTGCTGAGTAGCCGTCGTTTGTATCGCGGTATTGAGTTGACCGGCGGTGTGTACAACGCATTGAATGCGTCGTACAGCGATCCGGTAAGCGAGGAGCATCGCCAGAGCTCAATCCTTCAAGATAAGCGTAATTTTCGCCTGTCGGTGGGTTACGCGTTCTAAGATGCGACCTCACGTCCGACGCACGATTGCAGCCATCCTCCTCACGATTCTCCCCACTCTCCCGCTTGGCGGACAGGGTGAGCGGGCTCGTGACGCTGTGCGCGTCGTTGTTCTACAAGGTGTTGCATCACCGGCATCTCGCGAATTAATCGACGCGTTTCGCCGTCGCCTTGAGCAGCTGGGACGACGCGCCACTATGGTGCTCGTTGCAACCGATGGCGACGCTGGGGGCGCAGCAACGCGTGCAGCTGCAGCGACTCCCGCGGATCTTGTGCTCGCGTTAGGATCACGCGCGACCGGTCTCGCAGCAAACGAGTTTCGCACCACACCAACCATCGGTGCGTTGCTCACTCGAGAAAGTGCGCTGCCCAGTGGGAGCACGGCCGCGAAAGTGGTACTCGAATTTCCTCTCGAAGTTGAACTTGAGTGGATTCGCAAGATTCTGCCGCAGGCGCGGCGGATCGGTGTGCTGTATGGCACCGATGAGAATACGCGTGTGGTGATTCGGGCGCGTGAGCTTGCACGTAACTACGGATTAGAAATTATCGCGCGACGCGTCACGAATCCCGCGGAACTTCCCGCTGCGTTGGCGGCTCTCGCCAGTGGTACCGATGCAATCTGGGGAATTCCAGACGACGTGGTGTTGACGCCTGAAACCGCGCGCGCAGTGCTGCTGGCGTCCATCCGTGGTCATGTCCCATTTGTTGGGCTGTCAGCGCAGTGGGTGCGCGCTGGTGCCATCTACGCGCTCGATCGCGACTACGGTGATCTGGGAATTCAAACCGCCGACCTTGCCGCACGTCTTCTCGACGGTGTCTCGGCCCGTTCGTTGGATGCAGTTCGTCCTCGTAAAGTGTTGTATTCCTTGAACGCGCGGAGCGCGGACATGATGCGCTTAACGGTTCAGCCCGCGCTTTTGCGCGGTGCGACTGAGGTGGTGCGATGACGCACTCCCGCACTTCAAAACTCCGCGTCAAAGGCGGCTTGGGACTGAAAATGTCCGCGCTTGTTTTCGGCGCTGTCTTTCTCACGATGGCCGGCAGCGCGTTTGTCCTGCTGTCGCGAGAGCAGCGTCAAGCAGATCGCGATTTACGCAGTCGCGCGCTGGCGATGACGCAATTGATCGCTGCAAATAGCGAGTTCGCAATTTACACCAGCAGCACCGACGCGCTCACGCCGTTGGTCAAGCGACTGGATGCGATGGAAGATGTCGCGTACGTCCGCGTGGTCCGTGCCAACGCGGAAGTTATTGTTGATGAGCGCCTTGACAGTGCATATACCGGTGCGGCGCTGCCCGCGCTTGCACACGCCTCGACAAATCCTGACCCTGTCAGCCGTTCATTCACGGTTGGAAACAATCCATCGTTGGATATTGTCGTCCCAGTGTTTGCTGCGGAAGGCGGTGCGTTCGAGACTGATCCGATGGCGCCGGTCCAGCGCGCAAGCGCGAACGGTCCACTCGGATTTGTGCAATTGGGTGTGACACTCGCACCAACTCAGCTGCGACAACATCAAGCGATTCAGCAAGTGGTGCTTGCGACACTGCTGTTGTTGGTCATCGGACTCCCGATCACCGTCGCCATCTCTCGGCGAATCACTGCACCAGTCCGACAGTTGTCTGAGGCGGTGCACGCGATTGGTGAAGGTCAATTTGCCCCCGTCGAGCTCATCAAATCAAACGATGAAATTGGAACACTCGCGCGCGCCTTCGATCAAATGGTCGTGAGGCTCAAAGCGTCGTGGACTGAGCTGGAAGAGCAGCAACGTACGCTGGAAGACCGCGTCGCAAGCCGTACGATCGCGCTCGAGGAAGCGCGCACCGCAGCCGAAGCGCATGCGCAGCGTGCAGAAGAGGCGAGTCGCGCGAAGTCGCAGTTTCTGGCCAACATGAGCCACGAAATCCGCACGCCAATGAACGGCGTGATGGGCATGCTTGAATTGCTTGGCGCAACCGATCTTGCTCCACGTCAGCGCCGGTTCGCGGACACCGCGTTTCGGTCGGCCGAGGAACTGCTGGAGCTCATCAACGACATCCTCGATTTCTCCAAGATCGAGGCTGGTCACCTTGAACTGCATCTGACGGACTTCGATCTGCGTCAGTCTGTGGAAGACGTCTGTGAAATGCTCGCGCCGCGCGCACACCAGAAGGGACTCGACCTGATCGTTCGCATTGCACCTGAGCTGCATCGTAACGTGCATGGCGATGTGATGCGGATCCGCCAGGTGTTGGTGAATCTGATCGGCAATGCGATCAAGTTCACGTCTGCTGGCAATGTACAGGTGCGTCTCGCGGTCGAATCGACAACGGAGACGCAGCAAATCGTTCGATTCAGCGTGGAGGATTCTGGCATTGGTGTGTCGCCAGAGATTGCAGCGCGTCTCTTCCAACCATTCGTTCAAGCAGATTCGTCAACGACGCGCGAGTTCGGTGGTACGGGACTTGGGCTTGCCATCGCGCGACAACTCGTGTCGCTTATGGGCGGCGACATCTCGCTTGACTCGGTGGTGCAGAAGGGTTCGACATTCGCATTCAGCATCGCAGTGGATTTACGTGCGCTCGACACCGGCGAGCCGATGACGCTTCAGCGAGCGTTACAAGGAAGCCGCGTGTTGGTTATCGACGATAACGCGATCAATCGCGAAGTCTTGCGCGAGCAGCTCAGTGCGTGGGGCGCAACGGTCGACGAAGCCGAATGTGGAGCGGAAGGCTTGGATGCGTTGCGCGATAGTGCACGCTACGACGTGATGATTCTCGATTACACAATGCCCGGCATGGACGGCGGAGCGGTGGCGCGTAAAGTGCGCGCGAACCCGGCGTGGAAAGACATGCCTATTCTGCTGCTCAGTTCTGTTGGCGGTGCATCAGCCGCACAAGAGTCGTCGGCACCGGTGGACGCGATTCTGACGAAGCCAGTCCGTCAGCGCGAGCTTGCGGAGCGACTGACGTCGATGATTCGCGGCAGTGTTGAAGGGCGTCTGGCCAGCGGCCAGACGGTGCGCAAAACGCCGCAAGCCACTCGTCAGCAGATGCAAATATCGGCAAGCGGCATTGACGGGATGCGTA
>JANNWU010000454.1:0-3757 GCA_031408755.1 Gemmatimonadaceae bacterium | reverse complement strand
CACTAGCAGACGAATAGCGGCGGCGGACAGTGGTCCGGCGCCGTTTTTCGTTGCTCCTCAGCGCCGAGTTGGGAGCATCGCGCTGGGCGCGATGTCCTCAGGAAGCTCCACCGTGCCAAACTCCCGCCGAAGCGCTTCGTTGCTACGGTCGAGCTCGGCAACAACCCATCCGGTGGTCCACCCACTCTGATCGTTGCCAAGTCGCCCACCGGCAAATCCAAGCAACGCTTCACCGATCTTCCCGACGGGCGTGCGCGACGCGCCTCGCTGCCCCATCAGATCGCGATACATGCGCAACCGGGCATTGAACTGCGCCGCCGACGTCGCGCGCATCGCAGGTGCGGCAGAGGGATCATTCTCCACGGCACGTGCCAGTGCCTGCCCCACCTGCGACGCCGTGCGATCGTCAAGGGAATCGCGTCCAGCGATCAGCAGGCCAATCGCCCGACGGAGATATCGCAATTCCCACCGGGCGTGATCCGCGTCGAGGTCTCCGACGCCCGCCAGTCGATCCACAGCAGCTGGCTCTGGCTCCGTCATGAGTGTGGAGACGAACGACGACGCACGCCGCTCCCACTCACGCTCGACCTGTTGAGCAGACCACTTCGTCACGCTCTTACCCCACAGAAACAACGGGAAGCATACGGCGCGCCAGTTCAGGCGGCGCATCGAGTTTCACACGCACGCGAACAGTTTCTTCGTTCGCCAACAGATCCGCTAAGCGCACGCCCGCCAGGACTTCGTCAATGCGTGCTTGCAGCAATACCCAGACCGGTCGGATGCTGCACGACGTCGTGTCAGCGCAGCGATGCTCGTCCAGCGGGTTGCTAACGCAATGCATGTCGAATGTTTGCAGTTCCGACGCAGCGACCACGTCTTTCACCGTGATTTCTGTCGCCGGACGCGCGAGGACATACCCGCCCCGAGCACCACGAGTGCTGTCGACAATACCGGCACGCCGGAGCCGAAGGAGTATCTGCTCGACATAGTCGACGGGCAGCGACTCACCCGCGGCAATCGCGCGGCCCGTCACCGGGCCTTCACCGACTCGGCGAGCAAGATGGAGCGCGCTGATTAGCCCGTATTCGGCCCAAGTTGTAATCCTCACACAATCACGATGGTACTGCGGGCGATGGCGGACAAGGGGTAGCCGACGCGGCATCCCGAACGGCCATCATGCATGCCACCACGGTGACTAGCGCGCAAAGCAACGCAATGCCGAGCCAGAGTACGCTGAAGGCATGCAGTCGACCGAAGGCCACCCGCATCGGGTCAGCGGCGGCCAGCGCCTCAACGCTCGGGCCGATCTGTTCCCGGAGCGCGGCGATTCTTGGCCCAATCACGACTTGCGCTACTCCGCAGCCAAGCAACGTGCCGATGGTACCAATCCGCCGTAGCATGGCACGAGGCGCAGCGCGAGTGGTCAGCACGAATCCGAGTACGCCCGCGATCATCCCGGTGATAAACACGACGGGAAGCACCTGCCCTATGAGTGTTCCCGCAATGGCGCGAGTTGGCAGCACGCGAAACGCCGCAGGCGCAACGGTGGTGATGACGATCATCGCCGCTCCTGCCCAGAGTGCCGTCAGCAGAAGCACCATCAGCGCGCGCATCTGATTGCGACCAACCGCACCGACGGGATCAGCCGCATCGCGTTGATCGCGTCGTTGGACTGCGCGTGCAGCAGCGATGGAGGTGCCCACGACTATCGCGCTCCGATCGGTCGCGCGATGCCAACCAGGAATGGGTTTGACTGCACTTCAGCACCGACGGTCGTTGATGCGCCATGACCGGGATGTAGCGTGAGCGTCTGTGGCCATGCGGCAACCCGCGCTAACGATTCCTGCATTGCACGTGGATCGCAAAGTGGCAGATCGGTGCGTCCGATTGAGCCCGCGAACACCACGTCGCCAATAAAGACATCGCGTTCGCCAACAATTGCGACGTGCCCTGGTGCATGCCCTGGTAAATGCACGATCCGGAATGCTTGATCACCGAGGGCGACGGTGTCACCGTCATTCCAGAAATTTGTGACTTCGGGTGCCGCCTCAACGTTCAAACCGTAGAGACGCCCTTGGTTGACGACGTTCTCGTACAACGGCAGATCGGCGGCATGCATCCAAATTGGTGCGAGCGGAAATGCGCGGCGCACGCCTGCGATACCGCACACATGATCGAGATGGCCATGCGTGATCCAAATCGCATCGAGGGTCAGCCCACGCGAGGAGATCAGCGAAGCGAGTTTGTCACCGTCCGCGCCGGGATCAACCAACACGGCGCGTTGTGAATCCGCATCGACGGCGAGGTACGCATTCGCTTGAAACGGTCCAACGGGTAGCGCTTCAATCGTCATTGGCATCGCGCTACACTCCAACGCCGTGATGCGCGAGCAGTCGTTCCGCTTCGAGAGCAGCCATGCAGCCGGTTCCCGCTGACGTGATCGCCTGTCGATAGTAATCGTCGATCGCATCACCGGCAGCAAACACACCTTCGACATTCGTTGCCGTGCGCCACGGCGCTGTCTTGATGTAGTTGGACGGCGTCAGTTCAAGCTGACCGTTAAGAAATCCAGTATTTGGAACGTGACCAATTGCGACGAACAATCCACTGACGTCCAGATTTCGCGTTGCGCCGGTTCCAGTGTCACGGAGCGTAACAGCGCTGATCTCGCTGTCGCCGATAACGTCGGAGACCTCACTGTTCCATTCAACACGCACTTTCGGGTGATTCAACACTCGATCAGCCATGACCTTTGATGCACGGAAACTGTCGCGACGATGAATTACGACGACTTCGCTGGCAAACTTGGTGAGATAAAGCGTTTCTTCCATCGCAGTATCACCGCCGCCGACGACAGCCAATCGTTTCCCGCGATAGTGCGGAAGTGCACCATCGCACACCGCGCAGGCCGAGACACCACCGCCATTCTTCGCCAAGCGCAATTCATTTTCAAGGCCGATCCATTTTGCCGCGGCGCCAGTGGCTACGATCACGGTCAAGGCCTCAACCGGCGCGCTGTAGTTGGGAGTCAACACAAATGGAGTCTTGGTGAAGTCCACCGAAGTGATCAACTCCGACACAACACGAGTGCCGTAGTTCTCCGCCTGCTGCTTCATGCGCGCCATGAGAT
Source organism: Gemmatimonadaceae bacterium (assembly GCA_031408755.1). Classification (GTDB taxonomy): domain Bacteria; phylum Gemmatimonadota; class Gemmatimonadetes; order Gemmatimonadales; family Gemmatimonadaceae; genus JACMLX01. Next base: position 627 of record JANNWU010000454.1, on the reverse strand, counting down.
CAGGCCCGGTAATCGACTCAGTAAATCCAGGGAAATTTTCGATCTCGGTGGTGAGCATCAGCTGTCCGCCCGGCAATTCCGTGCCAATTGGTTCGCCTTCGAACACGATGGGGTTCAGACTCGCACGCGCCGCATAAATGGCGGCAGTCCAAGCAGCGGGACCGGAGCCGATAATGGCGATGGATTCGGGGCGAATTTCGGACATGGCGCGAGAGAGCTCAAGAGGAATTTTGCAGCGGCAGTGGGAATTGACCGTCGCACGTGAGAAATCTACTCAGCCTGTCGAGCTGGCGTTCCCGCGGGCCACCTTGCTGCGCTTACTGATCGCTGAGCAACTCGGCCAGTGCACCATGGCAGTGTGACACCGAAGCAACGAGTACGCGGACCGAAGGCTGCCCCGCTGTGCGGCGCAAGTCTGCATCGGCGTCCAGCGCGTCGTTGACATCAAACATGCCCACGCCAAAGGCACGATGCGTGGTTCGAAACAGCGCCACCACATCTATGGCCCCAGCGCGCACTTCCGATGCCTGCACTGCGGCGCGAACGCTGAGGGGCATGCTCCAGTCTCGCGGACCTTTCGTTTCGGGGCATCGCGTCGGCTCGATGCAGTTGATCGGGCACATCCAC
>JANNWU010000453.1:0-1946 GCA_031408755.1 Gemmatimonadaceae bacterium | reverse complement strand
AGCGCGCACCAGCGGCACGGGTCACCCGACTCTGCGCCATATGCTGGTGGATGACCGCAACGCGCGCACTGTGGCGGAGACAAACGGTCGAGACGGCTCCAACAAAGTGCGCAGACAGGCCCCGGTTGGCGTCCGAGTGCCGCGTCGCAGGTTGCACAAATGCCGGGCAGCGCGAGTTCGACGAGCGCATTGGCAAAGCGCTGCGCGCGCGACAGCAGCGACGAAGGATGCAATGCGGGGTGCAGTGGCGAATGCGAGAAGAGTGGAGAAGAAATTCGAGTGTCTCGCTAGGAGATTTCGCGCAGCGCTCGCCACATCGCATCACGATCTGCCGCGACACCAAACCATCGTTCAAATGCCCGCGCACCCTGCCCGATCAGCATTGGCAATCCGCTACATGCTCGGTGACCGGCGGCATGCGACGCGACAACGAGCGGTGTTTCACCGCGACGTCGGTACACGAGATCGATGCACACGGCATCGCGTTGAAACTGGCGCGGATCAAACGGCACATCGTCACTCAGCAATCCCACTGGCGTCGTGTTCACTATCAAGTCGGCGTCTCGCACCGCGTTCACCATTTCTGCCTCCACGACGGTGTGGCTTACGGGGCCAAGCGGCACCAATGCGTGCGCTCGGATTGCGGTTCGCGACCAGATTGCGACGCGGCTGTTGGACCACGCGCTCACTGCGGCGACGACCGCACGTGCCGAGCCACCCGCGCCTATGATTGCGACCCGTGCGTTGTTTGGAATATTGCCGAGGAGTGCGACAACCGCGTCATCAAAACCACCCACGTCGGTGTTGTCTCCGTGCACGTTCCCAGAATCGTCAGTCCACCACGTGTTGACTGCGCCCAATCGCTGCGCGAGTGGCGTGAGCGTATCACAAAGCGCGAAGGCGGCTTCTTTGTGAGGAATCGTGATGTTCCCTGCCGCGCCGTCGTCTGCAAGCGCGCGCAACGTCGCGCCGAGTGCTTCCGGGCTTACGTCAATAGCGCTGTAAACTGACGTTATCCCGGCCGCAGTGATCGCAGCGTTTTGAAACACTGGAGAGAGCGAGTGCGACACCGGTTGCCCGAGCAGTACGACACGCTCAGGCAGGCGCACTAGCGCGACGGAGACGTGTTATCCGCCGCCAGTCGATCGAAGGCGCGACTGATGAGCGCGTGCAACTCATCGAAGGTGTCGCGATACACTTCGATCTCACCGCCGATGGGATCGCTGATTGCGCGAGCGCTCTCGCCGTGCGTTGCGAAACTGCTGAGCAAGTACGACTTGCCCTGACCGCCCAGTCCGTCGACAGCGAGTAGGTGTGATGGGCTCATCGTGAGGATCAAGTCGGCTTGCTGCAAAAGTGCGCGCGTGACCTGGCGCGAACGGTGTCGCGAGAGGTCAAGACCGTGCTCCAGTGCGATCAGCAGAGAGCCTTCCGATGCGCCGCTGATTTCGTCCGCAGCAACACCTGCGCTCGCAACGGTGACGTGCTTGAGTTGTCGCACCGACGCGACTGCGCGCCCAATGACTTCCGCCATTGGACTGCGGCAAGTGTTCCCGGTGCAAACAAACAGGACATGCAATGGAGAATCAGGCATCGCCGATCAGGTCAGGGACAGTCTCGCGTAACGTGCTTGCGCGAATGGCGCCGGGACGGATGACACGCAGTCGCCGACCAGTGCAGTCTACAACGGTACTGGGCGGTGAGGGAGGCAGCGTGCCACCATCCAATACCATCAACAGCCCGCGATTGATCTCCGCGGTCCACTGCTCGGCCACTTCCGCAGCTCGCATCGCTGGAGGCACACCGGGCCTATTTGCGGATGTTGATGTAAGTGGCGTACCGAGCGCTGTGATCAGCCGCTGCAATCCGGGATGCGGCGTCCACCGCACGGCGATACCGCCTTCTGGACCGCGCAGGCGCGGAGGAATCTGCCCTTCACCGCCAGG
>JANNWU010000452.1:0-6204 GCA_031408755.1 Gemmatimonadaceae bacterium | reverse complement strand
CCGACATCGCTTCGGCGGTCGCATCGTCAATTGCCACCGAGAACGCGACCACGCCGCCAAATGCCGACGTCGGATCGCACGCCAGCGCTTTTTGCCACGCTTCCAGCGGTGTTGCACCAATTGCCAATCCGCACGGTGTGGTGTGCTTGATGATTGCGCACGCCACCTGTTTCGCGAACGGCTCGATCGCCATTAGCGCGCCGTCAACGTCCAACAAATTGTTGAAGCTCAACTCTTTGCCGCCGAGTTGCTTGAGCGACGCGAGACCTGAACCAGCGCGTTCGACGTAGAACGCCGCCCGCTGCTCTGGATTCTCGCCGTAGCGCAATCCCTGCGCTTTCTCAAATGACAGTGGAAGCGTGGCCGGAAACGGATCAAGCGGCGCGACCTGAGTTTGGAGCCAACCTGCAATCGCGCTGTCATAACTGGCGGTGTGCGCAAAGACTTTGGCCGCTAAGTCGCGACGCAATATCAGATTGCCTTCATCATCGTGCGCATCGAGCGATGCAATCACGCGCGAGTAATCCGCCGGATCGCACACGACTGTTACTGCACTGAAGTTCTTCGCTGCCGAGCGCAGCATGGATGGACCACCAATATCGATCTGCTCGATTACGTCGTGCGGGAGAACGCCGGGGCGCGCAGCAGTTTGCCGAAATGGATACAGATTCACCACAACCAAGTCAATCGCGCCGATGTTGTGCGCTTTCACCGCGTCAACATGCTCCGGCAAGTCGCGACGATACAGCAAACCGCCGTGAACCACTGGATGCAGCGTTTTCACGCGACCGTCCAACATCTCCGGGAATCCGGTGACTTCGCTGATATCGCGCACTGGTAGTCCGGCGTCGCGCAGCGCCTTGGCGGTGCCGCCGGTGGAGATCAGCTCCCAATGTTTTGCGATCAGTTCACGTGCGAAATCAACCAGTCCAGTTTTGTCAGAAACACTCAATAATGCACGTTGCATAACGGATGGCAAAGAGAAAATGTCAACAAAAGCGAATGCGTGTACTTCGAGCGTGCGTACTTCGGATGCAACCACGTCAAATGCAACCAAGTCAAATGCAACTACATCAAATACGGCGACTTCAGATGCAACTACTTCGACAGCGCGTGATCCAGATCGCGGCCGAGCGATGATTCGGGCTGCTCCAAGTTCGCGCGTGACGAAGCATCAGTTTCCGGACCAGCAGCATGTGATCCACCCAACAGCGAAAAGACATCAGGTTGCGCGCCGGTCAAGAATGCACCACGCACGCTACCGTCGTCATCCAGCGCCAGCGACTCGGCACAAAGCAACTCTACTACGCGCGGCAACAGTGCGTGCTCAACGTGGAGCACACGTGCCGCCAACGTCTCGACTGTGTCCTCTTCGAACACCGGCACCGGCCATTGCGCGATAATCGCACCGCGATCGTACACCTCATCGACAAAGTGCACTGTCGCACCGGAAATGCGCGTACCGTGTTGCAACACTGCCGCGTGTACATGCTTGCCGTACATGCCCGGGCCACCGAATGCGGGCAGCAGTGCAGGGTGTACGTTCATGATACGACCGCGAAATGCGCGCACCACAACCGCTGGCACTAACGCCAGATATCCTGCAAGCACGATGACATCGATCTGATTCGCGCGCAGCACTGCTAACAGCGCGTCGCCATCGCTCGGTATTGTGAGCACCTGCGTCGCGATACTCAGCGCTGCTGCTTTGGCAATCGCCCCGCAAGACGGTTTGTTGGACACCACCAGCACGACTTCGCCAGCGGCGAATGCACCGCGTTTCAGCTGATAATCGCGCAGCGCGAGAAAATTTGAGCCACCACCGGAGACAAATGCGGCGATTCGTGTGCGCGGTTGCGTAGGCATGCGGCGCGCTTAGGTGCGTTGCGCGTGCACGCGCAAAATTCTATCTGCGGCCGCGCCAATGGTGGTAGCCACCAGCGCGTCGTCTTTCGCACGCCGCAAATCGCTGAATGACGTATCAGGATTCGGACTTAGAATTCCCATGCCATTGTGCATGACAGCGGGTGCAACATCGCGCCACTTATCGCCAACGTAGAATGAGTTCTTGAGATCCAGCGAATGCTCCGCGGCGGCCTTGCGATACATCGCGTCGCCTGGCTTGCGACACGACATCTCAAGTGGAACGTCCGGCGAATCGGGGCAGTGGTAGGTCGCAAGCAAGGTCACGCCCTGCGCGCTCAACATGCCATTCAATGCTTCCGTAATTTGCGCGAAGTCTACTTCGGTGAAGTAGCCGCGTCCAATGCCAGATTGATTCGTAACCACTACCAACTCCAACCCAGCAGTCTTCAAGCGCGTCAGCGCATCAACTACGCCCGCCATGATCGATAGCTGATCCGGCCGACCGAGATATTTCACGTCGTGTACAATCGTGCCGTCGCGGTCGAGAAAGACAGCAGCGCGTCCGCTCATAGAAGCTCCATACAACGCAGCGTGCACATTAGCGCGGTGGCCTGGTCGTTGGTCGTGCTGGTGGTAACGTGCGCGCGGTGGAATCACGCAACACACGCGAAGGTACCAACCGCGTTGAATCAATTGGCGCGGCCTTCGGCACAATCAGTAGCCGAGTTGCGCTGCCTGCGATACCAAGTAAGTTACGTAGACCTGTGAGCGTCACGCGATATGATGCGCCAACTGGCAACGGTTTCGCGAGTCTGACGAAAAACTCATTTGGTGGCGCGTCCCGCTTCGACTTTGGTGGCGCAATCACCGGCATCGCATCTCGACGGCGAGTTGGATCAATTGTACGTCGGCCGCCGGGTGGGATGTCAGCGTTTGGTCGTGCTGTCGTATCCCGTGCTCGTTCTATGCTGTCTGCACGTGCTCGACGTAACTCCTCTTGCTTCGCCGTCAACAGTGACTGCACTTCGACTACTTGCGAATCAGTGGTCACAATACGGATCGCAGACGTTGCAATGGTCTGCGTTGGAAGCAGCGGCTTGTCGAGCTGCAAGTTGATCGTGACGCTATCAACCAACCGTAGTTCCGAAATGCGCGCCGGAAGCGAGTCGTGCACAAACACATACAACTCGGCTTGCGCAGAATCAGCCAGCGTCACCGAGACAGTGTCCCACGGCTCGCGCGGCTCAAGCGCACGGTTGGGAGTTTTCTCGTCAATCGCGCGCATTACGTAATTGCCAGGCGGCACCGCTGTCAGTTCAAAACGACCCGTCGAATCGGATTGCGTGATGAAGATCAGCGTACTGTCTTTCACATCAATCGCTTGCACGGTTGCCTTCGCTAACGGCCGCGCCTGCACCCAATCAAAAATTGCGCCGCGAATGACGGTTTTTGGAATACTGGCGCCGGTGCTGAATCGGAGCACGTATCCATACGGACTCGGTTGACCGCGCAAGTCAGCGATGCCCGGCAATATCGTAATTGTGTACGCGGTGTTTGCGCGCCAATCACCGCGTGGCCGGATCGTCATGCCGGTGCGCTTCCACTCTACTCGCGGCTCACCATCCCACGGAGAGATCAACACCGCGCGCGACAAATCGCCGCCATTTGCCTGTTCACCAATCACGTCGTCGTAGCGAACCAATACCTTGTTCGGCTTCACGTTCAGTTCACTGGTGTCAGGCTTGGTGTCAATCACACGCGCGAAACTCGACACCGTTGGCCCGCCGGGCGGTAAACCTGGCGATGCGCAGGCTGCACCTAGCGCGAGTAGGCCAATGCCGATGAGCGCCCGTCTCACAGCGCGGCGACCTTCTTCGTGAGCGCTTCCACCTTTTGGATTAGCTCACGCTCCTGTGCGCGCGCACCTTCCACAATTTCCGCTTTCGCACGCGCCGTAAACGCTTCGTTCGACAGACGCGCTTTCACGCCGTCTAGCAGCTTCTGCGTTTGCTCGAGTTCGGCGGCTAACCGCAACTTTTCCTTGGCCGCATCTTCTGCACTCTCAGCGCCCATCAGTTCGGCCAGCGGAATGCTCACTTCCGTGCCGCCGCTGAGCACAATTTGCGCGGCACCCTGTGCAGCCGGCTCCGTTGCGGACACAATCACGGTCGAGCGTGTCAGACCACCAATCGCCGTCGTGAATTGCTCCGCAGATGCGCTGTCAGTGGCGGACGGAATCAGCGTCACATTCACCAGCACACCGGGTTTCGTTTTGTACTCGTTGCGAATCTGGCGGATTGCCATCACCGCATTCCGCACCAACTCAAATGATTCCCCTGTTGCCATGTGCGTCGTGCGCACCGCCGGCCACCCGCTTGTGCTCAGGAAATCGCTACCGCGTTCTGCGCCGCCAACAATCGGTGGCAACTTCGCCCACAGCGTTTCTGTGATGAACGGAATGATCGGCTGCAACAGCCGGAGCGCGTTGTCAAAGCAATGCACCAGCACCGCACGCGCCACATCGGCGTCAGCGCCACCGGCTGTCAAACGCGGCTTTACCGTTTCCAGATACCAGTCGGCCAACTCGTTCCACACAAAGCGACGCGCGGCATCGGCGTACGCATCCAACCGCATCCCAGCGTTGCGCTCTGCGTCGGTCCACGCGCCACTCGGCCCCGGACGCACCGGTCCAAGCGCAATGTTCGATTCGTTGATTGCAGCATCCAACCGATCGAGAATCCACCGGTCTGCAATCGTCAGCGAATCAGGCGCGATGCTCGATAACGGCATCACTGGATCGCTGCCAACTTTAGTCAGCAGAAACCGTCCAATATTCCACAGCTTTGTACCGAAATTTCGGCCCGGGGCAAAGCTTTTGTCCAAGTCTGTGGGATCGAGCAGCACATCCACGCCCAATCCCATGCCAGCGATCATTGTCCAGCGCAGAGCATCGGCGCCGTACAAGCGCACCACATCCATCGGGTCGATGCCATTGCCCAGCGACTTGGACATTTTACGATGCTGCATGTCGCGCACAGTGCCGTGCAGATACACCGTGTGATATGGCGCATCACCCATGAAATAGTAGCCCGACATGATCATGCGTGACACCCAGAAGAACAGAATCTCTGGTGCCGTCACCAGCACATCGCCCGGATAAAACGCCTTTAGATCTGCGGATTGCGCGTTGGGCCAGCCGAGTGTCGAGATGGGCCAGAGCCAGCTCGAGAACCATGTGTCGAGCACGTCGTTGTCTTGACGTGCGGCTGCACCGCATTCTTCACAAATTGCGATCGGAGTACGCGACGCGCGCGGAGCTGCGCCACACATATCGCAGTAGTACACCGGCACGCGGTGACCCCACCACAACTGTCGCGAGATATTCCAATCGCGGATGCCTTCCAACCAATTGATGTAAACTGCTTCCCAACGTTCCGGCAGAATGCGAATGCGACCGCTGCGTACTGCTTCTAACGCCGGTTTCGCCAGCGGTGCCATTTTCACAAACCATTGATCGCTCAAGCGCGGCTCTACCACGGTGTCGCAGCGATAGCAGTGGCGCACTGCATGTGCGTGAGGCACCACTTTCACCAATGCGCCACCGTCGCGCAGCATATTCACAATGCGTTCCCGCGCCTCAAAGCGATCGACACCACGAAGCTCCGGCGGCACGCGATCCACGGCATCGCCGGCGCCATTCATGCGCGCTTCGGCGTCCATGATGATCGGCGTTGCGAGCTTATGTCGCATGCCTACTTCAAAGTCGTTCGGATCATGCGCTGGCGTGATTTTCACCGCGCCGGTGCCAAAAGCGGCGTCGGTGTAGTCGTCGGCAATTACCGGAATACGCACACCGTTCAATGGCAGCACCAACTGCTTGCCAACCAGATCAGCGTATCGCTCGTCGGTGGGGTTCACTGCCACGGCTACGTCGCCCAACAACGTCTCAGGACGCGTTGTTGCCACGGTAATGCTGCGCGTCGGATCATCCGCCATCAGATAGCGAATGTGATACATCGCGCCCTGCGTGTCGTTGAACTCCGCTTCCTCATCGCTCAAGGATGTGAGGCAGCGCGGACACCAGTGAATCACGCGGTGGCCGCGATACACCAATCCATCTTCAAACAACCGCACAAACGCTTCCGTCACAGCTTCTGACAGCGGCGGCGAAAGCGTGTAAGCAGTGCGTGTCCAATCGGCGCTCGACCCAATCGCTTTCAACTGATTGAGAATCTCGCCACCGGTTGTTTCTACAAATTGCTCCGTGCGTTTCACAAACGCTTCGCGGCCCAGCGAGTCGCGCGTGAGACCTTCAGCCGCGAGCTGCTTCTCCACCAC
>JANNWU010000451.1:0-12408 GCA_031408755.1 Gemmatimonadaceae bacterium | reverse complement strand
TTGTCGAACGCGTTATCGCTGCAGCCGTTGGCTCACCGATGCTCATGAATCACGCGGCGCGAGTCCTTGGATCGCGACGTGATTTAGCCGATCTACTGATCGGCGTCACCGGCGATTTTGTCCCAGCCACCGCAGTACTTCGTCCGTCGTTCCTTCTCAATTTTCTCAATCCGCGAAGCTGGCGCCCTTCACGCCACACCGCCTGAACTATGCCAATCGATAAAGATCTTTTTCGCGCCGTCCTCGGCCGCTTCGCCTCTGGTGTTACAATCGTCACAACGACAGACGCCGAAGGGCGCGATCATGGAATGACGGTGAGTGCGTTTTCGTCCCTCTCGCTTGATCCACCGCTGGTGATTGTCTGCATCGATCACAAAGCATCTGTCTGGCCGGTGATTCAGCACGCGGAACGGTTCGCGATCAATATTCTCGCCGCCGATCAAGAAGCGCTATCACGTCGCTTCTCTAGCAAAGACGGTGACCGTTTCGATGGTGTCGGATTCACGCGTGGAATCACCGGTGTTGCGCTGCTCGACGATACACTCGCCGCTGTTGAGTGCACCGTCACTGCATGCTTACCGCAGGGCGATCATTCAATTCTGATCGGTAGCGTGGAAGCCGGAACTGCGCGCGACTTGCAGCCGCTGTTGTACTATCGCGGCGGCTACGCGTCGTTGACACGCTAATTGCATCGACGTGGGCTTTCTGATTCCCAATCGACGTATGGGCCACGAGGTGCTGGACGACCCTAGCACGGCGCCGGCGCTCGTTGCACGCTCGCACACTGATATCGCGCGCGCGAACCTACTGTTCGGTGGCACGCGCGCGGTTGTCGAGCAGGTACGCTCAATTGCCAAACGTTTGCCAGAGTCACCGGTGGTTGTTGATGTGGGCGCCGGTACCGGCGACGTACTTGATGCTGTCTGCGCCGCGCTGCGCGAAACGGGCCGGCGCCCGCGACCGTTTGCTGTCGACGTGGCGGAGTCGCTCGCTCCCAAAGTGCGATTGCGCGGCAGTTACTTCATTTGCGCTTCAATCTTCGCGCTGCCACTGCCAACTGCGGGCGCAGACCTTGTGATTGCCGCACAGGTCGTGCATCACTTTTCTCCCGATCAACTTCCCGCAGTGATTACGGAGCTCAATCGCATCGCGCGACACGCTGTTGTCATCAGTGATTTGCGTCGAAGTTGGATTGCAGCCGCTGGCTTGTGGCTCACCAGTTTTCCCTTGGGATTTCATCCCGTGAGTCGCCACGATGGTGTGGTGAGCGTTCTGCGGGGATTCATTCCTGACGAACTCCGCGTAATTGTTCAGCAAGCAACCGGCGTTGTTCCTCGTGTTCGTTCGATGCTCGGCTGGCGCGTGACGGCGGATTGGAATCCGTCGCACACCGGCTGAGTATGCCGTCGCCAGCGGTGCGAATGACTATCGCCGTACAGTTTTGGTTTGGCACCTCGCTCGCATCGCACTTCTTCTACAACGCATCGCAATGACCGATCCCGCACCACCGAAAGTTCGCTCACCATACCGCCTTGGCCCGATGCCAATGTCGCGGCATATGATGGTGGTCGACGAGCAAACAGTGCGTGCGCCGCGTGACGTGATGTTTGATATTGCGAAGGACGTGCTGAAGTGGCCCGCGCATCTGCCGCACTACCGTTTTGTGAACTTTCGCAATCAGGCACGCGATGGTGGCGGGCTCGTCGAAATGAGTGCAGACCGACCCTTTGGCGGTCCGCTTAATTGGCCCACGTGGTGGTTATCGGAAATGTCAGTCGACCCAACGGTGCCACATATCCGATTTAAGCATGTACAAGGCATTACTTCCGGCATGGAAGTGGAATGGCAGTTTTTACGGCGCGAAGATCCGAGTATCACGCATGTGCGTATCGTGCACGCGTGGGATGGCCCGTGGTGGCCGCTTGTCGGACGCATCGCAGCAATGGCGGTGATTGGACCGGTGTTCATTCACGGTATTGCATCGCGCACGCTGGCAGGTCTCGCACGCGCAGCTGAAAGTCATGCGTAACAGATGAATTCCTTTTGCTGAGTCATTGATGCACACCCCTCGACGCGTTGTCGTTACTGGACTTGGCGCAATCACACCAATCGGTATTGGACTTGATGCGTTGCGCGCGTCACTGCGCGCCGAGCACTCCGCGGTGGGGACGCTGACACGATTTGATCCCAGCCCGTTTCGCACGCATATCGCCGCGCAAGTCAACGACTTCAACGCCGACGATCATCTTGAAGCCAAACGCGTAAAGCGTCTTGATCGCTTCGGTCAGTTTAGCGTCATCGCCGCCAACATGGCGATCGCAGACGCCGGCATTGATCTTCGGCAAGAATCGCGTGAATCAGTCGGCGTCATGATGGGCACAGCACTGGCCGGCGTTGGATACGCAGAAGAGCAGCTCGGCCGCTATCTGGTCGGTGGATTGCGCGCCGTTGATGCGACGCTCGCGCTGGCGGTGTTCGGTGGCGCGTCAAGCTGTAACATCGCGATTGAAACCGGCGCGCACGGTCCCAACTCGACCAACTCAATGAGCTGCGCATCAGGTGCGATTGCCATTGGAGAAGCGTTTCGACAGGTGCGCGATGGGTATGCCGAAGTGATGATAGGTGGCGGTGCGGAAGCGCCCTTGGCACCGTTGTGTTTCGGCGCGTTCGCGCTGATTCGTGCAATGTCAACACGCAATGACGATCCCGCGCGAGCGAGTAGGCCGTTTGATGCCGAACGTGATGGTTTCGTCATGGGCGAAGGCGGTGCTGCGCTCATTCTTGAAGAGCGCACTCGCGCCATCGCACGAGGCGCGCGGATCTACGGCGAAATCGTTGGTTTTGGCACGACAAGCGACGCGCATCATATGACCGCGCCACTTCCGGGTGGTGCGCAGGCCGCGCGTGCAATGCAGCAGGCTCTCGATCGCGCAGACGTGCAAGCGCATGAGGTGAGTTACATCAACGCGCATGCCAGTGCGACGCCACTCAATGATCCCACGGAAGTTGAGGCGATGCGCACGGTATTCGGCGATTCACTCAATGACGTGTGGGTCAGTGGCACGAAGGGCTATCATGGACACGCGCTTGGTGCGAGCGGTGCAATGGAGGCTGTCATTTGCATGCTCGCCATGCACGACGGACGCGCGCCTGCGACGGTAAATCTTGAAAACGCAGACGCGAGCTGTGCGGTGCGTCACGTACCACGGGGTGGCGTGTCGACACCGTTGAACGTCGTGATGTCCAATTCCTTCGGATTTGGCGGCATCAACGCTTCGCTGCTCTTCCGAGCGCCGAACTAACGAACCCAGCTGCATAGAACTCTTGGGGCTAACCGTCTATCTTGACGGACTCATTAGACCCTGGAGTTACACGATCATGAAAGCTGCACGCGAGTTCGTTGCCGAGTTCCTCGGCACCTTTGCGCTGACGTTCATTGGTGGCGCCGCCATCATGCAGACCCGGAACGCTGACGCAGGTGCTGGACTCGTCGAAGTCGCACTGGCACATGGCCTGGTGCTCTTTGTGATGGTCAGTGCATTGATGAAGATCAGCGGCAACTTCAATCCGGCCGTGTCGCTAGGGCTTCTTGTCAGCGGACGTATTTCACCGGTCCAAGCTGGCACGTTCATTCTCGGGCAGTTCACGGGTGCAATCACTGCCGCGTTCAGCCTGAAGGCGCTCTTTCCTGCGGCGCTGTGGGAAGCGTCGCGCGGTACGCGGCAGATGGTGTCGCTTGATGTGACAACGGGACAAGCCTTTGCACTTGAGGCGATTGCGACTGCCATTTTAATGACAGCGGTGATGGGCACCGCGGTCGATAGCAAAGGCCCCAAAATCGGTGGCTTGGCGGTTGGCATCGCGTTCACCGTGGGCATTTTAGGAATTGGCCCGCTCACCGGCGGCAGCATGAATCCGGCGCGTACAATTGGGCCGATGATCGCGACCGGCGTATTCGAAGGATTGGCGTTGTACTTGGCCGCACCGATTGTTGGCGCGGTTGCTGCGGCGATGATTTATCGCACGCTGATGCTCAACGCGGATTAGCGAGAACGAGAAAGGACTACAGAATGAAAGGAAAAGCGGGGCGGTCTCCAATGTTTGGAGGCCGCCCCGCTTCCCATCGTACAATCAGAACTGTCTGGCGGTTACTGCATGGTCCACGTTACTTCGTTTGTCTGCAACGTGTACGTCTGCGTTGAACCAACCAGCGAATGGCGCGCGCGAAGGACAACAGTCTTCGAACCATTTGCTACCAAGCGAACTGCGGCCTGATCGGCCGTTCCAGTGATGTTCGCCGTAGCACCCGGCGACACGACCAACGCGATAGTCGAGCACACAGCGCTCTTCGACGTCACATCAGTCCACGTTGTCGCAGCCGGCAAGCGCGCTTCAATGATCTGCGCGCACTGTCCACCAGTCACGATCTCGGTCAAGCTGCTCACGACCGCGATCCGTACCGTCACGCTCGGATCGGTGATGCTTGCAGATTGCACATCTGCAGTTGCAGCTAAACGTGCTTCGATCGGCCGAACTTCAATGGTCGGGCTCGTCGTTCCATCAGACGCGCAGCCGGCGGCAACAAGGGCCGCGGCGATGAGAGCAAAACGTGAAGTGCGAATCATATGAGGCTCCTGAGGATTTCGTGATCCGAGCGTCGGTTGGGCAGCCGAAGGGGCAGAGCTGCCGAAGGGGTGATCCGACGGGATTGCATAGGTGCATACTGCGTGCCCATTAGAACGGTCACATTTTTAGCCCAGCTCGCTACAGCTTTTAAACGCCATAGCGAGCCCGAGTAAATGCATTTGCTGGGCGCGATTCCGATCGGAAGCAAACTCAGGCTTGGAAGCGAAAACGTCTGCACACCCGCAGATCCAGTTCAGACGCTCGTTGACCCTGCGCCGTACTTCGCGTCATATCGATCGATGCTTTGGTTGATGATACGCATCGCTTCTGCGGCATCAAACCAGCCAATGATCTCGACCCGCTTGCCCTCAAGATCTTTGTAGATCTTGAAGAAGTGCTCAACTTCGCGCAAAAAATGGCTCGGTAGGTCGGCGAGATCGTGCACCTCGTCGTGAATCGGATCGTGCATCGGTACCGCCAGCACCTTGTCGTCTGGCTCGCCCTTATCGAGCATCTTCAGCACGCCCACCGGCCGCGCGTCGATCTGGCAGCCAGGAAAGGTGGGTTCGTTGATCCGAATGATGATGTCGAGTGGATCATTATCCTCGTGCAGCGTCCGAGGGATAAAGCCGTAGTCACCGGGATAGTGCACCGCGGAATACAACACGCGATCCAGTTTGAGCAGGCCGGTGTGCTTATCCAATTCATACTTGTTCCGGCTCTTCGCCGGAATCTCGATCACTGCGGTAACGTGCTCCGGTGGCTTATCGCCGGGCGGAAGGTCGTGCCAAGGATTGAACATGTACGCGTCGAGAGCGAAGTGGTCCGGCGGCTCGTGCGCCCCGGTGCTGCATTAGCATAGCGACACCCGGAAGGGCGCTTCCGTCACCGTGACGCGCCAAGCGCACGAGCCGCGGTCACAGCGAAGTACGTCAAGATGATATCCGCACCCGCTCGCTTGATCGAGATCAAGCTTTCGAGCATTGCACGCTCAAGATCGATCCAGCCGCGCTCAGCCGCCGCGTGAATCATCGCGTACTCTCCGCTCACTTGGTATGCAGCCACCGGCATCCGCGTCGCGTCTTTCACGCGGCGGATGATATCCAGATATGCACCGGCGGGCTTCACCATGATGATGTCGGCGCCTTCCGCAATATCCTGCGCCACTTCGCGCAGCGCTTCATCACCATTTGCCGGATCCATCTGATAGCTGCGGCGATCGCCGAATGCGGGCGTACTCTCGGCTGCTTCGCGAAATGGACCGTAGAACGCGCTTGAGTACTTCGCGGCGTACGACATGATCGGCACGTGCGCATGACCGGCTAGATCAAGCGCAATTCTGATTGCACCAACCCGCCCGTCCATCATGTCACTCGGCGCAATGATATCTGCACCAGCATCAGCGTGCATCACCGCCTCGCGCGCCAACAGATCGAGCGTTGCGTCGTTGTCGACGTCGTCGCCATCGAGCAGCCCGCAGTGTCCGTGATCGGTGTACTCGCACATGCACACATCGGTAATTACCAACAGCTGCGGCACCGCCTCTTTAATTGCGCGCACCGCTTCGGCCACTGGACCGCGAGGATCATCAGCGCCAGATCCAATCGCGTCTTTCTGTGCCGGAATTCCAAACAAAATCACCCCGCCAACACCAGCAGCTGCAGCGGCCTGCGCGTCGAGCACACACTCATCCACTGACGTTTGCGCGCATCCAGGCATGGACGATACAGGTTGGCGAATACCAACGCCGGGTCGCACAAACAGCGGCAGAATAAACTGCGACGGATGCAAGTGTGTCTCGCGCACGAGCGATCGCATGGCCGGCGACTGACGGAGTCGGCGCAACCGAACTTGCGGAAAGACAGCACCTGTATTTGCGGTCTCGCTGGCTGCCGGAAAAATGCTGCTCATTGACGTGGGCATATGAGTTACATGAAATCGCTGAAGAAATGCTGCGCGTGCATTGCTTAACTCGGCTCGCGAGACGCAGCACCAACCGCGCGCGCTTCCGCCAGAATCTCCGCCGCGCCAGACGCGGTGAGCTGCGCAGCCAACGCTCGGCCAGTTGCAATCACATCGTTACCAACGGCGATACTTGCGCGCAACATCGGCGAGCCGTCCAAGCCAGCGACTAATCCATGCAAGGTGCGCTGGCCGTTCTCGCTTGTTGTCATCAGTGCACCAATCGGCACTTGGCAGCCACCATCGAGCGCGGCGAGAAACGCGCGCTCGCAGCTCGTTGCATCCATTGTGGGCGCGTGATTGAGCCGACGGACAACTGCTGAAACCTCCGCGTCGTCATCGCGCACCTGAATCGCAATCGCCCCCTGCCCAGCCGCAGACAGCCACTCCGGCGCACTCAAAAAACTGCGAATTCGCGAACTCAAGTTCAGGCGATTCAATCCCGCTGCGGCAAGAATGGCAGCGTGACACAAGCCGTTGTCGAGCTTACTCAGCCGCGTGCCAACGTTCCCGCGCAGATCCACCACCGTGCAGTCCGGTCGCAACGCTTTCAGCTGAGCGCGGCGGCGGAGACTGGACGTACCGATGATCGCGCCGTGCGGCAGCTCATGCAGCAGCGCACCCGTCACATCCTCGCGCACCACTAACGCATCGCGTGAATCTTCGCGCGGCAACTGCGCAATGACCGTCAGCCCCATCGGATCTTCCGTGGGCAGATCCTTGAGTGAATGCACGCACAGATCGGTCACACCATCGCGCAGATCGCGCTCAAGCTCTTCGGTAAACAGCCCCTTGCTCCCAATCGCCGTTAGCGCCACATCCAAGCGACGATCACCAATGGTGGTATACGTTTTCAATTCGCTCTCAACGCCAAGCGCGGCGAGTTCAGCCTGCACTTGGTGCGCCTGCGCGAGCGCCAGCGCAGACGAACGTGTCCCGATCATCAATGGTCGCATTTCTGTCGTCATGAGTTCGAAATTTCGCGTGAGGTACCAGCACGCTGCGCGCTGTACATGCGTACCACGGCATCAACAACACCATCTACGGTAGATGGCATCGCTTCTGCAGCCACGCGCAGCCCTGCAGCGCGCGCCGCCTGCGTTGTAATGGGTCCAATGGAAACAACATCAGCCGCAGTATGCAACGGCATCATCGCGTTGACCCACGCGTCAACCGCGCTGGTCGCCGTCAGCGTCACGGCGTTCACACGACCATCGCGCAGTGCATGCAGCACGGCCGAGATGTCGTTGTCGCTCGCGACGCTCTCGTAGGCGTCAATACGGTCGACCGTCGCACCAAGTGCGCGCAATCCATCAGTGATAACGGCTCGCGCGCCAGACGCGGTCGGATAGAGCACCATTGCCCCAGCCAAGTCCACCTGCGCCCGAAATGCATCAAGCAACGACTCGGCAACGAATCGCTCAGGCACTAACTGCACGTTTGCGCCGCGCTCGAGCAACGCACTGGCGGTAGCGGTACCAACGGCAGCGATGCGAGTATGCGCCCAGTCCACGATCGTAACACCGTTTTGCGATGCCGCATCGAAAGTCAGCGCAACGCTGGTTGCGCTTGTAAACACCACCCAGTCGTAGCGCGCCAGCGATCGGGTTGCGCTCAGTAGTGCGTGCTGATCGTGTAACACCACGCGCGTCGCGGCATACACCAGCACCTCGGCGCCCAGCGCTTCCAACGGCGACACGAGCTGCTCCGCGCGCGCGGCGGCTCGTGTCACAACGATCGTCGCCCCAAGCAGTGGACGCGCGAGTTCGGCACCGCGCGCTGCGATCATTGCGCCTGCGACAACCGGCAAGCGCGCGTCACGAACGGGCGATGGTGTTGACTGCCGCCCCACGTCGCGCGATGGCACGCGCGCGCGCGATGAGGCTCAGCACATAGCCACCAAGTATCACCGCCACCGCGACGTACGACGCAATCATGTATCCCGAATTCTGCGGCATCATTGATCTCCAGATTCAATTGCCTCAACGCGGTCGCGCATCGCCGCGAAGCGTAGGCGACCTCGCAACAACACAAAGAATGCCAAAATGAATGCAGTGAATGCGAGCGCGAGTGTCAGCCCCATCTCAGCGCTCAACTTCGGCTTCTCGGGTGCCAAAACAATTGGCTGCGGATGCATGGTTCGGAATAACCGAACGCTCAGGTGAATGAATGGCACCAACAGCGACGCGAGAATGCCAAGCACTGCTGAGTACCGCGCGCGCTGCTGCCGATCTTCAATCGCATCGCGCAACACCGTGTAGCCGAGCAGAATGAACCAGAGGAAGAGCGTGCTGGTGAGTCGTGCATCCCATGTCCACCACGTTCCC
Organism: Gemmatimonadaceae bacterium; assembly: GCA_031408755.1. Taxonomy (GTDB): domain Bacteria; phylum Gemmatimonadota; class Gemmatimonadetes; order Gemmatimonadales; family Gemmatimonadaceae; genus JACMLX01. Next base: position 3,493 of record JANNWU010000451.1, on the reverse strand, counting down.
CAGATCGGCTTACCCCACAGCGGACCAGTTACAAGCACGATGCTCAAAAACACCAACCCCAGTTCCGCTGAACTCTCGGCAAGTCGATCGAGCCGGTCATCGCGAAGCCAGAGATACATCGCACCGCCAATCGCTACCAACGGGCACGCGAGATACAACCCGACAACCGCGGCTGGAACGTGGATATAGAAAATTTTCTGCGCGTCGCCCTGCAGCGCTTCGGGGGGCGTAAACCAAATCGCACGCGCCATGACTGCCGCTACCGCGACAATCGCGAACGCCAACAGCCAGTCAAAAACGGGCTTTGAATCGGGAGTTATGCGAGCTGTGCCTATCGACGGCATTGGTCGCGCGACGGAATCAGACATAAAACGAAGCGGAGAGAGGTGACTCAGATGAATCGGCGCGCAAAGCACGCCGTCCGCAAGTACAGAACGTTACGCGGAACGTTGGCAGAGCGCCGTTAGTCCTCAATAGTGAACGGAAACGCCAGCACACATGCCACCCCAAACATGATGTCGAATGCCACCAACACCTGAATCCACGGCATGACGGTAGCCAGCGATGCGCCAACGAGGAGCTTGGCAGACGCCTGCGCCGCTGGTACCACCACAGGGATGAAGAACGGCAGCGCCAACATGGGCAGGAGCAGTTCGGCAAACCTCGTGTGCACCGTCATCGAGCTAAAAAGAGTGCCAACCGTCACAAGACCAACGGCCGCAAGAATTCCGATCCCGCCGAGAATCAAAAGACTGCTACCAAACTCCAGATTGTAGAAAATCACTACCGCCGGAATCGTGATCGCCAACACCGACGACACGTACACCAGATTCGCGAGCGCCTTCCCGAGAAAAATCGATTCTCGGCTGATTGGCGCCAACAGCAACGCGTCCATCGCCCGTGTTTGCAGCTCCAGACTGAAAGCTCGGTGCAGTCCCAACATTCCGGCGAACGCGAAAATGGTCCACAGTACGCCAGGCGCCACGTCGATAGGTCTCACGGCGGTGGGATCCCAGACCATGTAAAAAATGCTCACGCCAAGCAGCGAGAACACCAGCGACGCGAAAAACGCGCTTCGAGTGCGATACTCGATCGCGAGATCCTTACGCGCGATCATGAAGGCGACCGCGAGGGTCCCGGGCGCGGATTTGCTGGTCACGTCGCCACCTGAAGTGCGAGCGATCGGTACGACTCCGCATACTCAACGGCATCGAGCCCATCGGTGCTTTCGTACCGTTTCAGCCGGCCATCGAGCATGATCGCGGCATGTGTCGCCAGAGCCAAACCTTCGCCAATCTGATGCGTTACTAGCGCCAGTGCTGCGCCATCATTCCGCAATGACAGCAACAGTTGAGTCAATGCTCGCGCTCCAGCTGCATCCAGTCCGGTGTATGGCTCATCCAAAAGGAGCAGTGCCGGGACATGCACAATCGACTTGGCAATCGACACCCGTTGTTGCCAACCTCGACTGAGAGAACGAACCGGCGTCAACTCCCGCCCTTGAAGGCCGAGTTTAGCGAGCGCGGCTTTGGTGGACCCTTCCACATCAGAAACGCCGTGCAGTTGCGCGGCAAACGTCACATTCTCGGAAACGGTCAACACATCGTAGAGCATGCTCTGATGACTGATCAGGCCAACCTGCCCACGAGCTGTCGTGGAATCCTTGCCGAGCGGCGTGCCCATGAGGCGAACTGATCCGTTTGATGGGCGCAGCAGGCCAGCCAAAAGTCGGAGCAGCGTAGTCTTTCCAGCGCCATTCGGTCCGAAGAGGGCAATGCATTCTCCCGCATGAATCCGAAGGCTCACGCCGTCCACAGCTCGCCTGCGACCGAAACGCCTGACAAGCTCGACCGTTTCGACAACGGGCGGCTTGCTGGTGATTCCAACGGCGGGGTTCGGCAAAGTCATCGCGCCAAGCTAACTGTCCTCGCGACTCCGTTCGATATGGTGCCGGTTGCCTCGCTCGTCGCGGCGCTGCAAACTGACCGCTCCGCAGCCGCTCACCGCCCTTCCCGTTCCTGCCGCCCCAACGACCACATGTCCGAGATCGACGCGCTGCTCACTGAGACTCGCCGCTTCGCCCCGCCAGACTCGTTCCGAGCCGCCGCTCACGTGCGCGATGAAGCGCTGCAGCGCGAGGCGGCCGCAGATCCAGAAGCGTTCTGGGTCGCGAAGGCGCGCGAGTTGGAGTGGCTCACGCCGTTCACCAAAGGACTGGAATGGGAGCCGCCGTTCGCGACGTGGTTTCGCGACGGACAAATCAACGTCAGCACAAACTGCCTGGACCGGCACATTCGCGGTGCGACGCGCAACAAAGCCGCGATTATTTTTGAGGGCGAACCGGGTGATCAACGCACGCTGACGTACTGGCAGCTCTACTGCGACGTAAACAAGTTCGCCAACGTCCTGCGCAGCCTCGGCGTGAACAAAGGTGATCGTGTAGCGATCTATCTGCCGATGATTCCGGAAGCGGCGATCGCGATGTTAGCGTGCGCGCGAATTGGCGCGATTCACAACGTTGTCTTCGGTGGATTCAGCCCCGAATCGTTGCGCGATCGCATCAATGATTCACAGTGTCGTGTGCTCGTCACAGCCGACGGCGGATTTCGGCGCGGCCAAGTTGTTCCGCTCAAGCGTAACGCCGACGCAGCCATGCAAGACACGCCGAGTATTGAGCATTGCGTGGTGGTGCAACGTCGTGCTGGCGGCATGGGTGATGAGAGTTTTGCGCGCATGCAGGACGGGCGCGACGCATGGTGGCATCGATTGATGCAAGATGCACCGCTCACGTGCGAGCCAGCCGTGATGGATGCCGAAGATCCGCTGTTCATTCTGTACACCTCCGGCACCACTGGCAAACCTAAAGGCATTGTGCACAGCACCGGTGGCTATCTCACGGCTGTGACGACCACCGCCAAGCTCGTATTTGACCTAAAGGACGACGACGTCTTTTGGTGTACTGCCGATGTTGGTTGGGTCACCGGACATTCGTACGTCGTCTACGGTCCGCTGGCGAACGGCGCGACATGCATGTTGTACGAAGGCGCGCCAGATTGGCCGGATCGCAATCGGATGTGGGAGATGTGTGCACGCCACGGCGTGACGATTTTCTACACGGCGCCAACCGCCATTCGCGCTTTCATGAAGTGGGGCGAAGCACATCCGAACGCACATGATCTGTCGCGACTGCGCTTGCTCGGCTCCGTTGGCGAACCAATCAACCCCGAAGCGTGGATGTGGTATCACCGCGTGATCGGCCAAGCACGGTGCCCAATTGTTGATACGTGGTGGCAGACGGAAACGGGTGCAATCGTTATTTCACCGCTGCCCGGCACGACAGAGACGAAACCAGGCAGCGCGACGCATCCGTTGCCGGGTTACAGTATTGCACTTGTCGATAAGGATGCGCAGCCAATTCCGGTTGGTGGTGGACTGCTGACAATCACGAAACCGTGGCCCAGCATGTTGCGCACTATTTGGGGCGACAAACAGC